>NZ_JAXCHT010000013.1:0-113880 GCF_035984655.1 Actimicrobium sp. GrIS 1.19 | reverse complement strand
CGCAAGTAATGCGGATCGAAAGGAGCATCACCCAGAACTCAAAACGGCAGCGTAATTTGAACAAATTGGGCGACAACTAGCTTGAAAATTTCCGTTCACCCACAGCCAGCCGGACAGGCGAAGCGATGCATGGGTACCAAAAGAACAGTCCTCCAGCCGAACCACGGACGTCGAATTCGCACGATCGCGCCAAAGACCCTTCGGTTTCGGAAACGCAATCGCAATCGCAACCGGGAGCGGAAGCGACAGACGCACCGGTGCCACCTAGCTCGGTGCCACCGCGATCACCCACGGCCAGCGGGACCAGGGAAGATAGCAATAGTGTTGTCGATGCAAATGGTAGGCCGGACAGGAAGGATGCTTCTAAGGCAGCAGGATCTCACCAGTCGACGGTTGACACCCTTATCGAGAGGTTGCGGGCCGTCTTGGACCGTGGAAATACAAAACCCAAGTTAACGCGAGAAAATCTCAATAAATTGCCAAAATTTCGTAAAGACAGTCCAATAGACGCATATTCTCCGCCGCCCAAGGCGGCGCCGCGTGACAATGTCCAAAAATCATTAAGTGACCGACTTAGGAACGTGAATTTTTTTGGCGCGAAGCGGTCGAGAGTTCAGAAAAGCCCCGCCCGGGTTCCGGTGCCAGTTGACAGCGGTGAGCAATCACCGGCGCCGAAGGGGAAGTTTGAAAATGCGGGGAAGGTCGACGCCAAGCCTGTGCCGGTTCCGAAAGGCAATACGCGCAGCGCGAGGTTCGCAATGGGTGCCCAGTCGTTTACATCAACTGTGAAGAATGTAGGGAAAAGCGCTAATCAATTGGCATCTCCTTTTTGGTCTTTTTTTGCAAAACAGGAACGCACCCCTGCGCAAGGAAATTCTGCAGGGGACGACGAGCAAACGAGTAGGGCAAAACCGAATCAACGGGAGGCAAATCCTCTCACTGCCGTAATTGAAGAACTGAAAGCGAAATTTGAAAAGAACAAGGAAGAACAGAACAAGGTTTCTGCTCCGTCGTCGGATTCGTTAACGAATGTGGGCAGTGATAAACCGAAATTGAATTCGTCTGATGATACGTCCGAACAGACTGCGAAAAATTTCCGAACGTCAGATACGCAGGAACGCGACAGCCCGGTCGAGGAGGAAGGGCAAGGGAGCGTCCCAAAAAAAGCGGATACAAAGAAGAAGGCGCCACGTCGTACGCTTTTTAAGTCAAAATCGTGGCTGACTATGTTCAGGCGTGACAAGGTGCCTGAAAATACCCGGAGGTTAATGGAAGAATTGAGGAAAGGCTCGAAAAATACGGTTGAAACGCAACCGGCAGACCAGAACCTTACATTGAATCCGCCGCAGCCATTGCGGCGGAGAGCCAACAAGCGGGGCGGTGGACCATTGGACGCGGCCTAAAGACTGATAGCAGTTATCGTTGCACCTGCTATTGTTCGGCTGCGTGGTTGTTCCATATCCCAGCGCAGCCATCACGCCGTTCACCCAGGATCAACCCATGACCCCCTCGCTAATCCATCACCCGCTGGCCACCTTCGGCAGCACGCTACCCGCCGACACCGACCACCTGCTGGCCATCACCACCGCCGGCGCGCTGCTGCTGATTCATGTGCCCGAAGGCGAATATGGATTCGAGGAACACAACCAGCCCGAATTCATCGTCTGCCTGCAGGGCCAGCTTGACATGGAAACCAACGATGGTCAGGAAGTCACCGCGCTGGCCGGTGAAATGATTGAAGTCACGCCCGGCGTGCGGCATCGCTTTGCGCCAAGCACGAACGCCGTGGTCATGACCCTGACCCAACGCTAAAAAAACCGCCCCATCACCGCCGCCGCCGCATCGCTCATCACCAGCACCAGTTTCAAGCGCGCCCGCGTCATGCCGACAAACAGTTTGCGCACCGTGCGCTCGTCCAGTTCCGCAAAATCGATCTCGGTAAAAATCACCGCCGGCGCGGACTGGCCCTTGAAGCGATACACCGATTCGGCCAGCAGGCCGCCTTTGCGAAACACCGGATTGCCGAGCAGGTCGTAGTCGCCGGTGAAGGAGTGCAGCTGGTGCTGGCCGAGCTGGTCGAGTTTCAGCAGCAGCGACTTTTCGCGTCCCTTGAATGACAGCAGCACGATGTCGCTGCGCGCAAAGCCGGCGGCCAGGCAATGGGTGATGGCTTCCTTGGTGGCGTCCTGCAATTGCGTGTCGTCGGAGTACGTGAAGCGGGTCAGGCCGGCGCTCACGAACGGGCTGGCGGCGATGGCGGGGGCGCGGCCGTTGGTGATGGCGTCGAGCAGATCGACGATCTCGCGCGGATTGCGAAAGTTGGTGTTGACCCGCAGCGTGACCCAGTCCGGCAAGTCGACCGGCGCACGGCCGTACAGATTCTGCATCGGATCTTCCAGCCACAACACGCGACCGGGCCGGCGCACCAACCGCAGCACGGCATCGCGCCAGCCTTCCGAAAAATCCTGACCTTCGTCGATGATCACCACGTCGTGCAGCCAGTGTTCGGGAATCGGCCCGGCATCGAACACCGTTTCCATGTTTTGCCAGGTGGCGGGGTTGCTGTAGTCGGGTGTGGCGCCGGCTTCGCGGCCATAGGCGTCGCACAGCATGTGGAAGTTGGCCACCCGGCCGTGCGGCCCCAGCACTTCGCGCATGTGGTCGGCCAGCGGGCGGTTGTAGCAGACGTACAGCGGCTGCAGCCCGGCCTCGACGGCGGCGCGGAATTCGGCCACCGCGAGCTGGGTCTTGCCGCTGCCGGCGGTGCCGATCACGCGCAGCCGGAACGGGTTGAATTCGAGCTGGCGCGCCCACGTCGCCAGGCCTTCCGACAAGCGCGTGACGAGTGCATCGGCACGGCCGATCATCGCGCTCGGGTCGGGCACCAGGCGCAGCGTGTCGTTGAAGAAGCGAACCACCGCAGCGCGCTGCGGCGTGGCATCGGTCAGTGGCTCCAGGCGCCGGATCACCGGAATCAGTTGGTCGGCATTGGCGGCATCGACGATGCGGGCCGGATCGAGTCCGACCAGCGCCGGCTGCGTCACGCGATAGTCGGGGCAGTACAGCAGATAGTCGATGTCGAGCGCAGCGCCAGTCTGCGCAAAGCGGTTGCGTAGCGTGCCGATGGTACGAATCAGGTTCAGGTGGACGTTTTCGGTGCGGCCCGGGTAGCGCTTGATCAGGCCGTCGGCGGTTTCGCTCAGGAAGCCGGATTTCTGTTCGATCACCAGCACCCGGCCATCGGGCGCGACGACGATGAAATCGATCTCACCATACACCGAATAGCCCTGTTCGATATTGGTCCAGTGCACGCCGTGGAAGACCAGATAATCGGCGTCGAGGCCGTCGGCGAAGCGCGTCAGCGTGGCGATCTCGCGGGCGGCGGCGCCGGTGGTGGCCAGTTCGCGCCAGCCGGAAGGGAGGATGTGGGCCATGGCTTTTTCTGGATCAGGAAGTTGATCCGATTGTAGGCGATTTACTCCGGCTGACGTGCCGCCATCGCCGCGCCAATCATCATCAGTACCGGGCCGGTGCAGGCAGCCAGTCCGGCTTCGAGATCGCTAAGTTGCAAGCGGAAAATCCGCTCATCGGCGCGGCTGCAGTTTTCCACCACCAGCACCGGCGTGTCGGCGGCATGCCCGAGCGCCAGCAAGCCGCGCGCGGTCTTGATGGCTTCGCGTCCGCCCATGTACTGGACCAGCGTATCGCAGGCCGGCAAGGTGGTTTGTTCGGGATGATCGGGCGCATTGCTGGACGTGAAAAACGCCACGCTGCGCGCAATCCCGCGCCGTGTCAGCGGCTGTTTGGCCGAAGCCGCTGCGGCCAGCGCCGCAGTAATGCCGGGCACCACTTCGACCGCAATGCCATGCGCTTCAAGCGTGCGCAATTCTTCGTCAGCGCGTCCGAACAGCATCGGGTCGCCGCCTTTCAAGCGGACTACGCGGGAATAATGTCGGGCCGCGTCGACCAGCTGTTCATTGATGGCAATTTGTGCCATCGAACGCTGGCCAGCGCGCTTGCCGACCGACACCAGCACGGCTTGCGGACACAGCGCCAGCATCTCCGGCGTGACCAGGGCGTCGTACAGCACGACCTCGGCGTCAGCCAGCAGGCGCGCACCGCGCACCGTGATCAGATCTGCTGCACCCGGACCGGCGCCAATCAGCCAGACCTTGCCGAAGGCGCGCTGCGCAACCATTCTTCAGTCGAGCCGGATCATGCCTGCGGCCACGGTCTGATGCGTGACTTCATCGATCAGGATGAACGCGCCGGTCGAGCGGATCGCGTCGTAGGCATCGGCCGCCAGCGGTTGCTGCACGGTCAGGCTGATGCGCGCGATGTCGTTGAGCTTCAGGCCGGTGGCAGGGTGGCGTTCTTGCGTATTGATGTCGAGCAGCGTATCGATCTTCGTCACCTTGGCCGCGACCTGGCGGGTGGTGTGCTTGAGCCAGTACTTGCGGCGCAGGTCGAGCGGTTCTTCCGACAGCCAGCAGACATCGGCGTCGACGTTCTTGAGCAGCGTGGCAGGCCGGTCGGCGCTGACCAGCATGTCGCCGCGCGAGATGTCGACGTATTCGTTGAGCAGCAGCGTGATCGACTGGCCGACCACCGCCGAGGTGAGCGAGCCATCGAGCGTGACGATGTCCTTGACGGTCGCGCTGTGGCCGTTCGGCTGCACCGTCAGCTTGTCGCCGACGCTGATCTTGCCGGCTTCGATGCGGCCCATGTAGCCGCGAAAGTCGTTGGCTTCGTGGCCGTTGGTGCGCGCCACCAGTTGCACCGGAAAGCGCAACGGCTCGTCGTGCGATTCATCGTAGACGCTCAGCGATTCCAGCAACGAAATCAGCGTCGGTCCCTGGTACCACGGCATCTTCGGACTGGCGGTGACGACGTTGTCGCCGGCCAGCGCCGACAGTGGAATCGGCACGATGTTCTTCAGGCCGAGCGTGGCGGCGAATTCGGCGTACGCTGCGACAATGCGGTCGTACACGGTCTGGTCGTAATTCACCAGATCCATCTTGTTGACGGCCACGATGACGTGTTCGATTTTCAGCAAATGGGCGATGGTCGAATGGCGCTTGGTCTGGGTCAGCAGATCGACGCTGCCGTCGTCGCCCAGCTTCACTTTCGAGACATCGATCAGGATGATCACGGCATCGGCGGTGGACGCGCCGGTGACCATGTTGCGGGTGTACTGCTCGTGGCCCGGCGTGTCGGCGATGATGAACTTGCGCTTCGGCGTGGCGAAGTAGCGGTACGCCACATCGATCGTGATGCCCTGTTCGCGCTCGGCTTCGAGGCCATCGGTCAGCAGCGACAGGTCGATCGTGTCGCCGACGGTGCGCTTGTGCTTGGCGCGAGACATGGCATCGAGCTGGTCGGCGAAGATGCCCTTGCTGTCGAACAGCAGGCGGCCAATCAGCGTGCTCTTGCCGTCATCGACGGAGCCGGCGGTGATGAAGCGCAGCAGGCCGCGCTCGGCACTGTGCTGGACTGGAATTGCGGCGGCTGTTGCGGATGCGGCGGTCATCAGAAATACCCTTCTTTCTTGCGTTTTTCCATCGATGCTTCCGAGGTCTGGTCGTCCATCCGGGTGGCACCGCGTTCGGTGATTTGCGTCACGGCCGTTTCGGCGATGATCGCATCGACGGTGTCGGCGTCCGACGCCACCGGGCAGGTGCACGAGATATCGCCGACGGTACGGAAGCGCACCATCATGGTTTCGACGGTTTCGCCGGCCAGCGGCGGCGTCAGGGGCGTGAGCGGCACCAGCAGGCCGTTGCGCGGGATCACTTCGCGTTCGTGCGCAAAATAGATCGGCGGCAGTTCGAGTTTTTCGCGGGCGATGTATTGCCAGACATCGAGCTCGGTCCAGTTCGAGATCGGGAACACGCGCATGTTTTCGCCCGGATGCACGCGGGTGTTATACAGGTCCCACAATTCGGGCCGCTGCGCTTTCGGATTCCATTGGCCGAACTCGTCGCGGAACGAAAAGATGCGTTCCTTGGCGCGCGCCTTTTCTTCATCGCGGCGGGCGCCGCCAATGCAGGCGTCGAACTTGTACTGCGCAATGGTTTCCAGCAGCGTCACGGCCTGGGCGGCGTTGCGCGAATCGGTCAGCGGATTGCGCAGGCGCACCGTGCCGCGTGCAATCGAATCCTCGACCGAACCGACGATCAGGCGCTCGCCCAGTTCGGCCACGCGCTTGTCGCGGAAGGTGATCACTTCGGCGAAATTGTGGCCGGTGTCGATGTGCACCAGCGGGAACGGAAATGCGCCGGGATGGAAGGCTTTTTCGGCCAGTCGCAGCAGCACTACCGAGTCCTTGCCGCCCGAGAACAGCAGCGCCGGATTGGCGCATTCGGCGGCGACTTCGCGCATGATGTGGATGGCTTCGGATTCGAGCCAGTCCAGATGACGGCTGCTGGCCGCATCCAGGAAAAGTTTTTCGACTGCTGTGTTCATGTGACCTTCAATCTCGAATTCAGGTAGTGGATTTGATGCGAATCAGCTTGCCGTCGACCATGTGCAAACCGCATTCCTTGGTGTCGGCGTTTTCCCACCACCAGCGCCCGGCGCGCACGTCTTCGCCCGGTTCCACGGCGCGGGTGCAGGGTGCACAGCCAATCGACGGATAGCCGCGATCATGCAGCGGGTTGTAGGGCACCTCATTGTCGCGGATGTACTTCCAGACATCGGCCTCGGACCAGTCGGCCAGCGGATTGAACTTGGTCATGCCGTGCGCAGCATCGAGTTCCTGCACCGGCAATTCGGTGCGGGTGGCCGATTGCGAACGACGTTGCCCTGTCACCCATGCCAGCTTGCCGGCCAGTGCGCGGCCGAGCGGCTCGACCTTGCGGATGCCGCAGCATTGCTTGCGCAGATCGATGCTGTCGTAAAACGCGTTGAGGCCGTGATCGTTCACATAGGCGTCGACGGCAGCCGGATCGGGCCGGAAGCATTCGACGTCATAGGCGTACTTTTCCTTGATGGTGTCGAGCATGCCCAGCGTCTCGGCATGCAGGCGGCCGGTCTCCAGCGTGAAGATGCCGATCGGCAGGCCGCTGCGCAGGATCATGTCGGTCAGCACCATGTCTTCGGCGGCCAGGCTGGAGGCGAACACCGCCGGTGAAAATTCGAGCACGATCCGACCCAGCGTGGCCTTGGTGTCGGCGACCAGGTTGTCGTAGTCGCTCATGACGGCGCTCCCGGACGCTCGGCGCGGCGAAACAGAGGGGTCTTCTGGTCCCACGAGGCCTGATAGGCTTCCGAAAAATCGGTCAGTCCTTTCAGCGCGTCGTGGATATTGCGGTCTTCACGGGTGGCGAAGGCATCGAAGCCAACGCGGCTCATGTAGAACAACTGATCGCGCAAGACGTCGCCAATGGCGCGCAATTCGCCTTCGTAGCCGAGTCGCATGCGCAGGTTGTAGGCAATCGAATAGCCGCGGCCATCGGCGAACTTGGGGAAGTCCACCGCGATCAGTGCAAACTGCGCCAGATCGTCCTTGAGGCTCTCGGGCCGGTCGGCGTTGCCGAGCCAGACGGCGCGTTCGGGACGTTGCAGAAGCGTTGCGCGCTGCGCTTGCCAGACCGCCAGCGGCACGATCACCTTGCCTGCCGGGATCGCCACCGATTCGGCGCTGTCGCCTTCGGCCAGTCGGAGTACTTCCCAGTCATCACTGACGATGGCGCGGTGCTTGATGATGTCACGCATATGCGTCTTCTCCGGAAATGTGATGCTTGGTCTTGATCGGGGTGGCATACACATGGTCCTTGAACGGTGCCACGCCAATGCGTCGGGTGGTGTCGATGAACAGCTCGCCTTCGTAGCGTTCGCGCACATAGACTTCCAGCAGACGTTCGATCACCACCGGCATTTGCTGCGCCGAGAACGACGGCCCGATGATCTTGCCGATCGCGCTTTCGTTGCCTTGCGCGCCGCCGATCGAGACCTGATAGAACTCGGCGCCATCCTTGTCGACGCCCAGGATGCCGATATTGCCGACATGGTGATGGCCGCAGGCGTTGATGCAGCCCGAGATGTTGAGTTCGATGTCGCCGATGTCATGCTGGAAGTCGAGATTGTCGAAGCGCTCGGCAATGGCCGCCGCGATCGGGATCGACTTGGCCAGCGCCAGCGAACAGAAATCGCCGCCGGGGCAGCAGATGATGTCGGTCAAGAGGCCGATGTTCGGCGTTGCCAGGCCGTGTGCCTTGGCTTCCTTGAACAGCGCGTACAGATCGGATTGCTTGACGTCGCCCAGCACCAGATTCTGTTCATGCGTGACGCGGATTTCGCCAAAGCTGAAGCGGTCGGCCAGGTCGGCGATGAACTGCATTTGTTCGCAGGTCGCGTCGCCCGGCGGCACGCCGGTTTTTTTCAGGGACAGCAGCGCAATCGCGTAGCCCGGCACCTTGTGGGCGCGCACGTTGCGGCGGGTCCAGGCGTTGAAGGCCTTGTCGTCGGCTTTCCAGGTCTCGACGATGGCCTCGTCACCGGCAAAGGTCTCGTACGGATGCGGCTGGAAGAACGAGGCGACGCGCTCGAATTCTTCCTGCGTCAGCGTGCTCGGACCATCCTTCAGATCGACCCATTCGGCCTCGACCTGGCGCTGGAATTCCTCGATGCCGATGGCCTTCACCAGAATCTTGATGCGGGCCTTGTACTTGTTGTCACGGCGGCCGTGCTGGTTATACACGCGCATGATGGCTTCGGTGTAGGTCAGCATGTGCTGCCACGGCAGGAAATCGCAGATCACGCTGCCCAGGATCGGGGTGCGGCCCATGCCGCCACCGACCATCACGCGCAGGCCGAGTTCGCCGGCGGCGTTGTGCAGCACGGTGTAGCCGATGTCATGCACGGCGGTCGCGGCGCGGTCTTCGACGGCGCCGTTGAAGGCCAGCTTGAACTTGCGCGGCAGGTAGGCAAACTCGGGATGGAAGGTGCTCCATTCGCGCATGATTTCGGCCAGCGGACGCGGATCGATCAGCTCGTCGGCGGCGACGCCGCAGAATTCATCGGAGGTGATATTGCGGATGCAGTTGCCGGAGGTCTGGATCGCATGCATCTCGACGGTGGCGAGGTCGGCCAGAATCTGCGGCGTGTCTTCCAGATTGATCCAGTTGAACTGGATGTTCTGGCGCGTGGTGAAATGGCCGTAGCCGCGGTCATACTTGTGCGCGATGCTGGCGAACATGCGCATCTGCGCCGACGACAGCATGCCGTAGGGGACGGCGATGCGCAGCATGTAGGCATGGCGCTGCAGGTACAGTCCGTTTTGCAGCCGCAGCGGCAGGAACTCTTCCTCCGTCAACTCGCCCGAGAGGCGGCGGCGTACCTGATCGCTGTACTGTGCGATGCGTTCCTTGACAATCCGGGTGTCATATTGATCGTAACGATACATCCTCAATCCTCTTGCTCAATGGGGGTATTAAAAAACCAGTTTGAAGGCCACGCCGGTGAGCGTCATCGCCAGCAGGGTGCGCAGGATTTTTTCCGGCACAGCGCGCGCGGCCAGCGAGCCAATGGTAATGCCGGGCACCGAGCCGATCAACAACATGGCCAGTAACTCCCAGTTGATCGAGCCAATCCACCAGTGGCCCAGTGCGGCAATTGCGGTCAATGGTACGGCATAGGCGATATCAGTGCCGGCAATCTCGGCCGGCGACAGGCGCGGATACAGCAGCACCAGCAGCGTGGCGCCGACTGCGCCGGCGCCAATCGAGGAGATCGTCACCAGCGTGCCGAGCACGGCGCCTGCCACCACGGTGGCGACCACCAGTCGGGTACCCTGCAACTGGCGCTCGGGATGGGCGGTGATCCAGTGCTGCATGCGGGTGCGGAAGACGATGGCAATCACGGTCAGCAGCACCGAGCCGGCGATCGAATACCGGATGATCTGGCCGATTTCCTTGTCCAGCGCGCCAAAATATTTCAGCGCCAGCGTGGCCAGCACCGCCGCCGGTAGTGCGCCAAGACACAGGCGCCGCACGATATCCCAGTGCACTGTGCCGCGATACCGGTGCGCGAACGTGCCGGCGACCTTGGTCGCCGAGGCAAAGGCGAGGTCGGTGCCCACCGCCACGGTCGGCGAAATGCCGAACAGCAGCGTCAGCAGCGGCGTCATCAGCGAGCCGCCGCCGACGCCGGTCAGTCCGACCAGCAGTCCAACGGCAAAACCCGAAACGATATAAGAAAGAGTCATGACATTCCAATGAAAGTGGCCGCAATCGTAATAAACTTGGCCTTGAATGCCAAGGACTGAGTATCTATTTGCTTATATGCATATTCGGTATAAGCAAAATCGCAATTTGTTCCACACAGAAGGTCGCCATGAATTTGCATCAATTCCGCTTCGTGCGTGAAGCTGTGCGCCAGAATTACAACCTGACCGAAGCCGCCAAGGCGTTGTTCACCTCGCAACCCGGCGTCTCGAAAGCCATCATCGAGCTGGAAGAAGAGCTCGGCGTCGATATCTTCACGCGCCACGGCAAGCGCATTCGCGGACTGACCGAGCCGGGGCGCGCAGTGCTCAAGGCGGTCGAAGTGATCATGCAGGAGATCGACAGCCTGAAAAGCATCGGCCGCGAATTCGCCGCCCACGACAGCGGCAGCTTCACGATAGCGACCACCCACACCCAGGCGCGCTATGCGTTGCCGAAGGTGGTGCAGGCCTTCACCCAGCGCTTTCCGAAGGTGCGCTTGTCATTGTTGCAAGGCAACCCGAAGCAGGTGGCCGAGATGGTCCTGAGCGGCCATGCCGATATCGCGCTGGCGACCGAATCGATCACCACGGTCGACGGCCTGCTCTCGATTCCGTGTTACCAGTGGGAGCACGTGGTGGTGGTGCCGCCCGAGCATGCGCTGCTGCGCTCGAAATCGCTGACGCTGGAAGAAATCGCCGCGTATCCGCTGATTACCTACGACGCCGCGTTCACCGGCCGGGCCAAGATCGATCACGCATTCCAGTTGCGCAACCTGAAACCGGACGTGCTGCTGGAGGCGATTGACGCCGATGTCATCAAAACCTACGTCGAACTGGGTCTGGGCGTTGGCATCATCGCCGGCATGGCGTACGATGCCGAGCGCGACAAGAATCTGAAAATGATTTCCGCTGGCCATCTGTTCGGCACCAACGTCTCGCGTGTGGCGATCAAGCAGGGCGCCTACCTGCGCAGCTATGTGTACACCTTCATCGAACTGCTGGCGCCAACCCTGAACCGCAAGCTGATCGAGCAGGTCATGAGCGGTGAAAAAGAAATGTACGAACTGTAGAGGCAATGCCATGAACCTGAACACCAACATCACCGCGTACTACGCGCAACGCGCCGCTAGCTATGAAGAGGTGTACGCCAAGCCGGAACGCCAGGCCGACCTGCCGGCGGTGCGCGAATTCGTGCGCAACGCGCTGGCCGGCCAGCGCGTCTGCGAAATCGCCTGCGGCACCGGTTACTGGACCGCCGAAGCGGCCGCCACCGCGCTGCACGTGCATGCCACCGACATCAATCCCGAAGTGCTGGAGATCGCCGCCGCCAAACACCTGCCGGCCGACAAGGTCACGTTTGCGCTGGCCGATGCCTTCACGCTGGACGTCGACCAGCCGTTCACAGCCTGCTTCGCAGCCTTCTGGTGGTCGCATGTGCTGCGCGACCAGCAGGATGACTTCATGGAGCGCCTGCGCGCCCAGTTTGGCAAGGACACCTTGCTGGTGATGATCGACAACGTGTATGTCGAAGGCAGCAGCACCTCGATTGCGCGCACCGATTTGCGTGGCAATACCTTCCAGATCCGCACCTCGGCCAACGGCGAACGCTTCGAAGTGCTGAAGAATTTCCCCAGCGACAGCAGCCTGCGCAAGCGCCTGGCAGCGCATCTGCGCGATATCCGGATTCAGCGCGTCGAGCATTACTGGATGCTCACCGGGCGATTGAAGTAAGTCCCCATCCATGATTCGCCGTCGCGCCCTGGCCGCGTTGGGCTGCACGCTGCTGTCGCCGGTGGCCCATGCGCAGTCCACTACCGACCCGGTGCTGGAGCCGGTGGTGGTCAGCGCCAGCCGGTCCTTGCAACGGCGCTTCGACGCGCCTGCCGCCATCGATGTGGTGTCGGTCGATCCCTTCAGTGCGATGTCGCCGCTGGTCAACCTGTCCGAGCTGGTCGCGGCGGTGCCGGGACTGCAGGTGCGCGAGCGGCAGAATTTTGCGCAGGATTTGCAGATGTCGGTGCGCGGCTTCGGCACCCGCTCGACCTTCGGTGTGCGTGGCGTGCGGATCCTGGTCGACGGCATTCCGGCGACCATGCCGGACGGCCAGGGCCAGGCCGCCACCGCCAGTCTGACCGCCGCGTCGCGCATCGAAGTGCTGCGCGGACCGATGGCGCAGCTGTATGGCAATGCCGCCGGTGGTGTGGTGCAGATTTTTACGCAGGACCCGCCGCGCGGCGTCACGCCCGCGTCGGGGCGGATCTCGGTTGGCGCGGGCTCCAATGGCCAGCAGCACATCACTGCCTCGGTGGCAGGTGCTACGGAACAGGTCGGCGCGCTGCTCGACGTGTCGCATTTCACCACCGACGGCTACCGCGATCACAGCGCGGCCGAGCGCAATCAGTTGGCGGCCAAGGCGGTGTTGCACCCGTCGAGTGAGACCACGGTCACGGCCACCGCAAATTTTTTCAATCAGCCAAAGTCACAGGACCCGCTCGGACTCACGCGCACGGACTTCGACCGCAATCCGCGTCAGGTCGTCGGCGGCGCGCTGTTCTTCGATACCCGCAAGACGATCGCGCAGCAACAGGCCGGTCTGGTGATCGCCCACCGGCTATCCGACAGCGACACGCTCAACGCGCGCGTCTATGCCGGTGCCCGCCAGGTGTTCCAGACCCTGGCCTTGAGCGGTGCGGTGGCCAACTCGTCGGGCGGCGTGGTCGATCTCGACAGCGATTACCGCGGGCTGGGCCTGAACTGGAACCACAAGACCCGCCTCGATGGCCTGCCCCTGAACTGGACCGTTGGTGTCGAAGCCGACCGCCTGAGTCAGGCGCGCAAGGGCTTTGTCAACAACGCCGGCGTGGCCGGTGCCTTGCGCCGCGATGAAATCGACAGCGCCAGCAACCGCGATGCGTTCGCACAGATCGATTGGCAGTTCGCGCCGCAGTGGCGCGCCACCGCCGGCCTGCGTCACAGCGCCGTGCGCGTCGGCGTCGACGATCATTTCATCACCGCCGCCAGTCCCGACGACAGTGGCGGCGTCACGTACCGCAATACCAGCCCGGTTATCGGACTGGTGTGGCAACACAGCGATGGCCTGAATCTGTATGCCAACCTCGGGCGCGGCTTCGAAACCCCAACGCTGGCCGAGTCGGCCTACAACGCCAGCGGCAGCGGCCCCAACCTCGGCTTGCGGCCATCCACCAGCACCCAGGCCGAGATCGGCGCAAAGCTGGTCAGCGGCGTGCACGCGCTCGATCTGGCGTTGTTCGACGCACGCAGCCGCAATGAAATCGTGCCGTCGTCGGTCAGCAACGGACGCTCGATTTTCCAGAATGTCGATGGCGCGCAGCGGCGCGGCATCGAAGCATCCTGGCTGGCAAAGTGGGGCAGCCTGACCACACGGATGGCGTACACGTGGCTGGACGCGCGCTTTCTCGACACTTTTTCGAATGCGCAGAACGGCGCCGTCGCAGCCGGCAACAAACTGCCTGGCGCGCCGGCGCACAGCCTGTATTCGGAAGCGCAATACCGCGTCAGCGACGCCGTCAGTGCCGCGCTGGAAATGCGCGCCGAAGCCCGCGTCTTCGTCAATGACATCAACAGCGAAGCTGCGCCGGGTTATGCGGTGCTCAATGCGCGCGCCGGCTATGCATGGCAGCTCGGGACGGTCAAATGGTTCCTGTTTGGCCGCATCGACAACCTGCTCGACAAGCAGTACGCCGGATCGGTCATCGTCAATGATGGCAATGGGCGCTTTTACGAGGCTGCGCCGGGACGGCGGGTGTTTGTGGGGCTGCGGGCGGGGTTGTAGTTCGGCTGCCACCGCACTGATAGACAAACAATGACCTCACAGCGAGGCGCGTTCGAACGCCTCGGACCTCACACAGGACTGACCAACACCAGACTATATGAAACGTATATAATTCGCATACATTTCATATGGAGTCTGCTAATGGGCATTGTAAAAATTTCGGACCAGATGCACGAGAACTTGCGGGTGGCAAGCAATGCCCTGAGCAGATCGATCAATGCGCAGGCAGAGCACTGGATGCGCGTCGGCATGCTGACCGAGATGCACCCGGACCTGGACTACCGGGAAATCTGCCAGCTGTTGATACGGGCTGAACTGGCGGGCGGGTTGAACATCGCGATGGCTGTCAAAGGCGAACTGGGCAAGCCCAGTACGTCCTCGGCGGGAAAACACTGATGGCCCGCGACATCCTCATCAAGTCCGCCGAGCAGATCGCGCTGGGACGGCGGGCTGGCCAGCTGGCCGCCGAGGTGCTCAGCATGATTGAGCCCTACGTTGTCGCGGGGGTGAGCACGGAGGCGCTCGACCGCATCTGCCACGACTACATCGTGAATATCCAGGGGGCCATTCCTGCCAACGTCGGGTATCACGGCTTTACCAAGACCATCTGCGCCTCAGTCAACCAGGTGGTGTGCCACGGCGTCCCCTCGGCCGACAAAATTCTGAAGCAGGGCGATATTCTCAACATCGACGTTGCCGTCATCAAGGATGGCTGGTTCGGCGACACCAGTCGCATGTACTTCGTCGGCGCGCCCAGCGTGTTGGCGCGGCGCCTGGTGGAGACGACCTACGAAGCCATGCTGGCCGGCATCCGGCAGGTCAAGCCTGGGGCGACCGTGGGCGACATCGGCCATGCCATTCAGACAGTTGCGCACCTGGAGCATTTCAGCGTGGTGCGCGACTATGTTGGGCACGGCATTGGCGAGGTCTACCACGAGGATTTCCAGGTGCCGCACTACGGGCGGCGCGGGCAAGGGATCACGCTGGAGCCGGGCATGGTCTTTACCATCGAACCGATGATCAACGCAGGTAAATGCGAGACCAAACAACTGAACGATGGCTGGACGGTCGTGACAAGAGACAGGTCCTTGTCTGCGCAGTTTGAACACATGGTGGTCGTGACGCCGTCAGGCTATGAGGTGCTCACGCCCTGGCCTGGAGGCACGAGGGCTTACGCGCCGGTTTGACACCTGGCGTGTGCAGGGCTTGGCGCCAAGCGATTGTGTCGATGGCCTGGAGGCACCGTCCGTTCGGGGGCGCCATCGGGAGATGCCCGGAAATTGAACAAAGAAGGACACCCATCATTCTCCGGAATGAAACCACAGATCGTGGGTGTCCGATTTTTCATCAGCGCGTCGCTCAGTCGAACTCGCAGCTATTAAACGTATTGCGCCTCCCCATTCCCCAAGGACCAGTTTTCTTTCTTCACCTCGACGAGGTTGATAAACACGTCTTCGCGGCGCAAGCCCACACGTTCCTGCAAACCATCGGCCAATGCCCGGAAGTACGCCTTCTTCAGTTCCAGTGTCGCTCGCCCTTCGTTGAGCGTGATCTGGATGATGATGGCGTTTTTGCTTCGTTGAATATCGAAGTAGGTCGGGTCGATCACCAAATTCGTGGGCGCGTGCTCGGAAATAATGTGGAAGCGATTGTGCTCGGGAACGTTTAGTACGGCAATCGTCGTGTCGTAAACCACGTCGCTGATCGCACTGAGATAGTCGGATGGCCGGCCTTGCGGAACATGGATGTGAACGAGTGGCATGTAAGGCTCCTGGGAAATGGGGACGCTGGGTGGATTGGGCCAGGAAGCTGCGTCATGCGAACGTCACCGACAAAGCAATCCTGTGCAGCCATTCTGATGGCGCCGCGACTACCGGACAAATGACTTTAATAGGGTTATGGAATAGCATGGCTATCCCATGAAAAATCTCCCACCATTGCGATCCCTGGTCGCTTTTGAGGCCGCAGCACGGCACCTGAGCTTTTCGAAAGCCGCTGCGGAACTGTACGTAACGCCAGGCGCTGTCGGCCAGTTAATCCACCGGCTGGAAGAGTGGTTAGGCGTAAAACTGTTTTATCGGGAGGTGCGCAAGGTCTCCCTGACGGATGCGGGCGCTGCATACTTCGGGCGTATCGGTATGGCCCTGAGCCAGATTTCGCATGCCAGCACGCTGCTCAAGCAAAGCGGCCGCAATGAGATACGCATTTCGATGCCTCCCAGCTTTGCCAGGAAATGGTTTGTTCCGCGCATGGTGCGATTCATGGATCTCCACCCTGAAATCAGCCTCAGCATCGATGCGAGCGCGGCGCTGGTTGATTTCGACAATGGATCAATTGATATAGCGATCCGGCATTTCAAGGCGGAGGAGAACAGCAGGTTCGATGTCGAATTGCTTTTTGTGGACCAACTGCGGGTGTTTTGCAGCCCAATGTATTGGAAAATGCTGGCACCGCAATCCGCGGAAGGTTTGGCAAGCGCGACGCTGCTGGCAACCAAAATTCATCCCTATTGGGAGCGCTGGCTCCAGCAATTTACGACGTTGTCCGAACGCCAGATTGGCGCAATCTCCACCATCAATTTCGATGCATCCCATCTGGCGGTTGACACGGCCAGGCACCATCAGGGCGTCGTCCTGACGAGTGCGTCTCTCGTGGAGCAGGAAATAGCGAGCGGCGAGTTGATCGAACCGTTTGAAGCCTGCCTTCCCATCGATGAAGGCTACTATCTCGTTGGCCCGAAGGGGGCGTTCGCGCTCGGTGGTGCGGTTGAGGCGTTAAGGGTTTGGCTGAGGCAGGAGAGTGGCGCGGCCACGCAGGAATAAAGTTAAATTGGAAGAAACGAAGAAATAAGGACACCCATCCCCTTCCGAAATGAACCAGAGGGTGTGGGTCTCCCGTTTTTCCTGGTCTTCTCTGGCCGTCTCTTGAAAAAATAAAAATGCCTTTGCTCAAACTGTCGATCGTTCTGTTTTCTGTCCTGGTATCAGGCTTGATCTTGTCCAATGATTCGTTGTTCGGTTCAAATGACGGCAAACCAACCATCGCGACAACCAGCGGTCGCATGCCAATCTTCGCAAATAATCCGGTTAACTATAAAAACAGGCATGCCGATGAATCCGGCGTCATGAACGTGTTTATCAGCTACGGACAGTCGTGGCGGTCGCAGTCTCAGCCGGTAGCAAGTCCGGATCTGATCAAGGACGAGTCGCAAGTGCTCGCCTTTGCGCCCAAAGCGAAGAAAACAAATGCGCTATTGCCTGCGATTAGCGCTCCGTGGGTCGCGGAGCAATATGGCGATTTCGAAAAACTGCGTTGGGAAAATACGGTGGCTGGCAGCCCCGCCAATGCCTCTGGCAATATTGGAAATATCGCCGCCCGTACTTTCGCGAAATTAGCCAACGTCAATAAATATTCGCCTGTTCAGGTTGTGGATGTCGGCATGGCGTACCCGGCATATACGTGGCAGCAACTCCAACCGGGCACACCGCCGTGGACGGTGATGTTAAACGCCATTCGTAAAGTCAAAGCGATCAGCAATGCCAAGGGGAAGGCGACGCGTTGGCTTGGGGTTGGCTGGACCCATGGCATCTTTTCCCCAGCCGACAACTTTGACTACTATGAGCAGTTGACGGAGATGGTGGCGGCATTCGATAAGCTGAGACTGAATGATGCTGGCGGTGGAACACCAGGCCCGCTCCACTACTTCATCGATATGTACGCGGGTGTTTCTGAAATGACAGTTCAAGCGCCGAACACGTTAAGGCAACTGGATTTTGCCACTGCCAATGCGGCCCGCATCCATCTCGTGAACCCACGCTACCCCTACCAAATTGCTGCGGGTGATAACGTGCACCACACCGGCATGGGCTATGCGCAATATGGCGAAGTAGAGGGCCTGGCCAAGTACACGACCCTTGTTGAAGGGAAAAATTGGGAGCCGCTGAGAATCGTCTCCGGCAAGGTCGCCGGGTCGAAAATATTGCTGACAATATCTGCACCAATGGACGGTTTTGGTACTCCGGAAATTGATGTGTCGCAGATCGAACGCGCACCCCAATTCGGATTTCACGTCAAGGGAAATGGCGTCGAAATCCCGGTGAAAAGTGTGGCGTTTCCCGATGCGACGACCATTGCCCTGCAACTTTCTTCGTCTGCGTCGACATCGTCCAGTCTCGAAGTGTCCTACGCCTGGTATGGCCCCGGCGCGCCCTTCGGAACGCACGTTGGCGTATGGGGCAACATCAAACGTCAAGGCCCGCCATCCGTGTTGTTTTAAGGGAAAACGATCGATCTGTGGTTGTGCAACTACGTCGGGATAATTCAGAAGTCGTTAAAAAAATAATCGGAACGAGTGTCGCGCAACCGGGCAGGCACAACGCATGTCGCAAGGCGATCGCCGATCAGGAACCTTGCCGCCCAAGCGCTTCACAATCGATACCATCCGCACCGCCAGCAGATTGGCGCTGCGCGCCGCGTCGGTCTTTACCATCAGCCATGAGTGGAATCAGGGACACCCAACATCTCGCGATATCTGTGCCTACCTTTGCAGGCATTCGGTCGCGCCAGTCAAGGTCGGCGCAGCGGTTCAATAACCGGTCAGCGGCAACAGGCAATCGCGCGTGTTAAGCCCGCCGTCCGATTCTTTGCTGCCACAACCGGCTGACACAACCAGTTCGCGGCATCGCGCCACAAACGGCAGCGGTCGTGGGGGGATTTTTCGGTTTACACTGCTGCTCTGATATTCGCTCAATTTCACTGACCCCCGGAGGCACCTCATGGAAGAAAAAATGGACACCAAGGCATCGGTACGCGATGCCTTTCTTGAAGAGAAAGCGTTCAAGTCCCGCACCGTACTGCTGTTCGGCCAGATCAACGATTCCGTCGCGCGTGATGTCGTGCGCCAACTGATCGCGCTGTCCGGCGAATCCACAGCACCCATCAATTTCCTGGTCTGCTCGCCAGGCGGGCATGTGGAATCGGGCGATGTGATTCATGACGTGATCCGCTTCATCGAGGCTCCGGTCAACATGATCGGCAGCGGCTGGGTCGGCAGCGCCGCGGTCAACGTATTCCTGTCCGTCCCGATCGAGCGCCGCTTCTGTTTGCAGAACACGCGCTTCCTGATTCATCAACCGAGTGGCGGCGTTGGCGGTCAGGCCTCGGACATTGCCATCCAGGCCCGCGAAATCATTCGCGTGCGCGAACGGATTGGCGCGTTGATCGCCCGGGAAAGTGGACAGACGCTGGAAAAAGTGAGCGCCGATATCGACCGCGATTTCTGGATGTCGGCATCGGAAGCGATTGAATACGGTCTGGTGTCAAAATCCATCGTCAGCGCCAGGGAAGTTGCGTGACGGCCAATGCCGCAGCGTTGACGAGCATGGCATGACGGGGCATTAAATAAATAATCCGGATGCGCGTCGCACACCTGCGGCGGCGTCCGGGTGCCTGGTTGTTCTGACAGCGGTGCATGGCAGGTCATTGCTGGAAATCGGGCTTCGGTCAAGCCCTTACGCCCACCGATCAAGCACAACGCAGGTAGCACGTCTATTGCCGATCCGGCACCGTTCCCCCCAATACCTTCACAATCGACACCATCTGCACCGCCAGCAGATTGAAGCTGCGCGCAGCCTCGCTCTGCGCCATCAGCCACGCGTGGCGGGCTTCGAGCGCAGCCAGATAATCGGTCATGCCCTGCCGATAACGCGCGTCGGCCAGCGCATCGGCGATCCGGCTGCTGTTTTCCTTGTTGTCCAGTTGGCGGCCATGCTGCTGCTCTGCCGTGTAGCTGGTCAGCGCCGAGTCAATCTCATGCCACGCCTTCAAGACGGTTTGCTGATACGCCACGGCGGCCTGTTGCTGTTCCAGTTGGCGCAAGGTAATCGCGCTGCGGCGTCGACCCTGGTCGAACAGCGGCAGCGTCAGGCTCGGTCCGATGGACCACTGGCGGCTGCCCCAGTCGCCGAAGTGATTCGCGCCGACCGACTCCAGCCCTGCGCTCGCGCCCAGCGTAATGCGCGGATACAGGTCGGCAGTCGCCACGCCGATGTTGGCGGTGGCGGCGTGCAGCGCGGCATCGGCGCTGCGGATGTCGGGGCGGCGCAGCGCCAGTTCGGACGGCACGCCCAGGCGCAGGTCGGGCAGCATCAGCGGCGCGGCGGCACTCAGCAATTCCGTCTGCAGTGCGCCCGGCGTCTGCGCGGTCAGCAGGGTCAGCTGATTGATGTGCTGGGCTTCGTCGTCCTGCAATCCGGGCAGGCGCGCGCGCTGGTTGGCCAGCGCGTTGCTGGCGCGGATCACATCCAGTTCGGTGCCAAGGCCGCCCTTGACGCGCGCCGTGACCAGCTCCAGCGCTTCCGCACCGACGGCGATGTCAGCCTGTAGCAGCTGCAATTGACGCTGCGTGCCGCGCAGCTCGACATAGTTGCGCGTGACTTCGCCAAGCACCGCCAACCGTGCCTGGTCCAACAAGGCCAGCGAACCGGTCACGTTGGCGTCGGCCGCTTCGATCACGCGCGCGGTATGGCCCCACAGATCGAGTTCCCACGAAGCGTCGAAGCCGCCCTGATACAGGTCGAAGGGCGCGCTCAATACGCCGATCAGTTGCTTCCGGTTGTTCGGTGCAATCGCATCGATCAGGCGCGTGCCGCTGCCGAATTCGCTTTGCCGCTGGCGCGATTCGGCGCCCCGCGCATTGACCTGCAGGTTCTGTGCGGCGGCCAGCTTGCGTTGCGTGCGGCTCTGCGCAAAACGTAGCGCGGCGGTTTGCAAATCCGGATTGGCGGCCAGCGCGCGCGTTTGCAGGCGCACCAGTACGGGGTCGTCGAACAAGGTCGTGATGTCGCGCACCGCGCCGGTTTGCTGGCGCAATTGCGGATCGGCCAGGCTGGCGGCGCCGCCGTGCCAGTCGGCCCAGTCGGCCGGCGCGTCGAGCACCGGTGGCAGGTAGTCCGGCCCGACGGTAGTGCAGCCGGCCAGCAGCAAGATCAACAGGGAGAGTGCGCGCATGATGGTTCGATTCAGACAAGTCGATTGCGAAACAGCCAGGCCGCCAGCGGCAGCGTGACGGCCGCCATGATCCACAGCGGGGCCAGGTTATGCAGCATGGCGCCAAGGCCAATGCCTTCCAGATACACGCGCTGCACCAGATCAATGGCAAAGCGCAGCGGATTGATCAGCGTGGCGATCTGCAGCCAGTGCGGCATGTTGCGAATCGGCGTGGTCAGGCCCGACAGCAGCATCATCGGCATGATCAGCACAAAGGTGCTCAGCATGGCCTGCTGCATGTTGGTCACCAGTGCCGAAATCGACAGGCCGATGCCAACCGCCGCCAGCGTAAAAAATCCCAGCCCGATGTAGAGCGTCAGCAGCGACCCGGCCATCGGCACCTTGAACCAGAACAGCGTCACCAGCAGCACGATGGTCGACTGCAGCATGCCGATCACCATCGACGGCAGCGCCTTGCCGATCATGATTTCGAGCGGCGCCATCGGCGTCACCAGCAGCTGGTCGAAGGTACCCTGTTCGCGTTCGCGCGCCACCGACAGCGCCGTCAGCAGCAAGGTCTGGATCATGCTGAGCGCGGCGACCATGCCGGGCATCAGGTTCCAGCGCGTCTCGAGATTCGGGTTGTACCAGGCGCGGGTGGCCACGGTCAGCGGCGCCACCGCCGCGCCGTGCTGCTGGCGCCATTGCACGTTGAAGGCATCGACCACCGCGCCGACCGAGGCCGCCGCCGCGCCTGCGGTGGTGGAGTTACGGCCGTCCAGGATCAGCTGCACGGTTGCGGTTTCGCCGGCATTGAGTTGCTGCTCGAAGCGCGGACCGATGCGCAGCACCATCAATGCTTTTGCGGTGTCGACCACCGGGGCGATCTCGGTATCGGTGCGCAGCGTCGCCACGCGCTGGAACACGCCGGTGCCATCGAGCCGGGCCAGCAGCGCGACGGCCGCCGCACCGTGGCTTTGATCGAGCACCGCATACGGCACATTGGTCAGGTCATAGGTCGCGGCATAGCCGAACAGGAGACTCTGCATTAGCGCCGGCACCAGCAGGATGACGCGGCTGGACGGGTCCTTCAGAATCACCAGGAATTCCTTGCGACACAGATTCAGAATCCGCCGCAGCACCGTGAGGATGGCCGTCATCATCGGTCCAGACTCTTGCGCGTAACGCGCCATGCGAGGGCCAGCAGCAGGCTGGCGTACAGGGCCAGGATGGCGCAATTCCTGAGTATCATCGGCCACACGTCGCCGGCCAGAAACAGGGTGCGGATCAATTCGACAAAGTAGGTCGCCGGCACCACGCGCGAGACCCAACGCACCACGTCCGGCACATTGCGCAGGTCGAACAGAAACCCGGACAGCATCAGCGACGGCAGAAAACTCGCCAGCAAGGCGATCTGGCTGGCCAGAAACTGGTTGCGCGTCATCGATGAAATCAACAATCCCAGCGCCAGTGTCACCAGCAGATACAGCATCGAACTGAACACCAGCAGGGCCAGCGTGCCCAGCATCGGCACGTAAAACAGAAAGCGCGCCGACAGCAGGCACAGCAGCAGGCCGAGCATGCCGACCACGAAGTACGGAAGCAACTTTGCCAGCAGGATTTCGAGCGGCCGCACCGGGCTGACAAACAACGCTTCGAGGGTGCCGCGTTCCCATTCGCGCGCCATTACCATTGCGGTCAGGAACGCACCGACCAGCGTCATGATCAGCACGATCAGGCCCGGCACCAGATACCAGGTGCTGTCATTGCTGGCGTTGAACCAGATGCGCTGCTCCAGGCTGACCATGCCGCTGGCGGCGGGTGCGCGGCCGGCGCGTTCGGCCTGGCGCAGGGCCCACTGCGCCAGCGCGCCGCCCAGATAGCTTTGGATGATGCCGGCACGACTGACATCGGCACCATGCACCAGCACCTGGATGCGACCATGGCCGGCTGCCAGTTGCGCTGAAAAATCGGAGGGGATGCGCACGATCGCGTCCACCGTGCGTGCGCGCATCAGCGCTTCGGCCTCGTGCATCGACATCAGCATCACCGGCGCCAGCGACGGTGACAGGCGCAAGCCGGCAACCACGTCGGCGGCGGTCGGCGACGGATCTTCCAGCACGATGGCGACAGGCGCATTCTTGACGTCGAGCGAGAGGCCGTAACCAAACAACAGGATCAGGAAAATCGGCAGCACGATGCCGATCGCGAGATTGCCGGGATCGCGAAGCAACTGGCGAAATTCCTTGCGGGTGAGGGCCGTCAGGCGGCGCCAGAAGCCGAAGCGGTCAGCCGGCATGACGGGCCTGCTCGACGATGGCGATGAACGACTGTTCCATGTTCAGTCGTTGCAAGGCAGTGCTGCCGGCCTGAGTGCGCACCTGTTCCGGCGTGCCCAGCGCCAGCACCTGGCCGGCGTCCTGGATCACGATGCGATCGCAGTATTCGGCTTCTTCCATGAAATGGGTGGTGATGATGACCGTGATCCCGGTTGCCGCCAGCGCCGTGATGCGACGCCAGAAGGCGCGCCGTGCTTGCGGATCGGCGCCGCTGGTGGGTTCGTCGAGGAACAGGATTTCCGGTTCGTGCAACAGGCCGGTGGCCATCGCCAGTCGCTGGCGAAACCCGCCGGACAGCTCGCCGCTGGCATGGTGTTCATGGCCGTGCAGATTGAATTGCGTCAGCACCGCTTGCATGCGCTCACGCAGGCGCTGGCCGCCCAGGCCGTATGCGCCGCCGAAGAAGTGCAGGTTTTCGGTGACGGTGAGGTTGGCGTACAGCGCGAATTTTTGCGAGACATAGCCGATCTTCCGACGTGCCCGCGCCGGCGCATGGCGCAGGTCCACGCCCGCCACCTGCAAGAAACCGCTGCTGGCCGGCAGCAGTCCGCACAGCATGCGGAAAGTGGTGGTCTTGCCAGCGCCGTTGGGGCCGAGCAGTCCGAAGATTTCACCGCGCGTGACGGTGAAGCTGGTGCTCGCCACGGCCGTGAAGTCGCCGAACTTGCGCACCAGATCGCGCACTTCAATGACCACCTCGGCAGTGCGCGGCGCGCTGGGTGCAGTGACTTCGGCAACCGGCTCCGGGGCCGCCTGCAGCAGCACCATGAAACCGTCTTCCAGCCGCGCCGGGGTGGGCCTGACGCTGGCGCCGGCCAGCAATGCGGCCACGGCGTCGCCGTCGCCGTCGCCGGGACGGCGGATGAAGCGCACCTCGCCGCCCTGCGGCACGGCATCGAGGATGTGATCCGACGCATCCAGCAGGCGCGCCTGCAAGGTGCGCGGCGGCTGCTCGGCAGGCGCCGTCGCAATGAAACACAGGCCGTCGGCGTGCGCGCGCAATGCCGCTGGCGTGCCCTGCGCCAGCAGTTTGCCGTCGGCCAGCAGATATACCTGCGCGCAGCGTTCGGCTTCATCCAGGTAGGTGGTGCTGATGACCACGGTGAGCTGTTCCTGATCGATCAGCTGCTGCACGATTTCCCATAATTCACGGCGCGACAGCGGGTCGACGCCGACGGTCGGCTCGTCCAGCAACAGCAACTCGGGCGAGCGCACCAGCGTGCAGGCCAGTCCCAGTTTCTGCTTCATGCCGCCCGACAGCTTGCCGGCCAGGCGCGTGGTGAAACGACCAAGATCGGTCATCTCCATCAGGCGCGCATAGCGCACCCGTCGTTGTTCCAGCGGCACGCCGTGCAGATCGGCATACAGGTCGAGGTTTTCCTGCACGCTCAAGTCGTCGTACAGACCGAAGCGCTGCGGCATGTAGCTGATGCGGTTTTGCACCGCCTGCGGATCGACGGCGACGTCCATGCCCAGTACCTGCAGGCTGCCTTGATCGGCGCGCATCAGGCCGGCGCACAAACGCAGCAGGGTGGTCTTGCCGGCGCCGTCCGGGCCGACCAGCGCGGTCAATGCACCGCGTGGCACGTCGATCGCGATGTCGTTCAAGGCGTGCACGGTCTGGCCGGTTTGCTTGACCAGAAAGCGCTTGTGCAGCGCGCGACCGAGCAGTGCCATCGCCGCCATCAGCGCAGCGCTATGCGCACGGTGGCCGGCATGCCCAGACGCAGGCGATCGGTCGGATCGTCCACCAGCACGCGCACTTCGTAGACCAGGCTGGTGCGCAATTCTTCGGTTTGTACCGTCTTGGGCGTGAATTCGGCGACCGACGAAATGGCGCCGATGCGACCGGTGATCGGCTGTTGCGGATGGCTGTCGGTCACCACGCTGGCGGCCATGCCGGTGCGGATGCGGCCGAGATCGACTTCGTTGACATACGCGCGCACCCATTTCGGATCGGTGATCGCCAGCGTGAAGACCGGACGCTGCGGCGAGGCCATGTCGCCGGGTTCCAGCAGGCGCGAGCGCACCACCGCCGCGACCGGTGCGGTCAGTTGGGCCTGGGTGAGTTGAAATTCGAGCACGGCCAGTTCGCTGGCGGCGACCTCGACTTGCGCCGTGGCCTGGGCAATGTCTTCCTTGCGCGGGCCGGTGTCGACCAGTTGGCGCGTCTTGCGGATTTTATCGAGCTGGGCTTGCGCCACCCGTTGGCGGGCGCTGGCGCTGTCGAGATCCTGCTGGCTGACGCCGCGTCCGGCGGTGCTTTGCGCGACCGCCTGCAGTCGCGCCAGTTGCTGCGCGGCCAGCGCGGCATCGGCCTCTGCGGCAGCCACTTCGGCACGCGCCTGGCTGCGTTCCTCTGGCCGGCTGCCGGCCTGCAGGCGCTGCAACGCCTGCTGTTGCGCGCTGCGCTGGGCCCGGGCTTGCGCCGCACGCAGCGTCAGTGCGCGGGTATCAAGCTGGCCCAGCACCTGGCCGGCCTTGACGTGGTCGCCTTCCTGCACAGTCAGGGTGGCGATGCGCTCGCTGCCGTTGAAGGCCAGCGACACCTGGCGGATATCGACATTGCCGTACAACACCAGGGCATCGGCATCCGGCGCGGGACGGCTAAAGTGCCACGCGGAAAAAGCACCGACACAGATAACGACGACTGCTGCGACAATAGCGAACTTTTTGTTCATGGCGGTGGCGTGGGCTTGGGCAGCTGGAACTATAATTCAAATTCGAATTTAAAGTATAAAAAAATCACTCCGGATTGATGTAATGCCAGCCAAAGAGAAACAGATTCCCGCAGTCCGACGTGCTTCACGCAGCGATGGCGAGGCCACGCGCCTGCATCTGCTCGACACGGCCGGTCGGGTTTTGGCCGAGCGCGGCTATGCCGATGCCACCAGCAAGGAAATCTGCCTGCGCGCGGGCACGCCGCTGGCATCGGTCAACTATCATTTCGGCAGTCGCGAGGGCCTGTATGAAGCCGTCCTGATCGAGGCGCATCGCCAGCTTGTCAGTCTGGATGATCTGACGGCGTGGGCAGCGACACAGGACGATCCGCGCCTGAAACTGGGTGCGGTGCTGTCGCATCTGGTGGCGTTGTCGACGCGCACCGATGCCTCATGGGGTGTGCGCGTGATGCTGCGTGAAATCATGGCGCCGTCGCAGGTGCTGCCCAAGCTGGTCGAGAAAGCGGTGCGGCCGAAAGCCGCGGTGATGCTGGGCCTGATTGCCGCCGTGCTCGGTCTGCCGGCAGGCCATCCGGCGGTGCAGCGTTGCCTGTTGTTGTCGGTGTTGCCGGCCATCCTGCTGATTGCCATGCCGAAAGTCGTGCTGTCGAAGGTGTTGCCCGCGGTCGGCGCCGACAGCCCGGCGCTGGCCGACGACTGGTTGCGCTATGTGCTGGCCGGGCTGGATGCGGTCGGGGCGGCGTATCGGGATTGAGCGACCGGCCTAGGCCACCGCCTGCAGCTCCTGATACAGGGTGGCGAATTCGCCGCTCAGCTTGTGGGTTTTGTCCAGATGAATCATCGGCAGGCAGCGCCCGTGCGATTCGCGGATGACGATCGAGCTCGACAGTTTGCTGTTGAGCACCGGCAGGCCTTCGGCCAGCAATTCGTCGACCAGCCGTTGCGGCAATTTTGCGCGCGGCTGGAACTGGTTGACGACGATTCCTTCGATCTGCAACTCCGGATTGTGGTCGGCGCGAATCTCGGCGACGTTGTTCATCAGCGTGTACAGCGCCTCGCGCGAAAAATCGTCGCAGTCAAACGGGATCAGGCAGCGGTCGGCCGCGATCAGCGCCGACATCGTGAAGAAATTGTAGGCCGGCGGCGTGTCGATGATGATCTCGTCGTATTCCTTCGCCAGTTCGTTGAGCGCGTCGCGCAACTTGTAGATCTTGTGGCGCGATTCGAGCTTGGATTGCAGGTCGCCCAGCGACGGGTCGGACGGAATCAGGAACAGGTTGTCGAACGGGGTCGCGTGAACAAAGGTGCTGGCCGGCTTCGGATAAAAGCTGAAGCCCAGCATCTCTTCAAAGAAGGCGGCGATGGTCGGCTTTACTTCCTTGGCGGCGTCGCCGAGCAGGTAACGGCTGGAATTGCATTGCGGGTCGAGGTCGATGAGCAGGGTGTTTTTGCCCGATTGTGCCGCCACCGCAGCCAGATTGACCGCAATGGTCGATTTGCCGCAACCGCCTTTTTGGTTGAAAATTACGCGTTTCATCAGATTTTCCCCGCAGCTGTGGATGGGTGTCGCGGCATATTTGCTGCAACGCGTCATTATGGCAAAAAACGCCCAGGCAAACGGGATAAGGAAAAACTTCTTTGCGCCAGAGAGCCATTGTAAAAAGTGGTTAAAATGCCGGCACGATGTTTGTCATCAAGGCTTGATCGAATTTGCCGGGTTTGCGATCACGAAAAGGAAGCGATGCGATTCACTCTCGGCTATCGTGCCGCGTCATTCAAAGCACGGGTAGCGCTGCTGGTAGTGCTGCTGGCCCTCTGCCTGCTCGGCTGGTTTGTCCTGCGACCACCGGCGGCGCAGCCATTGGTGCTGGCGCCGGTGCGCATGGCCATCCCGTTGCGCATCATCAGTGCGCCAATGTTTGTGGGCATGGAGCAGGGCGCCTTTCGCAACGCGGGTGTGAACATCATCGCGCAGCCATTCGAGATGGCGCGCGACGCGCTGAAATCGCTGATGGACGGCAAATCCGACCTGACCCTGATTGCCGACACGCGGCTGATGTTTGCGTTGCTCGACGGCGCGGACATCGCCGTGCTGGCGAATGTGGCGCAAAGCCGCCGTTCTCTTGGCATCGTGACCCGGATTGATCGCGGCATCAATCGCCTGGCCGACCTGCAAGGCAAAAAAATTGGCCTGACGCTGGGCACCAACCTGCCGTATTTCCTCGACGCGCTCTTGCAGATCAACAGCGTCGGCAATGACCGGGTCAACTGGGTCGATCTCGATCCGGACGCATTGCACCAGGCCTTCAAGGCCGGGCGGATTGATGCTGCCGCCATGTTCCAGCCGTATCTGGCACGACTGGAACAGGAGATGGATGGGCGCGTGAAGGTATTTTTCGGCGAAGAGGTGTATGCCTTCCGGCTGGTACTGGTGGGACGGCCGGGTTATATCGACAGCCATCCGGAAGAAGTGCGGCGCGTGCTCAAGGGCCTGCTCACCGCCACCGATTCGATCCATGCCGACCCGGTCGCGGCGCGCCGCGTGGTCGGCAAAATGTTCAAGATGGACGACGCGCTGATGGCCCGGATATTCGATCCGGAAGACTATGTGGTCTCGCTTGATCAGGCGCTGCTGCTGGCGCTGGACGATCAAAGCCGCTGGGCCATGAAGGAACGGCTGGCGCCTGCGCGCGCAATGCCCAATTTCCTCAACGTGACGCGCTATCAGTTTCTTGAGACGGTCAAGCCGGGGGCAGTGACGCTGGTGCACTGACCCATCATCGATACCCCAGTCGCCGCGACAAGGCCGTCGCATGCCGCTTGGTCTCCATGGCGATCGCGCCATCCCATGCCTGCCGGATATGCGCTGACGACCCCACCACCGTGAGCGCAAAGCGGATGCGGCCATCATTGTCGAACACCGGCGCGGAGAACGCATTGAAGCCGGCCAGCAGTAGTTCTGCTGCGCGGCTGGATCCGGGCGGTCGCGCGGCGGCCGGGTCGAGATGGCCAATCATGCGCGCCAGGCCATGCTCGGCGGTTTCATTGAGCAAGGGTCGCAGGGCCGTCAAGGTATGCGGCGCCGCCAGTTTCTGACGCCGGTTCGAAGTCAGTTCCAGCTTAAGCAATGACGCGCTGTCCTGCTCCGGCAACCAGGTCGCAAAACACAATCCGCTCGCGGTGTAGGTCATCGGCATGACGCTGCCGATTTGCAGGTTGACCGTCACCGGCCGGCGCGATTGCAGCAGGCGCACATAGGTCGGCCCCAGATTGCCCCACACCGCCAGCGCGACCGTTTCGCCGGTGGCGTCGCGCAAACTGCTCATGGCGGCGTCGGCCAGCTGCATTGCGTCGATCCGGCCCAGCGATGCCAGCCCCAGTTCCAGTGCCAGCGCACCTAGGTCGTATTCGGCCGAGTGGGCATCCTGCTGCACCAGCCCGACCCGGATCAGGCTCACCAGATAACGATGCGCCTTGGCTGCGGGCATGCCGGCGGCCTTCGCCAGTGCCGACAGCGGCAGTGCTCCGGATGAGTCGGCCAGCACCCGCAGCAGTGGCGCGGCAACTTCGATGGATTGGATGCCCTGGCGGGCGGGCGGCAGTGCAGCTGTCGGCATATGTAAATCCGGGTTGATTCAGGGCAGGAATGGCATTACGATACATTCAATCAATTCCATATTCCATAACTTTCAGGATTTCCGATGAAGCTGGCAACATTGAAGGACGGCACCCGCGACGGGCAACTGGCAGTGGTTTCGCGCGATTTGAAGAGTGCCGTACTGGCCGATGCGATTGCGCCGACGCTGCAACGGGCGCTGGATGACTGGGCCTTCATCGCGCCGCAGCTGGAAGAACTGTATGCCGCGCTCAACCTCGACCGCGTCGAGCGCAGCTTCGCCTTCGATCCCAAGCGTTGCATGGCGCCGTTGCCACGCGCCTATCAGTGGGCCGATGGCTCGGCTTATGTGAACCATGTCGAACTGGTGCGCAAGGCACGCAATGCCGAGATGCCCGAGTCGTTCTGGCACGAGCCGCTGATGTATCAGGGCGGCTCCGACGATTTCATCGGACCGACCGACGACATCGTGCTGGAGTCGACCGACTGGGGCATCGATTTCGAGGGCGAGGTCGCCGTCATTACCGATGATGTGGCGATGGGCGCGGACACCGACGAAGCGGCCGGCCACATCCGGCTGCTGATGCTGGTCAATGATGTGTCGCTGCGCAATCTGATTCCGGCCGAGCTGGCCAAGGGCTTCGGCTTCGTGCAATCGAAACCGGCGACCAGTTTTTCGCCGGTCGCGGTGACGCCCGATGAGCTTGGCGCGGCATGGAAAGAGGGCAAGCTGCATTTGCCGTTACGCACCACCTGGAACGCCGTCAGCGTCGGCCAGCCGAATGCCGGTGTCGACATGGTGTTCAGTTTTCCGCAGCTGCTTGCGCATCTGGCCAAGACCCGCAATGTGCGCAGCGGCAGCATCATCGGCTCGGGCACGGTATCGAACAAGGACGCGAGCAAGGGCTATACCTGCATCGCCGAAAAACGCTGTCTTGAAATGATTGCCGATGGCGTTGCCAAGACCCCATTCATGCAGTTCGGCGACACCATCAAGATCGACATGCTCGACGCGGCCGGAAAATCGATCTTCGGCGCCATCCATCAACAGGTCACGCAAGCGCCGGCGCGCATCAAAAAAGGCCGTCACGCTTAACCCCGTTAATTTTTGTCAGGAGCACCGACCATGAATGCACCGAATGCCAGTCCCGCCGCCGTGTCGATCAATGGCCTGCATCACTTCGCCTGGCGCTGCCGTGACGCTGAAGAAACGCGTCATTTTTACGAAGACATTCTGGGCCTGCCGCTGTTTCATTACATCCGCGCAGACCACGTCCCGTCGACCGGCGAATACTGTCCGTACGTTCATATTTTTTTCCGCATGACCGATGGCTCGTGCCTGGCGTTCTTTGACCTCGGCGACAACCAGCTGGCGGCGCCGTCACCGAATACGCCTGCCTGGGTCAATCACATTGCGTTGCGCGTCGACAGCATCGCGCAACTGCTGCAAATGAAGGACCGGCTGGAAGCACACGGCATCGAGGTGCTCGGTGTGACTGACCACCGCGTCTTCAATTCGATTTACTTTTTTGACCCGAACGGCATCCGCCTGGAGCTGTGCGCGCAGCTGGCAGACGATGCGCAAATGCGCGCCGAGCAAACCGGCATACAACAAAAGCTCGATCTCTGGTCGCAAGAAAAAGCCGTGCGCCTGGCGGCCCAGCCGCTGCCGGGTTAGTCGCTGTTGCGGCCGGTCTGGCAAGGCGGAGTATCAGCGGCGTTGCTGCAGATCCAGCAGCAGATGAATCAGGTCCACCGCCATCGTCCGGTCGGTTGGACGGAGCTGGTTGAGGCTTTCGATCAGTTTCAGATCGTCGGGCGGAAAGGTCGGCCCGAGTAACGGTTGCAGGTGCATTTCCTCGCCGTCGAAGCGCAGCCACTCGGCGCTCACGCCAAGCCAGTCGGCCAGCGCCCGCAAGCGCTCCTGGGTCGGGATCGATTCTCCCTGCAGCCATTTGCGGGCAGCGTGCGCTGTCACGGGCCGTCCGTCGAAGCGCACATTGAATTCCCGCGCAAGCCGGGTCGGACTGTCGGACGGATAGCCGGCCCGATGCAGCGACTCTTTCAGTCGCGAACTGAAGTTTTGTTGCTGAGAGGGATTGACCGACATCATGACCGATAATTGAGAACGAACATGGTCAGGGTGCGCGAAGCGATCTCTTTCAGGATTGAGGTCGCACAAAAAATGTGAAGATACCGGGCCGATCAGGCTTGTATGCCACCCAATCTTGCTGCCTGATTCATTTCATGCTCGGCCCAGCGGCGATTCAGATACAGCCGGACCGGATTTTCGAAGCAATAGAACGACAGGGTGCCGAGCGCAACCCCCAGCACCAACCCGAGCGGCTTGGAGATGGTGCCGTCGAGCACGCGTGAAAACAGTGGCATCTGCCACAGGTAGATCGAAAACGAGCACACCCCGAACCACCGAAGAATGCGCAGTGACATCCATTGCTTGATCAGCGCTGGGAAATTTTCTGCGTGGTTAACCACCACCGCCGCCAGCACCGGTGCAACCAGGATCGAGACATTCCACAGGAAGGCATAGCGCGGATTGAACGTGATCGCTGCCGCCGCCAGCGCCACGATCGGCACCACCGGCGAGGTATTGAACCAGCCGGACTGTTCCCGGTTGCGCAACACACTGATCGCTGCCGACGCGATCAGGCCCAGCGCAGCGACCTCGGTGTGGGTGCGCCACGGCGACGTGCCATCGGTAATCAGGCCGGTCATGTACAGCAGCGTCACGCCCATGATGGCCAGCACGGCGCCGAGCATGAACATTCTGGTGCTCAGCCTGCCGCGCGTCTTTGCAATCAGAAAGGCGCCGGCGGCAAGGAACAGGTAGCTATGCTCCTCGACATTGAGCGACCACAGGTGGCCATTCGACCAGTTGCCCGCCCAGATCGAAATCTGCGCTGGAAAATACGTGCCCATGAACAGAAATGTACTGAGCAGCTCGTCGAGCGGAATCACATATGGCTTGGGCTGACCATAGCGTGCGTAGAAATACATCACGACGATGAACAGCCACAGGGTCGGCACGATGCGGCTGAAGCGCTTGGCAAAGAACGACGACAGCGGCACTTTCTTGATGAACAGCAGCCGGGCCATGAAAAAGCCGGACAGGACGAAAAACAGCATCACCCCGAGGCGACCCAGATACCAGAAGCGGGCCGGGCCGAAATGGCCGATCAGGACCAGGATGATGGCCATGCCGCGCCAGCCGTCGAGGTAGGGGACATTGGTTTGATTCAGGGTCGACATGGGCAATACCTTTTCGGGTTGCAGTCAACGTGGCCAGTGAAAACAGGTCCTGCCTGGCCATGGATACGGACGTCAACACTGGAAATCGACCGGCCGGCGCACGACACGGATGCGGGCGCGCGCCAACAGGCAAATGAGAAAGCGAGCGATGGAAAGGATGCGAGACGGCGAGGATGGGAAATTGCCGTGTTGCCCTGAAGGCAAACCTGGCACGGGCAGTCAACGCCCGAGTGGACTTTCACTGCGTTTCGCAGCGGGCACTATTTCCTGTAAGTAATTGATTATAAAGACGTTTTGACCGTGCGCTGTCGCAAATGGTTCCATCTGATGCCTCCGGCCCACCGCCAATGTTTCCCTGTCCTGCGGAGCGAGCGCTGACCGTCGCGATCAGGTTGCCGCCTGCGCATCGTCGGCGCCGCGCAGCGCCAGCAGTCTGCCCAGCAGCACATCTACGTCATCGAGCCACCACCAGTGGTCATCACCCTCAAGTTCGACCAGCGTGGCTCCCGGAATGTGCGTCGCCATGAATCGCGAGGCTTCGATGCGCACCGCCCGGTCCCCGCGGCGGTGGAGCAGAATGGCAGGACAGCGCACGCTCGGCAGCAGCGGCGTGACGTCGACATCGCGCAACTGGTCCAGGATGCAGGTGATCATTCCCGGGCTGCTGGACAGGCGCAACAGGCGAGCCCACCAGTCGTTCAGCGTCGGATCATCGGCGTGCGACGGGGCAAACGCGGCGATGCTGTGGCTGGTGCCCCACTCAGCGACCAGGCGTTTCAGCCACAGGTCGTACTGGTGTGGCTGCAGCGCGGCGCCGAGGGTAACGCTGCGTACAAGCATAATCCCGCGACCCGCCGCGGATGCGCGCAGCACAATTGAATCGCCACCGGGCCCCCTTCCGAGGCGCCGAATACCACCGCGCGCTTGCTGCCGGCGGCATCGAGCACGGCCAGCACATCGCTTACCGCGGTCGCCATTGATGGCCTTTCCAGCGTACGGTCCGACAGGCCGACGCCGCGCCGGTCGAAAATGATCACGCGGAACTCGCGCGCCGCGCGCGCCAGGAAATGCGCCAGCTGCGGCTGCTCCCACACCATCTCCACGTTTGACACAAAGCCAGGAATGTTGACATCCTCCCCGCCCTCAGCCTGACGGCTGGCGCTTGCGCGCAAAGGACGGAGATTCCTACTGTGCATACAAAACCTCTTGCATGTCGCTTCGGTGGGTTCCTGCTGCTGACGGCCTGACAGCGCCGTTCACTTCACAGGCGATCCGGGCCATGTCCGGCCCTTCTTCATTGCTCGGTTGAGACAGTTGCGCCAGGGCGCGGTCCAGCACGTTGATCGCGCCCACCACATCAGCATTGTTCTCGTACCAGCACACGGTACAAAGAAACGCCGACTGGCTTTTGCGGTTAGCCTTGTCGACGTGCCCGCAGCACGGGCACGTCTGGCTGGTGTAATGGGCAGGCACCTGCATGAAAAAGCCACCGTTCCAGTAGAGCTTGTAATCGAGCTGCCGTCCAAACTCGCCCCAGCCTTGGTCGAGAATCGCGCGATTCAACCCCGCCTTGGCACGTACGTACGTACCTGGGGTTTCAATCGTGCCTTTCGACGACCTGGTCATATTCACGATCTTCAAGTCTTCGACGGCGACCAGCCCGTGGTTATTGCTGATGGTCGTTGTCGCCTTGTGAATGAAGTCGGCTCTTGCATTGCCAATATCACGGTGAACCCGTGTGAATTTGGCCTTGGCTTTTTTCCAGTTGCTGCTGAATTTGACTTTTCTGCTCATGCGGCGCTGTTATTTCGCCAGGCGTTGGTGCTTCTTGAAACTGTCCAACGGTGCGACGAAGGAGCCATCCGACAAGGTGACGAAGCGGTCGATGCCGACGTCAGCACCGACGGCGCTGATAGCCGTTGGTACCGGCTCGGCAACTTCGCGCTCAGTCTGAATCGACACGAACCACTTGCCTGCTTTTGACGACACGGTGATGTTCTTGATCGTACCGGCGATGTCACGGCTGCTGCGGTAGCGGATCCAGCCGAGCTTGGGCAGGAAGATCCGGGCGTTGTCCGGCTCCACCTTGAATTGTTTTGCGTCCGGGTAGCGGAAACTGTCACCGCGGCCCTTCTTCTTGAACGTGGGGAAGTCGGCGCGGCCGGCAAAGAAATTCTGGTAGGCGCGATCGATGTCTTTCAGTGCGTGCTGCAACGGGTGGTTGGGCGCGTCAGCTAGCCACGGGGTTTCGCTGCTGTGGCGCCAGCCGGTAAGCAACTTCGCCATCGATTCATAGCGGATGAACTTGCCGCCGGCTACGCGATTTTCCTGCTGTAACGCCAATGCCTTGTTAAAAACAAACCGGCACGCGCCGCCAAAGCGTCGCAGCGTGCGCTGGTGCAGGCCGTTGGGCATCAGTTCGTATTTGAAGGTTTGGCGTCGGATCATGTTCTAAAGATACAGAGTCGAAATCGATCGTGGCAAGCTTAAGGCGAAAAAAAATGCAAGGACGGCTGCGCCGTCCGCGTTATCCTTCCCCGCCCTGAAGGACGAGGTTTGTCACGCATTCCGATCAATCAGTTATTTACCGAGCACTACGCGCATCTGGTCAGGTTCGTGCAACGCTGCGTGCGCAACATCGAAGACGCCAAGGACGTGGTGCAAAACACCTTCCTCGAGAGCATGCGCTGCGCCGACCGTTTCACCGGCGCCCCCAAACCGTCGACCTGGCTATTCGGCATCGCCCTGAACCTTGCACGCAATCACGTGCGCCGCAACTACCCTGCCCACGCCCGTCATGCCGACGAAAGCCTAATCGAGGATATGGTCGACATGTCGGGCGACCCGGCCGACCTGATCGAAAACCAGCAACTGGCCGACAAGGTCGAGCAAATGTTGTCTGAATTGCCAGAGCGCATTCGCGAAACCTTCGAAGCCGTGCTGGAGAAGGACGCCAGCTACGCCGATGCCACCGAAAAAATGCACATCCCGATTGGCACCGTGCGTTCGCGCCTCTCGCGGGTACGCGAACAGATTCGCATGATCATCGAGTAGCGCCGGCTTGCCGGCCAGTTTGGTGCGCCCATCTGCCTGATAGGTGGGCCCGGGCGGAAATAGTTCTCCAAAAGAAAAGTTTTTGGCCCACAAGCTGCAATTTCAATTTGTTCCGGCACCGATCGAATGGCATAATGCGCCCTCCAGCGGAGGTGTGGCCGAGCGGTTGAAGGCACCAGTCTTGAAAACTGGCGACGGAGTGATCCGTTCGTGAGTTCGAATCTCACCGCCTCCGCCAGTAGCGCGTCAGCAAGCTCCCCAAACGGGAGCTTTTTTTTGCCGGTCATCAACGCACCGGGCGCTGGCGTCGCCGGCGCGGTATCGAAAACGGCAACAGGGCGGGCACCTTGCGGCGGTATGCGCAATAGGCCTGGCCGATAGTGCTGGCGAGATCGCGCTCTTCAAGAAACAAGGTCGCCGTGACGCTGTACAGCGTCAGCACGCCGGCCAGCAGCGCGAGGCCGACTGTCATCAACGGCGTCGCCCAGAGCGCAATGATCAGGCCCGCCTGAATCGGGTGATGCACATGGTGATACGGGCCCCGCATCGAGCTGGAAGTCACCAACGTCGCCGAATTCCGCAAGGCCGCGGGTGCATCTCACCACGGCGTCGGCGGAACCTTGGTGCGCCGATTGGCGGCATTACGTGAGCGCAGTCGCGGCAGTAGCTGCCGGCTACGCCGCCGCGGCTGGCCGTTTCCGGCTTGCTGGCGGCATCGGTATGGTGCGCGCCGGCAAGATCAAGGTTGGCGATATCGACGATCAGCTGTCTGATTTGCGCCGTGCATTCAGTGCGGGCGCCCCGCTTGTCGCACCCGCTGCCGAGGCTCTGGAATTCGTGTACACGGCGCGCCGTATCCATGCGTAGGCCGAGTGTACGTTGCCACGACGCGCGGGCCGAAGGACACTGTGCAGCCAGTCCTGAAACTCTTCGATTTTTTGCTGTTTCTGCGCCGCGTCGATGTCGGGATCTTTATTCATAGCGAGGTATTCGCCGTAGCGCTCGGCAATTTGTCGCAGGGTCGTGGTGCTTTTCACCGCGGTGCCGGCGTCGTCGGTCGTGCCGGCCTTGATGCCCTTTGCGCCGTTGATGGCCACATTGAGGACTTTTTGTTCCATATCCCGCCCTGGTCCGCCGGATAGTTGAAACGCAGTTTGCGCCATCGCATTGACGCCCACAGCAGCCGCTGTCGCACCAATCGGCGCGGCCGGCCCGGCGATGCTGGCGAGCTGGCCGGCACGGCGGGCGCCAATCGATTCCCGATTGCTTTTCCATTCGGCCCGCGCGTTGCGGTACGTCAATTTGTACTCTGCCTCGATACGCAACATCGGCTCGGCGGTAGCGAGCGCCTCACGCAGCCTGTGCAGGGCATTGGCCCGATCCGCGCGTGAGTCGCTGTCATCGATGGCGCTGGCGGCCTCCAGTGCTTCATGCAGTTCCTGGGCCGCAGCCTTGATGCCACCGCCGCCGACGAACTTGTCGCGCAGTTCGAGCATTGCCATCGACGCCTGCATGATGCCTGGTGCGGTCTCCATGGCGCGGGTGGGTTTGGCGGCGCCGTGTGGAATGTTGTCCTCGTTGCCTTTGTAGTCAAGCCGGTCTTCCCCGATAAGAAATGCAGACGGACCGTTCAACAACTGGACGCCAATACGCGCACCCGATGTCGCAACAATGCTGGTCGGGTCCTTGGCGGCGACCACGCCGACACCCAATGCGCCTACGATCGCGTTGATCATTTCCATCCGATACAGGTGCAGATGATCGGTACCGGCGGCCCGGATGCTTGCCCAGAGGTCTTCGTCCGCCGGATTCTGGCCCACCGCCATCAGGAAGGCGTTGAAGGCTTCCTGCTCATACTCCTTGCGTGATTTCAGTTCCGGGAACAGTTTGGCACCAACGGCGGGCCGGCTCGACTTGCGGCGCCACAAGCGTTCTTCTTCGAGCAGGGCGATCATCCTGGCGTATTGCACTACGTCGATCTTGTCGGGGCTTTGTTGCCGCATTTCGCCTAGCCAATTGGCGCATATTTCTTCGGTTTGCAAGGCCCAGCCGTTGGCAACGCATCGGAAGGCCGGGGTGGCGAAGACGAAGTGGGGTCGGACCACCTGGGTTGCGCGATTGCCCAACACCGGCCCGGCGTTGGCGCGATCCGTTTCCCGCCGGTTGCGCTGTTGCGCCTGGCATTCCACCAACAGCGGATTCAACGGCGGCGCTGTCTGCGCGGGCGGCGGCGAGGGCGGGCGTTTTCGGAACAAGGTTCGCATCAGAATTGGTGGCTGCCAGAGTTAAATATCGCATTCTGCCGAGCCCGCCCAAACCGGCGGTGCGTTTGTCCGTGTGTGGTGGTCTCAGCGGGTGTCGAGAGGAACCGTCTGCACGTGGGTGGGCGCAGTGGGGTTTTGGTTCCGTTGCGCCAGGCCTGCGGTGCCGCCAACGACGGCTGCGCAATTCAGTTACCATGCTGGAGGGGTAACTGTTGCCGGTTCGGTTGTTCCCGCCATCATCATTCTTATTGCCTATTCCAATGACACTGAACACTCCCAAGCCCGACGCATCCGCTGATGCTGCCACGCCCGTATCGCAATTGATCCGCCAGCGCATCGAAGCCAGCGCCACGCGGTTCCATGCCAACGACAATATTGCCGCTTTTATCGAGCCGGGTGAGCTGGATGCCTTGCTGGTCGAGGTACAGGGCAAATTGCAGGGTGTGCTGGAAAGCCTGGTGATCGATACCAGCAGCGACCACAACACCCAGGACACCGCGCGGCGCGTGGCCAAGATGTATATCAACGAGATTTTTCGCGGCCGCTACACGCCGATGCCGGCGTTGACGGAATTTCCGAATGCGTCACATCTGAATGAATTGATGATCATTGGCCCGATCACCGTGCGCAGCGCCTGTTCGCATCACCTGTGCCCGATCATGGGGCGGGTCTGGATTGGCCTGATGCCCAATGAGCATTCGAACCTGATCGGCCTGTCGAAATATGTGCGCATCGCCGACTGGATCATGAGCCGGCCGCAGATCCAGGAAGAGGCCGTGGTGCAACTGGCCGACCTGCTGCAGGAGATGATCCAGCCCGATGGTCTGGCGATCGTCATGGAAGCCGATCACTTTTGCATGCACTGGCGCGGGGTCAAGGACACGGATGCGAAGATGGTCAACAGCGTGATGCGCGGATCATTTCTGAAGGACGTCAATCTGCGCCGCGAATTTCTGTCGCTGCGCAACGGTAAACAATAATCGGGAGATTGCACCATGCTGGTTCGCTTACTGTACGCAAGTCGCACGAACGACAAGATCGCGCCCGAACTGATCAACGCCATCATGACCCAGGCGCGCGCCAACAACCCGGAACGGGGTCTGACCGGCATCCTGTGTTTCAGCGATCACATCTTCATTCAGGTGCTCGAAGGCGGGCGCGACGCGGTCAATGCGCTGTATGGCCAGATTCTGCGCGACACACGTCATCACGACGTGCAGTTGCTGGACTATGCCGAAATTACCGAGCGGCGTTTCGCGGGCTGGACCATGGGCCACGTGAACCTGGCCAAGCTCAATACGTCGGTGCTGCTGAAGTATTCGGAACTGCCGGAGCTCAATCCTTTCGTCGTTTCAGGCAAGGTGTCGATGGCGTTGCTCGAGGAATTGATTGCGACTGCAGCGATCGTCGGCCGGGCCTGAACCGTGCCGGGAAATAGTTTAACGAATGTTGGTTTGCGCACAGAGCGGCGCGCCGTTAGAGCAGAAGATCCGGGTACTGAAACGATCTCTACTCCAACGAAAGCCGCCATGAAACCTTCTGCAAAAGTTCGCTCCTTCGGTGCCTTTTTCGTCAGCGCCGTATTTATGCTGCTGACGTTCGCGATTGGCGGCGCAGCATTGGCGGACTGGATGCCGGACGGCGACGGTCTGCCGGTCGACATTGCAGCGTTGGCTGAATAATCAATCCGGATAGAGCCCGCGCGTTCGCGCAAACAGGCGCACCAGCCCGAACAGACTGTCGATGTTGGGGGTGGCAATTCCCAGGCGCTGGCCAATTTCATGCACGGCGCCGATCAGCGCATCGATTTCCAATCCTTTCCCCGCCTCGACATCCTGCAGCATCGATGTCTTGAACGCGCCCAGCTTGCGCGTGAGCTGCATTCTTTCTTCTCCGCTCTGTGCGATCGGGCAGCCAATTTCCGCACCGATAACGGTGGCTTCCTGCATCGCCTTCAGGCATAACGCGCGCACCAGCGGATCATCCAGCAATTTGTCGCAGGTGGCGCCAGTGATGGCCGACAGCGGATTCATGGTCATGTTGCCCCACAGCTTGTACCAGATATCGCTGCGGATATCGGCACCGGCATCAGCGTCAAAACCGGCCTGATTCAAGAGCGCGGCGACCTGCGCCAGCCGGGTGGATAGTCCGCCCAGTGCCTCACCCACGATCAGGCGATTGCCAAAACCTGGCCGCACCATGCCTGGCTCCGGTGCGCTGCACGTCAAATGCACCACGCAACCGATGATCTGCTGCACCGGTATCGCCCGACGCAGCGCGCCAGTTGCGTCCAGGGTGTCGAGTCGCATGCCGGCATGGGGTACCGCCGGATTCTCAAAGAACCACCATGGCACGCCATTCATTGCGCTGAGCACGATGGTATCCGGTCCCAGCAGCGGATGAATCTGCGTCGCGACGTCGGCCAGTCCGGTGGCCTTGACCGCCACCACCACCAGATCCTGCACGCCAAGACGGGCTGGATCGCTTTCGGCACGGACCTTAACGGCGACGGTGCTTGCACCGCTGTCGATACGCAGTCCATGCGTGTTGATCGCATCAAGGGTGCGGCCACGCGCGATCATGGACAAGCCATCCTGATGCCGGGCCAGTCGCGCCGCGATTAATCCGCCGACCGCCCCTGCGCCAATCACCGTAATTTTCATATTCAGTCCTTAAGACGATTTCCTGTTCATGCCGGCAGTGTAGTCGGCAATCGCATCGGGCATAAAAAAAGGCACCCGAAGGTGCCTTTTCACATTGCTTGCATTACAGCAGGCTCGCGCCTGCAGCAACCATTAGAACGTGTGGCGAACGCCGACGTCGAACAGTTTGTCGGTTGCACCAGGAGCTACGACGTTGAGCGAAGCAGCGCCGTCGTTCTTGGTGTTCGAGTACGACGTGTACAGGTTGGTACGCTTCGACATCGCGTAGGTGTAACCCAGAGCGTATTGCTTCGACTCAGCCTGGTTAGCCAGAGCCTTGTCGGTGCGACGGGTGTAGTCGAACAGGAAAGCGTGCGGGCCAAATGGCACGGTAACGCCAACCATCTGGTCACGATGGGTGATCGAGTTCGAATCGTTACGATCGTAGTCGAACAGGGTGTGAACCTTGACGACTGAGAAATCGTAAGTCGCGCCGGCCAAAGTGATCTTCTCTTTGTTGGTGTCGGTTGCGTTCTGGATGTTGTGCTGGGTCAGCGAAACCAACAGTGGGCCGTTTTCGTATTGCGCCGAAGCGGTTACCTGGGTGCTTGCCTTGCTGTTACCAGCAACTTCACCGAAGCCATACTGGAATTGACCAGTGAAGCCAGCGAAGTTAGGCGTTGCGTAGCTGACCGTGTTGTCCATACGGCCGCTCGATTTTCCGCCAGCGACGTCAAGTGAGCCACTGTCGTTGAAGAAACGCTCGGCGCTACCGGCCAGGCCGATGTGGAATGGATCGATTGCATCGAGTGCATTACGCAGCAATGTGGTTTGACGACCCAGTTTCAGGGTACCCAGACCGCTGTTCAGGCCAACGTAGGCTTGACGACCGAAGGCCTTGTTGCTTTGACCGAAACCACCTTGATCGACGTTGATGCCGGTTTCCAGAACGAACAGACCTTTCAGACCGCCACCCAGATCTTCGGTACCGCGGAAGCCCAAACGGCTGCCCGATTGAATACCGCTGTCAAGACGGGTCGTGCTGGCTGTACCGTTGTTGTCACGGGAAACGCCAGCGTCAACGACGCCGTACATGGTGACCGAAGTCTGGGCCGAAGCGGCACCAGCGAACGCGCCAAGAATGGCGAGTGCAAAAAGCGATTTTTTCATTATGAGTTTCCTGGTTAAAAATTAAAGGTGTTCCGGACCGCCGTGCTGCCATCAGGTGTCGATGCCAAAAAAGTTTGGCACCAGCCGGGCACTACCGCTGAATCGTGTCAACGCGAACGATATAACAGCAAAATGACCGCTTAGTGACTTAATGGAACCATCACCACGTTGCCATTGCGTTATACGACTACGTCGGCTGTCAGAAGTTGCATGCCAACCAAAAAATGACTGCTTGTCCATCGCGGCTATTCGAGCGCCTGATAACGACAACGCTTGAACCTGCACGCAATACACTCGGCATTTCATGTAAAGCACGAATTCAGAACCTCAACTGTTCGCCTGTCTCTTGTCGCTGCTTACTCCCAGCTTTGGCTTGCGTGGCGTACGAATTTCGTTCTGAACCGCATCGCAGCAATTTTTCGATTAACTACACCGATGCGCAGGCCGAATTCTATTCGATTTTAAAAAAGCATGCGCGCAGCCTGCTTTTGCGCCTGCCTGACTTTCCGGTGATCGCTGGACGAAGGCCGATTGCACCGCACCAAAGCTGGCGTCAAGAGGAATTGATGTCAAATATGAATGTCTCATTATCGCAACATTTTTATCAAAAATTGACGTGAGTATTTATATGTGTATCGCATTAAATTCGGGCATTGACACGTCAAAAACCAGGAAGTGCTCCCGCTGTCCATCAGTAAACATCATGTGATCGGCAATGGGGATTCTCGTCGGAGTCAATTTTTAGGGATTTGTTTTTCCCGTGAGGAACAAGGAGGGCGTGGGCATTTATTGCCATTTGACGGCATTTGCAGATATTTATTTGCGTGTGTGGGACGCAAATACCGTGCAAAGCGTCTGTTTACTCCCCGTTAAAAGAGGCCTGTCAACATAATCGTTGGCAGGCACTGCCTTTTATGCGCCGGGTGCGGCATCCGGTAACACGACATTGACATCCAGCACTTCCAGATTGCCTTGGCGATCCAGTGAAATTTTGATGTCGTCCGCATTGACCTTGGTGTATTTCGAAATCACCGCGATCAATTCCTTGTGCAGCGCCGGTAAAAAGTCGGGCCCGGCGCGGCCGTTGCGCTCCCGCGCAATGATGATCTGGAGGCGCTCTTTGGCCGCGTTGGCAGTCTTGGGCTTGTTTGCGAATAAAAAGGATAAGAGAGCCATTTTATTTTCCCCTGAAGATGCGCTGCAGGAAACCTGGTTTTTCATACGTGGTAAAGCGCAGCGGCACGTCTTCGCCGAGGAAGCGTGACACCAGATCGTGATACGCCTGTGACACGTCGCTGCCTTCTATATGAATAGCCGGGTTGCCTTGATTCGAGGCGGCCAGCACCGATTCCGATTCGGGAATGATGCCCACCAGCGGGATGCGCAGGATTTCCTGGACGTCGGTGTAAGACAACATCTCGCCGGCTTCGACGCGCTTGGGGACGTAGCGTGTAATCAGCAGATGTTCCTTGACCGGTTCGCCACCGTTCTGGGCGCGGCGCGATTTCGCCTGAATGATGCCCAGGATCCGGTCCGAGTCGCGCACTGACGAGACTTCCGGGTTGGTCACGATGATCGCTTCGTCGGCGAACGTCAGCGCCATGACGGCGCCGCGCTCGATGCCGGCAGGCGAATCGCAGATGATGTATTCAAACCCCATTGCATCGAGGTCCTTGAGCACGCGCTCGACACCTTCCTCGGACAGGGCATCCTTGTCGCGCGTTTGCGAAGCCGGCAATACATACAGATTGTCGCAATGCTTGTCCTTGATCAGGGCTTGATTCAGGGTCGCTTCATTGTTAATGACGTTGATCAGGTCATACACGACCCGCCGTTCGCAGCCCATGATGAGGTCGAGATTGCGCAGGCCGACATCGAAATCGAGCACGGCGGTTTTATGGCCGCGCAGGGCGAGTCCGGAAGCGAAACTCGCGCTCGAGGTGGTCTTGCCGACACCACCTTTACCGGACGTTACAACGATGACTTTTGCCACAAAAAAACTCCTTTCGGGGAAGTTGACAATCAGGAATGGATTGATAGTACGTCGAGCCGGTCACCGACCAGCCGAATTTGTACGGGATGCGCTCCCAGGCCTTCCGGGTAGCCGTTGTCGAACGTGCGATAGATGCCTGCAATCGAGACCAGCTCGGCCTCCATTGTTGCCGCAAAAATGCGCGCGTCGCGATTGCCGCTGGCGCCGGCCAGCGCACGGCCGCGCAACGGCGCATAGACATGTATGCTGCCGTCGGCAATGACTTCGGCGCCATTGTTGACCGCCGCCGTGATGATCAGGTCGCATCCGCGTGCGTAAATACGCTGCCCGGCACGCACCGGCGTATCGAGGATCATCGTCGTTGCGGCCGGATTGCTGGCAACCGGTGCAGGCGCGGCTGCGCGCACTGGTTGCGGCGCTTCCGCCACGCGCGGCCGGGCGCTGCGATCGAGCGTCAAACCATTGGCTAGGATTTCGGCTTCGAGCTCGGCGGGCGCATTGCGCACCGCAACCGCATGCAGCCGGTACGATTTGAGAAGGCTGACCAGCGCCGGCCAGTCCAGCCGATTGTCGGCCAGGTTCAATGCCGACAGATCGATCACGGCCAGTTCGTCTTCAAAAAAATCGGATTCGCCGCCGGTCATCTCGCGCATCGCGGCGTCGAGCCGGGCGGGGTCGGTTTGATGCAGAATTGCGGAAATCGCGACTACAGTGGATATCTTGATGTCGATAGGTTTGCTGGTCTGGTTTTTTTGCATGAGGCAGTCTTGGTGAGGCGAATTGTACGGCTCGCCGGGTGCTGTGCGATATGCGGGCTTCTGGCCAATTGGCTTCACATTATACCGCCTTGGATCCACCCAAAAATCTGAAAATCGCCGGGAGCCGCGTGTAGAATACGATCCTTTTTCGTCAGACTGCCATGTGGTTCAAGAACCTTCAGATTTACCGTCTTCCCGCACCGTGGGACATGAATGCCGAGAAGCTCGAAGCGGCACTCACGCCACAAACTTTCCAACCCTGCACCAGCCTGGACATGCAGACCCAAGGCTGGATCTCGCCGCGCGAGAACGGCATTCTGGTGCACTCCGTCAATCAACAACTGCTGATTGCGCTTGGCACCGAAAAGAAACTGTTGCCAGCCAGTGTCATCAATCAGGTGTCCAAGGCCAAAGCCACCGAGATCGAAGAACAGCAAGGCTTCAAGCCAGGGCGCAAGCAAATGCGCGAAATCAAGGAGCAGGTCACCGATGAGCTGCTGCCGCGCGCATTCAGCATCAACCGTACGACCTGGGCATGGATTGACCCGGTCAATGGCTGGCTGGTTATCGATGCCGGCACTGCCGCCAAGGCTGACGAAGTCATCAAGTTGCTCATCAAGGGCATCGACAAACTGCCGCTGGAAGCCTTGCACGTCGTGCAGTCTCCGGTGTCGGCAATGACCGAATGGCTGGCCGCCGACACGGCCCCAAAGGGTTTCACGGTGGATCAGGATACCGAACTGCGCGCGCAGGGCGAAGGCAAGGCGACGGTGCGCTATGTCAGCCAGACAATCGAGCCGGATGATGTCCAGCGCCACATTGCCAGCGGCAAGCAGTGCACCCGCCTGGCAATGACTTGGGCTGATCGGATTTCCTTTGTGCTGACGGAGTCATTGACCATCAAGCGCGTGGCTGCGCTGGATGTGATCAAGGAAAATGCCGACACCTCGTCGCGCGACGATGACGAGCGCTTTGATTCGGACCTGATGCTGATGACCGGAGAGCTGGCGAAGCTGCTGGATGACCTGGTTTTTGCATTGGGCGGACAGATGCAGGTGAAGTAAGCAGGCAAACGGTGGGCTGCGAGACAGATTCCTGGAAACATCTCCTTACGTGCCTTACCGCAGCAGCCTGTCCGCATGTCGGCGCAGGGTATCTAATGAGGCACATACTCAAAGGAGATCCAGCATGAACAAAATGATGACTATCGCTGCAGGCATTGCCACTGGTGCAGTTTTACTGCTGGCATCCTTGCCCGCCAGTGCCGGGGGCGTCGACATTGGCGTCAATATCGGGCTGCCAGGCGTCTACCAGCAGCCGGTCTATGTCCAACAGCAGCCGGTCTACGTGCAGCAGCGTCCCGTCTACGTGCAGGAACGTTACGAAAGTGACTGGCGCGAGCGTCAGTTTAGGGCGCGTGAGTGGCAAGAGCGCCATCGTCATGAGGACAACGACGGCTATCGTCGCCATGACAATGACCGGGATCACGACCGCGATCGCGGCTATGAGCGCGGACATGGCCGCGGACACGACGATTGATCGGTTGCGCGGCAAACCTCGCCCTTCAGGGCGGGGTCAAGAGCGCGGACGGCAAAGTCGTCCGGTTTGGTGCGTCTAGTGTGGTGTTTGCTGCTGTTCGATGTACTGCCGGATAACGGCAATGGGTGCGCCACCGCAGCTACCGGCAAAGTAGGAAGGCGACCATAGCGCGCCGCCCCATAGCTTCTTGCGGATGCTCGGGTAGTTCTTCTTCCGAATCATGCGGCTGGAAACGCCTTTCAGGCTGTTGACCAGATTGGAAACGGAAACCTTGGGCGGATAGTTCACCAGCAAGTGCACATGGTCATCCTCGCCGTCGAACTCCACCAGTTCCGCTTCAAAGTCCGTGCAGACGCTGGCGAACATCGGGCGCAGGTCGTCAAGAATTTCTTTTGTGAATACTTCACGGCGGTATTTTGTCACGAAGACCAAATGCACATGCATCAGGAAAACGCATTGTCTTCCGTGTCGAATATCGTTGTCATTGCTCATAGACCAAACTATAATTGAAGTATGCAACGCTTACAAGCCTACAAATACGAACTGATGCCCGATGGCGAGCAAGAGCGCGATATGCGCCGCTTCGCTGGGTCATGCCGGTTCGTCTACAACAAAGCGCTAACGATGCAACAGGAGAACCACGAGGCGGGCAACAAGTTCATTGGCTACGTCGCCATGGCGAAGCAATTGACTGGGTGGCGCAATGGTCCCGACACACCTTGGCTGAAGGACGCGCCGTGTCACCCACTGCAACATGCCTTGAAAGATTTGGAGAAGGCGTACAAGAATTTCTTCGAGAAACGCGCCGACTTTCCAAAATTTAAGCGCAAGGGTAGCGGTGATACTTTTCGCTACCCCGACTCGAAACAGATCAAGCTCGATCAGGGTAACGGCCGAATCTGCCTTCCCAAGCTCGGCTGGCTGCGCTACCGCAACAGCCGTGATGTGCTGGGCGAGGTCCGCAATGTCACCGTGAGTCAGTCGGGCGGCAAGTGGTTCGCGTCGATCCAGACGCAACGCGAAGCCGAACAGTCGCTGCCCACGGCGACCACCGCCATCGGCATCGATGTCGGTATCGCCCGCTTCGCCACGTTCAGCGATGGAGACTTCGTCGCGCCGCTCAACAGCTTCAAGAAACACCAGCAACGCCTTGCGCGCTACCAGCGCCGCATGAGCCGTAAGGTCAAGTTCAGCAGTAACTGGAAGAAGGCGAAGGCCCGCGTCCAGAAGATTCACACCGGCATCGCTAACGCCCGCAAAGACTTCCTGCACAAAACCACAACAACGATCAGCCAAAACCACGCGCTCGTCTGTATTGAGGATTTGCAGGTACGGAATATGTCCAAGTCTTCCAAAGGCAATAGCGAACAGCCCGGCAAAAAGGTAGCGCAGAAATCTGGCCTGAACCGTTCCATTCTCGATCAGGGTTGGGGCGAGTTCAGACGCCAACTGGCATATAAGGTAGTTTGGCACGGCGGAATGTTAATGGCCGTTCCGCCTCACCATACAAGCCAGACGTGCCCGGCCTGTGCCCATGTATCGAAAGAAAATCGGCAAACACAAGCGAAATTCCTGTGCGTCGATTGCGGTTACGAAAATCACGCCGATGTGGTCGGTGCGATCAATGTTTTAGCGCGAGGACATCGCGTCTTAGCCTGTGAAGAGACGGCGCAGTCAGGCCGCTCGATGAAGCAGGTTCCCACCGAAGCGACTCGCAAATCATCGCGCAGCGCCGTAGGAATCCCCGTCCTAAAGGGCGGGGAGGATGTCAACCGTCCCGCCTGGTTTCTGTACCTGATCACCCAACCTCCGATTGCATCGGGGGTTTTTTTTGGTTCACGCGATAGCCGTTAGTCCACCTGCGTGACAAAAAACCGTTCAGCCATTTCTTCCAGTCCGACCGAGGCCAGCACCTCCTGCAAACGTTCAGCCGGACGTCGGCGCGGCAGATCCTTGTAGGTCGCGATGATCAGTTCGTTTTTCATCGAATGCTCCCACCCGACCAGTTCGGTCACGCTGACCTGATAGCCATGTGCTTCCAGTTGCAGGCAGCGCAGCACATTGGTGATCTGACTGCCGAATTCGCGTGTGTGCAGCGGATGGCGCCACAATTCGGTGAGCGCATTTTTTCCCAGCGACTTGCCCTTCAGCCGATTCAGCACCGAAGCGACTTCCGCCTGACAGCACGGCACCAGCACCAGATGACTGGCGTTCTTCTTGAGGGCAAACTGGATGGCATCATCGGTTGCGGTATTGCAGGCATGTAGCGCCGTGACAATGTCGATTTTTTCGGGCAGCAGTTCCGAGTTGATCGAATCAGCGACCGACAGATTCAGGAACGACATGCCGGGAAAATTCAGCCGAAGGGCGAGCGCCTCGGATTTCTTGACCAGTTCGTCACGGGTTTCAATTCCGTAGATGTGTGACGCGTCGGTCCGTGATTTGAAGAACAGGTCATACAGGATGAAACCAAGGTACGACTTTCCGGCGCCGTGATCGACCAGCCGGATGCCGCTTTGATCGTCACTGTCGCGCGTGGCCAGAACCGCGTTCATCAATGGCTCGATGAATTGGTATAAATGATAAACCTGCTTCAGTTTGCGACGGCTGTCCTGATTCAGTTTGCCGTCGCGGGTGAGAATGTGCAGTTCCTTGAGCAGTTCGATCGACTGGCCGGGGCGAATTTCGGGAATGTCTTGCATCGGGTAATCCTTGCTGGGTGAGGGCGGCAGTATACGCGCTACACGCAATGCGTTCTTCGGCATAATGCGCTTTTCCTCGCTGCCTGAAACCGAATCCGCAAAAATGCTCCCGACCCGATCCTCTCTCGCCCTGTTTTGCAAGGTTGTCGACAACTATGGCGACATCGGTATTTGCTGGCGTCTTGCAAGGCAGCTAACGCAAGAGCACCATCTGGCGGTGTCGTTGTGGGTCGATGATCTGCGCAGCTTTCAACGGCTTTGCCCCGAGGTCGCATTGGAAGCCGACGTGCAACAGATTGCCGGTGTGACGATTCGCCAGTGGCGTGATCAGGACGGCGTGTTTGCGGTCAGGGACGTGGCCGATATCGTCATTGAGTTTTTTGGTTGCGATATTCCGCCTGGCTACATTGCCGCGATGGCGCAGTGCCGCCCGCGCCCGCTGTGGTTCAATCTCGAGGGATTGAGCGCCGAGCAATGGGTGGAGGACTGTCACACCCTGCCTTCACCGCATCCGCGCCTGTCGCTGACGAAGCATTTCTTCTTCCCGGGCTTCACTGCACGCACAGGCGGCTTGTTGCGCGAAGCAGCGTTGGACATTGAGCGCGACGCATTTCAGGCAGGTCGATCGGAGCTGGCCGGTTTTCTTGGACAATTCGGCGTCACGCCAGCGGAAATCGTCTCGACCAAGGTATCCCTGTTTTGCTATCCGCACGCGCCGGTTCGGGCCCTCTTCGACGCCTGGCAAGCTGGCGCTGAGCCCGTCACCTGCCTGGTGCCGGAAGGCGTTGCGGTTGAAACCGTTGAGGGTTTTCTCGGGGTACGCGCGGCAGCAGGCGCCGTGCAGACGCAGGGCGCGCTGACAGTGCGGGTCTTGCCATTTGTCGCGCAACGCGATTACGATAAGATTCTGTGGGCCTGCGACGTCAATGTCGTGCGTGGCGAGGATTCGTTCGTGCGGGCGCAGTGGGCGGGCAAGCCGTTTGTCTGGCATATCTACCCGCAGGATAAGAACCTGCACCGCGTAAAACTGAAGGCCTTCCTGCAAGCTTACGCACCGGATATCGACAGCGTGACCGCGTTCTCGTTGCACTGGAATGGCGCGGTCGCAGATGAAGCAAACTGCGCGACAGACTGGCCTGCGATGTGGCGGGCATTGCAGGATGATCGGGCCGCGATTGCGCTCAGGGCGACGACGTGGCAGCAGGAAATGTTGGCGAATGGCGATCTGGCTGGCAATTTGATGCGGTTCGCGGCTGTGCTGCGGTCGGTACCGGAAGATTAGAAGGTATAATCTTGGGCTAATTTCCAACGAATTCGATCAAATGTGCGCTGAGGGGCTTTTGACCAACAGGCGACGTTGATTTTCATGCAACCCACCTTACATACACACTTTATGAAACCTGCAAAAGAAGTTCGCGTCGGCAATATCATCATGATTGACAGCAAGCCGATGATCATCTTGCGTTCTGATGTCAATGGTTCAAGCCGCACGGGTTTTACGTACAAATGGAAGATGAAGAACCTGCTGACCAATAGCCCGCAGGAAAACGTCATGCGTGGCGACGACAAGTTCGACGTGGTCGTGCTCGATAAAAAACCGGTGACGTATTCGTATTTCGCAGATCCGTTGTTCGTGTTCATGGATGCCGAGTACAACCAGTTTGAAATCGAAGAAGAGAACCTGGGCGATGCGTTGCATTACCTCAAGGACGGCATGGAATGCGAAGCCATTTTTTATGACGGCAAAGCCATTTCGGTAGAGCTGCCGACCACTCTGGTGCGCCAGGTGATCTACTCGGAGCCTGCGGTCAAGGGCAATACGTCCGGCAATGTGCTGAAGGAAGCGACCATTGAAAATGCAGTCGAGGCACATCGGCACACGGTTCAGGTACCGCTGTTTGTTGCCCAGGACGACATGATCGAGATCGATACCCGTACCAACGAGTACAAGCGCATCATCCGCAACTAAGTAGCCGCAATCGTCCCGAAGCAATTCGGGCGAGGCAAAAAAAAAACACTGCTGAATTCGACAGCAGTGCTTTTTTTGCCTGACGCGGTCGTCAATTGTTCGGGAATGGCGTAGCGATCAGTGCCACATTGCTGCCGCCGAATGCGAACGAATTCGACATCGCCGCGCGTACCGACTGGTTCAGGCGGGCCTCGTTGGGAACATAATCCAGATCGCACAGCGGGTCCGGTTGGGTCAGGAACGCGGTGGGCGGGACTGACTGGGTGCGCAGGGCCTGCACCGTCAGGACAAATTCCAGCGCACCGGCTGCGCCAAGTGTGTGACCGTGTACCGCTTTGGTCGAGCTGACCATCAGTGCCGCGGCATGGGCGCCAAAGACTTCCTTGATCGATGTGGTTTCGGCGATGTCGCCTGCCGCAGTGGCGGCGCCATGGGCATTGATGTAGTCGATCCCTGCGGCCCCCATGCCGGCCTGTGCCAATGCCATGCGCATCGCGCGCGCCTGTCCGTGCGGGTCGGGTTTGGTCATGTGGGTCGCGTCGTTGCTGGTGCCATAGCCGACCAGCTCGGCCAGGATGGTGGCGCCGCGCGCCTGCGCCGATGACAACGATTCAAGCATCACTGCTGCACCCGCTTCACCCAATACCAATCCACTGCGATCCGACGAGAACGGCTTGCAGGAACGTCGCGCATCGTCGGGATCTGCAAAGGCAATGACCCGCAATGCCTCCCACGAGGTCATGACGCCGAAGGTGAGCAACGCTTCCGAGCCACCGGCCAGCACCCGTGGTGCGTAGCCGTGACGGATGTGCCGAAATGCCTCGCCGATGGCCTGCGCCGACGAGACGCAGGCACTGCTGAAGGTCATGACGCTGCCGCCGAATCCTGCCTTGAGCGCGATGTGCGAGGCCGAGGAATTGTTCATGCCGGCGACGATGGACAGCGGTCGGACGCGATTCTTTTCGGCGACGAACAAGTCCACATAGGCCGCCTCAAGCGTATTTGCGCCGCCCATGCCGGTGCCCCAGAACACGCCGCTGTCGGTGAGGTCATGTTGCGTCGGGTCGATGCCGGCTTGCTGCAGCGCCTCACTGGCTGCAATCCAGGCGAGCAGGGCAACGCGATCGAACAGCGGTGCTTCGGCTTTCTTGATCAGGTCCGGCAGGGGAAAACGAATTTGTGCGGCAACTTGCGCGATGTGGTGATGGGCGGAATCGACTTGCGCCAGATCGATTCCCGATTGCGCGCCGAGAGCCTGGGTGAAATTGGTGTCAGCGCCGATCCCAAGCGCCGAAATGGCACCGATTCCGGTGATGACGACGCGTTCCATCCCGGTCAGGCTGCCGGTTTGTTGTTGATCAGACGGTCGATGTTGTCGGCGATGTCCTGCACGATCACCAGGCTCGGACGCTCGTCGCCGAAGCTGATATCGAATTCATCCTCGAGATCAAACATCAATTCCGCGACGGTCAGCGAATCGGCGCCCAGCGTTACCAGTTCGGTGTCGGGCAGGATCGTGTTGACATCGAGTTCGAGGCGCTCCGACAACAATTTTGCTACGGTAGAAAAAGAAGTCATGAAATCAGTTCGGGTGAGTGATGCGGCAAAAATGTTACGCCGATTTTTTTTCTGGTTGGCGCCAGGATTGGATTGCCTGATCGAAGAAGCCGACCGTCTCGCTGGCAACCAGTTCCTTTTCATTATCAAGTGTAATGATGTGATAACTGTCATGCAAAATTATCTTCTTCTTCATTGTCGAGGCAATGCTGCGTTCGACCAGATCCGCGCTCTTCGGTGTTGCCACATCGTCTTCTTCGGCATGCATGATCAGCGTCGGACAACGAACGGTCGCAAGCGTTTTCCGAACGCGACGAATCAGTCGGTCCGCCTGGAAGATGCCTTCTGCGGACAGGCGTGCAGCGCCAGCAGCGGACGAGGTTGATACTTCCATCTCCCGCGCGATCCACTTGCGCAGGTTGGCATTCTTGATGCCGAACGGATAACGTTCCTTGTAGGAGTACAAATAGCGTGCCGGGGTGTAGTAGGCCAGCGGCAGCAGGAACCGGTATTTGGGGATGCTCCAGCCGTCGTAGCTCAGCGTGGTCGCCAGCAACGAGAGTGCGGCGATTTCGTCGGAACGTTCGCTCGCCAGACGCAGCGCCAGCACCGCGCCGATGCACAGGCCGACCACGGAGACGGAATCATGGTTACGCTTGAGCGTATCGAATTGGCGCTGCACTTCGTCATACCATTGCTCGCTGCGGGTCGTCGCAAACGAGGTATTCTGGCCGCTGGCATAGCCATAGCCGGGAATCAGCGGAATGGTGACCGAGTAGCCGGCGCGCTGCAATTTTCTGCCGACAAATTGCATTTCAAGCGGATTGCCGAGCAATCCGTGTAGCGCCAGCACTGCATGCGGGCCGCCTGATAGTTCTATGGACCGCATGATGGTGGGCGACTTCCGGGAAAGTGAACGTAAGTAGGAGCTCGATTTTGGCGCATTATACCGTGATGCCGGTTCGCCGTTCGTGAACCGCACGCATGTTTTTGAGCCAATCGCTACCCCTCCTTGCGCGACTGCTCAAAATTGCGAACTGTCTCTTTTTCGTCACGTTGGCCAAATGCGTAATTGGCCTCCAGCCACATCACATTGATGATGTCGAAGGCCAGTGCCAGGCCAAGTCCGAGAATCCAGGTGAAATACCACATTGCCCGCTCCTTGAAGATCAATATGCGCCGTGTTCGTTGTCGCGAATGTGTGCCAGCGTGACCTTGCCGCGCATGATCCGGTACACCCAGCTAGTGTAGAGGATCACGACTGGCATCATGATCACGACGATCCAGAACATCAGTCCGAGCGACTTCTGGCTGGCCACGGCATCCCAGACGGTCAGACTGCTGGCCGGGTGCGACGACGACGGCATGATGAACGGGAACAGTGTGACACCGGCAGTGAGGATGATTCCGGCGACTGCGGTGCCACTGGCAAGAAACGCAGTGAGGGCAAGTCGTCGCCAGCTCGCCAGGAAGCTGCCGAGTGCGGCAAGCAGGGCCACGGCCGGGATGGCAGCCGTTGCCGGCCAGCGGACATAGTTCGCCATCCAGCCGCCGGCTGCGGTACAGACGGTTTTTGCCAACGGCATGAAGGCACTGTTGGGATCGGGCATGGCGGTGATCCTGAATCCCTGGATGCCGTTGGCGACCCAGACGCCGCCGCCGATGAACAATCCGATGACGATCAGCGCGGCAATCATCGCGGCCGCGCGGGCCCGCCGCGCCACCTCGGCGTCGGTTTTCACCTGCAGGAACGTAGCGCCATGCAAGGCCAGCATGGCGACGCTCAGCAGCCCGGCAAGGATGCCGAACGGATTGAGCAGGGCAAAAAAGTCGCCGGTATATTCCATGCGCATGGTGTCGTCATAGTGAAACGGCACACCCAGCAGCAGATTGCCAAAGGCCACGCCAAACACCAGCGAAGGCACGAAGCCGCCGGCAAACAGGCACCAATCCCACGTCGAGCGCCAACGCGGATCGGCAATCTTGCTGCGGTAATCGAAACCGACCGGCCGGAAGAACAGCGCAAACAGCACCAGCATCAAGGCAATGTAAAAGCCCGAGAACGCCGCGCCATACAGTAGCGGCCAGGCCGCAAACAGCGCGCCGCCAGCGGTAATGAACCAGGTCTGATTGCCCTCCCAGGTCGGGCCGATGGTGTTGATGACGACACGCCGTTCGCCATCGCTGCGGCCGACGAAGGGCAGCAACATGCCGACGCCCAGATCGAATCCGTCGGTTAGCGCAAAGCCGATCAGGAGCACACCGATGAAGCCCCACCAGATGATTTTCAGTGTTTCATAGTCGAATGGCATGATCGGCCTCAGGCGGTGGCGGCAACAGGATGTTCAAAATGGTAGCGGCCCAGGTGCAGGCTGCTCGGGCCAAGTCGCACATACTTAATCATCAGGAACACTTCGATCACCAGCAGCAGCGTATAAAAGCCGAGGAATCCGGCCAGGCTGAACTACAGGCTCGACGGTTGCAGGGTCGAGGCGGACAGATGGGTCGGCAGCACCCCGGCAATGGTCCACGGCTGGCGTCCATACTCGGCCACCACCCAACCCAGCTCGGCGGCGACCCAGGGTAACGGAATGCTGCAGACTGCCAGCCGCAGCAACCAGCGCTGCGGCGTCAGCCGTTTGCGCACCAGGAAATAGAACGCGCTCGCAAAAATGAACAGGAACAGCAGGCCCAGTCCGACCATCGCGCGGAACGACCAGAACAGCGGGGCGACATTCGGGATGGTGTCATTGACCGCCGACTGGATTTGTTCTGGCGTCGCATCGATCACGTTGGGCGTGTACTTTTTGAGCAGAAGACCATAGCCGAGGTCGGCTTTCAAACGGTTGAAGTCGGCGCGCGCTTCGGCTGATTTGTCGCCGGACTTCAGGCGGGTCAGGGCGGCATAGGCCAGCATGCCGTTGCGAATGCGCACCGCATGTTGCTGCTTGAGCTCCTTGATGCCGGTTACCTTCCCGTCGGTGGAGCGGGTCGCAATCAGGCCCAGCACATACGGAATCTTGACGGCGTAATCCGTGTGCTCGGTCTGGTTGTTGGGCAGTCCGATGACGGTGATGCCGGCAGGGGCCGGCTGGGTTTCCCACTCGGCTTCAATGGTAGCCAGCTTGACCTTGTTGACTTCGCCATCGGTGTAACCCGATTCGTCGCCCAGCACAATCACCGACAGCGTGGAAGCCAGCCCGAAGGCAGCGGCGATCGCAAACGAGCGCAGCGCGAATGCGGTATCGCGCGCCTTGAGCAGGTAGAACGATGACACGCCCAGCACGAACATCGACGCAGTCACATACCCGGCCGCGACCGTGTGGACAAACTTGACCTGCGCCACCGGATTGAAAATGACATCCTTGATGCTGCCCAGCTCCATGCGCATCGTTTCGACATTGAATTCCGCGCCGACCGGGTTGTTCATCCAGCCGTTTGCAATCAGGATTCACAGCGCCGACAGACTGGACCCGAGCGCGACCAGGAAGGTCACCAACAGATGCTGCTGGCGCGAGAGCCGGTCCCAGCCGAAGAAAAACAGCCCGACGAAGGTCGACTCCAGAAAGAAGGCCATCATCCCTTCGATGGCCAGCGGCGTGCCGAAAATGTCGCCGACATAATGCGAGTAGTAAGCCCAGTTGGTGCCGAACTGGATTTCCAGCGTGATGCCGGTCGTCACGCCCATTGCAAAATTGATCGGAATGCGTGACAAACCTCGTCCTTCAGGGCTGGGAAGGATAACGCGGACGACGACGCCGGCCTTGCCTTTGTTTTCGCCTTACTCTTGCCACGATCGATTTCGACTCTGTATCTTTACAACATGATCCGACGCCAAGCCTTCAAATACGAACTGATGCCCAACGGCCTGCACCAGCGCACGCTGCGACGCTTTGGCGGCGCGTGCCGGTTTGTTTTTAACAAGGCATTGGCGTTGCAGCAGGACAATCGCGCCGCCGGCGGCAAGTTCATCCGCTATGAATCGGTGGCGAAGCTTCTCACCGGCTGGCGCCACAGCAGCGAAACCCCGTGGCTGGCTGACGCTCCCAACCATCCTTTACAGCACGCGCTGAAAGACCTCGATCGCGCCTACCAGAATTTCTTTGCCGGTCGCGCCGACTTCCCAACGTTCAAGAAGAAGGGCCGCGGTGACAGCTTTCGCTATCCGGACGCAAAACAATTCAAGGTGGAGCCGGGCAACGCCCGGATCTTCCTGCCCAAACTCGGCTGGATCCGCTACCGCAACAGCCGCGACATCGTAGGCTCCATCAAGAACATCACTGTGTCGACAAAAGCAGGCAAATGGTTCGTGTCGATTCAGACCGAGCGCGAAGTGGCAGAACCTGTGCCGGTGGCAACCGACGCCGTCGGTGTCGACGTGGGCATTACCCGCTTCGCCACCCTGTCGGATGGCTCCTGCGTCGCACCATTGGACAGTTTCAAGAAGCACCAACAGCGTCTGGCGAAATACCAGCGCCGGATGAGTAGGAAGGTCAAATTCAGCAGCAACTGGAAGAAAGCCAAGGCCAAAGTAACGCAGATTCACGTTGACATTGGCAATGTAAGAAACGACTTCCTGCACAAGGCGACAACGACCATCAGCAACAACCACGCGCTGGTCGCCGTCGAAGACTTGAAGATCGTGAATATGACCAGGTCGTCGAAAGGCACGATTGAAACCCCAGGTACGAACGTGCGTGCCAAGGCGGGATTGAATCGGGCAATTCTCGACCAGGGATGGGGCGAGTTTGGCCGGCAGCTTGAATATAAACTCTACTGGAACGGCGGGTATTTTATGAAGGTGTCCGCCCACCACACCAGCCAGACATGCCCGTGCTGCGGGCATGTCGACAAGGACAATCGTAAGACCCAGTCGGCATTTCTGTGTACCGTGTGCTGGTACGAGAACAATGCTGATGTCGTAGGCGCGATCAACGTGCTGGATCGCGCCTTGGCGCAACTGTCTCAACCGAGCAATGAAGAAGGGCCGGACACGGCCCGGATCGCCTGTGAAGTGAACGGCGCTGTCAGGCCGTCAGCAGCAGGAACCCACCGAAGCGACGTGCAAGAGGTTTTGTGTGCGCAGTAGGAATCCCCGTCCTTTGCGCGCAAGCGCCAGCCGTCAGGCTGAGGGCGGGGAGGATGTCAAGCCGAACAGCTTGCCCCAGAATTTGGTCATGTCCCGGTAGATTTCCTTGCCGGTCATCAGATACACCGATTCCATGATTACAAGTATTCACGACAGGCCGAGTGTCAGCGGTACGAACAGGAAATGGTACAGCGCGGTTGCGCCGAATTGCAGGCGCGACAGGGCGATGACTTCGTCAACGGGGATCATTGGGGTTCTCGCGGCGGGGTGGGGGAACGGGGGCCGGCGCCGACAGCAGGTGCTGTTCGACCTGCGGTGTCGGCATGCGCATTTTCCTGGTTTGCGGGGCGGAGAAGAAAGCGCTCCAGAGTAGCCACAGCAGCAGCGCCTTGCACATCAACACGATCGTGATTTCCAGCCAGAGCGGCAGTGCCGTCAGGCGTCTCATGGCGGCGTCCGTGCAGCCACGGCTTTGACGCGAACCAGGTTGCGCAGCGCCAGCAGTGTCCGGCTTGGCGAATCCATGTTCATCAATGACGTCACCTTGTTCTGACTTTTCAGTCTCTGGTGGAAGCGGGAAGACAAGGAGATGGTAAGCGACAAATGTAACTATGCCATTGATAACGCAGAATCACGCTCGCGAAAAAAAGGCGCATCCGGGGACGCGTGCGCGCCGTATAGAGATCCATACCGGATCGGTATGGTCACGTTGAATCGGGAAGCGCATGGACAACTGGTTGAAAAAAGTATTGCCAACGCTGTTGCTGCTTGTTCCCGGCGTGGGAATGACGCACGAATTCTGGATCAGTGCGACGCCATTTTCCGCCGCGGTCGGCGCGCAGGCGCAGCTGCAGATGGCCGTGGGCGAATACTTCGAGGGAGTCCAGGCAGGTTTTCTCACCAGCCATACCGCGGCGCTGCGGCATTATGCGAACGGTCAGTTGGTCGATTTGATGCCCCTGGTGCCCACCACCGAGGCGGTCGGAGCAATTCCCGTCACGCTTGCGCGAGCGGGGACACATCTGATTGCGTTCGATAGCCATCCGGCGCAAATTACCCTCGCTGCGGACAAGTTCGAGGCCTATTTGCACGACGAAGGACTGGACCGATTGATCCTGCAGCGCAAGATCGGCAACAAATCCGCCGAGCCGGGGCGCGAACGATTCCGTCGCAACACCAAGACACTGCTGCGTGCCGGCGGCAAGACAGACGACACCTTTGCCGTGCGCACCGGCCAGCGGTTGGAAATCCTGCCGCTGAACGACCCGCTATCGCAACCGGTGGGAGCGCCACTGCGGCTGAGGTTACTGTTCGACGGCAAGCCGCTGACGAATGCATTGCTCAGAGCCTGGCACCATCAGCAGCAGCAAACCGTTTCGATTCGCGCCCTGACCGATGCCAATGGCGAAACGAGCTTCAATTTGCCCTACAGCGGCGTCTGGATGATCAGCACGGTGCAGATGATCGCGGCCACCGATTCGGCGGAAGTGGATTGGGACAGTTTCTGGGGCAGCCTTATGTTCGAGGTGCCGGCCCGAAAATAGGCGGGCCGGCCAGCACCCGCCAGGCGTATCAGGCTTCCGGCGCGACCTGCAGCACCAGTTTGCCGAAGTTGCCGCCTTCGAACAGCATCAGCAACGCCTCCGGGAATTTCTCCAGGCCGACGACGATATCCTCGCGCGTCTTGAAGGTTCCCTCCTGCATCCACTTGCTCATGGCGTCGACGCCTTTGTGATAGCGGTCGGCGTAGTCGAACACGACGATCCCTTCCATGCGGGCCCGATTGACGAGAAGCGACAGATAGTTGGCGGGACCCTTCACTGGCGTCGTGTTGTTGTACTGCGAGATCGCGCCGCAGATAACGATCCGGGCCTTCTGGTTGATGCGGGTCAGCACGGTGTCGAGAATCTCACCGCCGACGTTATCGAAATACACATCCACGCCTTTTGGACAGTGCTCCTTGAGCCCGTCCCGCACCGAACCGCTCTTGTAGTCGATACACGCATCGAAGCCGAGTTCATTGACGACGAAGTCGCATTTTTCCTTGCCGCCGGCAATCCCGACCACGCGGCAGCCCATGTGTTTGGCGACCTGTCCGACCGTTTGTCCGACCGCGCCGGCGGCGCCGGATACCACCACGGTTTCGCCCGCCTTGGGCTGGCCCACTTCGAGCAGGCCGAAGTAGGCGGTCATGCCGGGCATGCCGAGTGCGTTCAGGTATTTTGGCAGCGGCGCCAGCTTCGGATCGACCTTGTACAGGGCAGCGGTCTTGTCGTCGGCGGCGCCGGTCCAATAGCGCTGCACGCCGAGCCCGCCGGAAACGAAATCACCGACGGCAAATTTGGCTGACTTCGAGGCAATCACCTGGCCGATCCCGCCAGCCCGCATGACTTCATCAATCGCAACGGGCCGGATATACGATTTCGCGTCGTTCATCCAGCCGCGCATGGCCGGATCAAGCGACAGGTACAGCGTTTGCACCAGCACTTCACCGTCGGCCAGATCGCGCACCGGTTCGGTGGTGAAATGCCAGTCGGTGGCTTTGGGCAGACCCACTGGCCGCGCGGCCAGGCGGAATTGCTGGTTCATCATTGTGCTGGTGGTCATTTGGGTCTCCGGGACAGAAATAAGTGCGAGGACTATAGCGTAATCTGGAACGATCGTGCTTTTTTACTGAAATGTAACAATCTCGGAACTTTTTGATGTAACACAAGCCCAATTTGCGGGCCGGCCTATGGGGCGGCTTGTGCCCAGACTTGTGCACAGAATCACCGTCGTTATCGCTCGTCAAACAGGCCAAATGCATCCTTCGCATCATCCAGTAGTTATCAATACACAGCGGCGAACCGCCTGCGTGTGCGATGGTTTGTCGGCGCGGCCTGTGTTCCTCCATTTTTCTTGACTCATCACGCACTTACAGGAGATACCATGCTTCGATCCGAAACGCTGTTTGGGAAACGCGAAACCAACACACCCAATTCACCGTTTAGCACGGGCAGTAATCTGTCTGGCAACAACACTGGCATTTCCAAGACCTCCGGCCCGGGCAGTACCGCATCGGCCGGCACGTCGCCAGCGTCGCCGAATCCTGCGCCGGCCAGTCCCAACAGCGCATCCAGCACCAATGAAGGTGGCAGCAAATTGATCGTCGGCCCGAACATCAAGCTCAAGGGCGTCGAAATTACCGACTGCGACACACTGGTCGTCGAAGGACGGGTCGAGGCAACCATGGATTCACGCGTGATCCAGATTGCGCAGAGCGGTGCGTTCAAGGGTTCGGCCGAAATCGACATCGCTGAAATCCGCGGCGAATTCGATGGCGAACTGATCGTGCGACAAAAGCTGGTGATTTATTCCACCGGCAAGGTGTCCGGCAAGATCCGTTATGGCAAGGTCGTCATCGAAGAAGGCGGACAGTTGTCGGGTGATGTCCAGGTCGGTGGCGTTGATGCGGCCCGACCACTTGCCGTGGCGAAGTCGGTGGTCTGACACCGCAATACCCACCCGGCAGACCCGCGCGCACATGCTGCGGGTCAGGCCGTTGATCGGCGGTCCTTCGGGCCGTCGAGTGGTTCGTCCGTGAGGCGTCGCCGCACGATCCTTGCCGTGTGCGAATAGCTGTCCAGGAATGCTGGCGGGGCCGTCGCGCCATGCGACAATGAAGCCCGTTTCTCCAACATCCTGCGCTCCGACCATGACTCATCCGGAATATATCCTGACGCTTTCCTGCCTTGATCAACGTGGCATTGTTCATCGTGTTTCCGGCTTTCTGGTCGAGCATGGCTGCAATATCATTGACTCGGCACAGTTCGGCGATGACCAGTCGCAGTTGTTTTTCATGCGGGTACATTTTTCAGCGGACGATCCGTCGGTTAGCGAAACTGCGCTGCGTGCAAATTTCGACGCGCTGGCGGCCAGCATGCAAATGACCGCACAGCTCAATGACGCCCGCAAGAAGCCGAAAATGATGCTGATGGTGTCGAAGATCGGTCACTGCCTCAACGATCTGTTGTTTCGCTACCGCAGTGGCTTGCTGCCGGTGGAGATTCCGGCGATCGTCTCGAACCACATGGATTTTTATCAGCTGGCTGCCAGCTATAACATTCCGTTCCACTACCTGCCTTTGGCTGCCGGCGCTTCGGATGCTGACAAAACTCGACAGGAGCAAAAGCTGCTGGAACTCGTCAGCCTGCACGACATTGACCTCGTGGTACTGGCGCGTTACATGCAGATTCTGTCACCGGCCGTGTGCGAGGCGTTCCGCGGCAAGGCCATCAATATCCACCATTCGTTCCTGCCCAGCTTCAAGGGCGCCAAGCCCTATGCGCAGGCGCATGTACGCGGCGTCAAATTGATCGGCGCGACCGCCCATTTCGTCACCGGCGATCTGGATGAGGGTCCGATCATCGAGCAGGATGTCGAGCGGGTGGATCATGCGATGGGGCCGGAGACGCTGACAGCGATCGGCCGTGACGTGGAATGCGTTGTTCTTGCGCGCGCGGTGAAATGGTTTATCGAACACCGGATCTTGCTCAATGGCGGAAAAACCGTCGTTTTTCGATAACGACGGCTTTCCAGGGCAACTTATTCGACAGTGTTGTCGCCGCCGAACGAAGCCATATCCCCGAAACCGCCTCCGAATCGGTATGGATTACCTCCAATACCGTAGCCGCCACCCCCACTACCGGAGTCGCCACCCGAACTACCGTAGCCGCCACCCGAGCCATTTGAGAGCATTCCGAACAGCATGGATAGCAGTTGCATGATCATATTCATCATCGAGCCCATGTCGCTACTGCTTTTGTCGCCGAATGAACCAGACCCTTGAGAGGGGTTTCCACCCCACTGTCCTTGATCGGGCTGACCAAACCGCCAATCACTTTGAGCCTGGGTTGCCCCATAGCTCAGTCCGCCGCTACCGTAGCTACTTCCCGCATAGTTCCGGTAATCCATGTTGTTGTATGTGCTATTAATCATTTTTTCACCTTATCGGTTGGATGACTGAATGCGACGCGAACTGCGTCATTTCAGGGTGCGAAATGAAGGCGGTCCGGTTCCATGTCCGGCAGAATCAGGGTGGGCAGAGGAGCGCGAGTGCCGCTGGATCGCTGGGGCACACTGACAAACAATCGGGGCGGCGTACTGGAAGAGGCGTCTTGTGAGGCCTTTCCGTTACCCGGATCAGGTAGAACGCAGCAATGTCCTGAACCAGTTGCCGATATCGTCGACTTCCTGCGGGCAAACGGAATGCTGCATCGGGTAGTCGTGCCACTCCACGGCATAGCCCAACGCGATGAGCAAATCGCGCGACTGCTCCGCCCGAGCGAACGGAATCACTGGATCGCCACGCCCATGGGCAAGGAAGATCGGTGTGGCCTGGTTGGCCGGATGACGCTCGCTGGCGAGGTGCGTATGCAACGGGACGTAGCCTGACAGGCACAGCAGCCCCGCCAGCGTTTCCGGATAGCGCAAGCCGGTTTGCAACGCCATGGCACAGCCTTGTGAAAAGCCGGCGAGGATGGTGCGATTGGCTGGGATGCCGAGCGATTTCTGGCGATTGATCAGCTGCTCCACGGCGAATTGCGACTTGCGCAACCCGGCCTCGTCTTCACGCTTGACCAGATCGGTACCGAGAATGTCGTACCAGGCCCGCATCACATAACCGTTGTTGATCGTCACCGGCATGGTCGGCGCGTGGGGAAAGATGAACCGAATCGGCGGACACCCCATCAATTCGAGTTCCTTCACGATCGGCACGAAGTCATTGCCGTCGGCGCCAAGGCCATGCATCCAGATCACGGCCACGGTCGGATTCGGGCCGGTTTCGATTTCGATACTGTCGAGCGGAAAGTGGGTCATGGCGAGTTGAGTAGTCAGTGAGGCAGTGCAGGTTCAGGCGGGCGGGTTGCGCAGCGCGGATTTTGGCCGGAATACCTTGCATACCGCCGCATCGGTCTCGACGTAGGGTCCGCCGATCAGATCGATGCAATACGGGACGGCGCTGAAGATGCCCGGCACCAGTTGCTTGCCGTCGGCGTCTTTCAGGCCCTCAAGCGTTTCGCGAATGGATTTGGGCTGTCCCGGCAGGTTCAGGATCAGTGCCGCATGCGCCGGCGTCTCGCGAATCACCGCGACCTGGCGCGACAGGATCGCGGTTGGGACGAAGTGCAAGCTGATCTGTCGCATCTGCTCGCCGAAGCCGGGCATGACCTTGGTGCCGATGGCCAGCGTCGCCTCGGGCGTGACGTCGCGTCGCGCCGGGCCGGTGCCGCCGGTGGTGAGGATCAGGTCGCAGCGATGCACGTCGGCCAGTTCGATCAAGGCCGCTTCGATGGCGGCCTGGTCGTCGGCAATCAGACGGGTTTCCATCTGCCACGGGCTGGTCAGGGCGCGGCCGAGCCAGTCGCGCAAAGCGGGTAGGCCCTGATCTTCGTAGACGCCGGTTGCGGCGCGATCGGAAATCGAAACCAGTCCGATCCGCAGCGATGCGGGATCAGTCTTCGTCGTCGGCATCGTCGTCGCTTGCAGCAGGGGTGTTTTTGGCCTGGACCTGCTTGAGAATCTGAAACAGCTCGCGATAGGCCTTCGGTGGTTTGTTCTCGGCCTGCTCCTTGCGGGCGTTGCGAATCAGGCCGCGCAGATGCTGGGCATCGAGTTCGGGATTCTGCGACAGCAGGTCGGTCAGGACTTTTTCATCGGTGAGCAGCTTGTCGCGCCGACGTTCCAGCGCATGCATCGCATTGGTGTCGGCTTTGGACAGGCCACGCCAGCTATCGAGCGTGCGCTGGATGGCAGCGAGTTCTTCTTCGTTGAGGGTGCGCATTTTCTTGCCAACGTATTGCAGTTGGCGGCGGCGGCCTTCGTGGTCCTTGATCAGCTGGCATTCGAGGATGGCTTCGCGCACATCCTCCGGCATCGGCACGCGCTTGACGCGGTCGCGCGCTTCGGCGACCAGTTCGGCGCCCAGTTTTTGCAGCGCGGTCATGTCGCGCTTGAGCTGGGATTTGGAAGGGCGGTCGTATTCCTGCTCAAATTCGGTGGATTGAAAGCCGCAGTTTCCGCGATTGGGATTAGGCATGATGAAATGTTAAGGCAGTAAGCCATTCTGTAAACGACTGCTATGATAACCGCTTTAATGTCTCGACCCAGAAAACAGCCCATGAGCAATACCGTGTTTAGCTACAGCCCGGATCAGATGAAACAGCTGGCACAGGACGTGTTGCGCTACGCCCGGGAACGCGGGGCCTCCGATGCCGCCGTCGAAATCAATGAGGGGTTTGGCCTCGGTGTGACGGTCCGCAAAGGCAAGGTCGAGACCATCGAGCAGAATAAGGACAAGGGCATTGGCGTCACGGTGTATCTGGGCGGCGAGCGCCAGACCCGGCGCGGCAACGCCGACACGTCGGATTTTTCCCAGCAAGCCCTGAAGGAAACGGTCGAGGCCGCCTGGAACATCGCCCGCTTCACCGCCGAGGATGACTGCGCCGGCTTGCCCGATCCGGACATGTTCGAGAAGAATCCGCTGGATCTGAAGCTGCACTATCCGTGGCACATCAGCGCGGAACAGGCAGTCGCCATCGCACAACGCTGCGAAGCCGCCGCATTCGCGGTCGATCCGCGCGTGACCAACAGCGAAGGCGCCAGCGTGTATGCGCAGGAATCGCATTTCATCGCCGCCAATTCGCGCGACTTCATGGGCGGCTACGCCTTTTCACGGCATTCGATTTCGGTGTCGCCGATTGCCGGTCGCGGCGCAAAGATGCAGCGCGATGACTGGTACACCACGTCGCGTGATCCCCGCAAACTGTCAAAACCCGAAGCAGTGGGCCGCTATGCGGCTGAGCGTGCGCTGGCACGCCTGAACGCACGCAGCCTGGGCACCCGCAAGTGCGCCGTGCTGTTCGAAGCGCCGCTGGCAGCCGGGCTGGTCGGCACGTTTGTGCAGGCGGTATCGGGCGTGTCGTTGTACCGCAAGTCGAGTTTCCTGCTTGATTCGCTGGGCACGCAGGCGCTGTCAAACCACATCCAGATCGTCGAAGATCCGCATGTGATCGGAGCCGTTGGTTCGGCGCCGTTCGATGACGAAGGATGCCGCACGTTCCGCCGCGAAGTGGTTCGCGACGGGATTGTGCAGGGCTATTTCCTGTCGACCTATTCGGCCCGCAAGCTGGGCATGAAGAGCACCGGTAACGCCGGCGGTTCGCACAACCTGACCTTGACCTCGACGCTGACAGCGCCAACCGATAATTTCAAGGCCATGCTGAAGAAGCTCCACACCGGTTTGCTGGTGACCGAGCTGATGGGCGAGGGGACCAATTACGTCACCGGCGATTATTCGCGCGGTGCCTCGGGTTTCTGGGTCGAAAATGGCGTGATTCAATATCCGGTGGAAGAAATCACGATCGCCGGCAACATGAAAGAGATGTTGCTGCAAATCGTCGCGGTCGGTGCCGATACGCTGCGGCGCGGTACCAAGCAGACCGGCTCGATCCTGATCGAGAGCATGACGGTGGCCGGCACCTGATTCTTGTTACTCGCCAGGGGCTTGCTCGCCGCAAGCGCCTGGCGAGGCCGCCGTTCGTGGCGAGGCGCCTGTTACGCAACAGCGGGTTCCATCGCGAACCCGCCCGTCAAGAGCGGCAGCCTTCCGTTTGGCAGGCCTTGGCGCAGTCGATGACCCGCGCCTGAGCAGTCTTCGGATTTTATTTTCCTTGGTGGATTCCCACCAATTCCCATCAACGCATTCCTGGGTCCTGTGAGACCGCGTGCGCCTGCGCCATGCGGCCACGGCGCGTATGGGCAATCGTTTTCCGGTCCTGATGGCAGTCGTCCAGGTCACCCTTGACGGTCGATACCCACTACGACCACAAGGTTGAGTATTTTACTCAAGTATTGTAGGATGAATTCCCGACTGAATTAGTCAGGTATTGCAGATGACCCCAAAGGCAAATCACGATGGCGATTTCATTTTCAGAACATGCAGCAAAAAAAATCAGCGCCCAGATTGAAAAAAATCGCAAAGGCTTCGGTATCCGGCTAGGCGTCAGGAAAGTCGGTTGTTCCGGCTTTGCCTACACCCTTGACTATGTCGACGCAGCCCAGGACGGCGACCTGCTATTTGAGTCGGGGAATATCAACGTAGTGGTTGATCCCGTTAGCCTGCCAATGATCGACGGTTCTCATGTCGACTTCGTCAAGCAGGGCTTCAACGAAACATTGAAAGTCACGAACCCGAATGCCGAGAGCGAGTGCGGTTGTGGCGAGAGTTTCAACCTGAAAGGAAAAAGCATGGCTGTCTGAAGCGTGACCGAACAGCAGTAAAGGCCATTGCAGGAAATCTTCTTCCTGACGCGGTTCTGTCGGGGCAGTGCAGGATTTTGCTCCCGACCCAAGAAAATGGCGAGGGTTATCACCCATGAGTGCAGTAATTCAACAACTGGTCAACCGACCTTATCCACACGGATTTGTCTCCGATATTGAATCGGACGTGGCGCCCCAGGGGCTGAGCGAAGACACGATCCGCTTGATCTCAGCAAAGAAAAAAGAGCCTGCCTGGCTGCTCACCTTCCGTCTGGAGGCCTACCGGAAATGGCTCACGATGACCGAGCCGCACTGGCAGAGTTGTCACCATCCGAACATCGACTTCCAGTCCATCAGTTATTACTCGGCGCCGAAGTCCAAACCGAGGCTCAACAGCATCGACGAAGTCGATCCGGAGTTGCTGCGCACCTTCGAAAAGCTCGGCGTCCCGCTGCATGAACGCATGGCGCTGGCGGGTGTGGCGGTTGACGTAATTTTCGACAGTGTGTCCGTGGCGACGACCTACAAGCACAAACTGGCGGAGGCCGGCGTGATCTTTTGTTCCATGTCCGAAGCGGTGCTGGAATTTCCTGATCTGGTCAAAAAATACCTGGGCTCGGTGGTGCCGAGCGGCGACAATTTTTATGCCGCGCTCAATTCCGCGGTCTTTACCGATGGCTCGTTTTGCTACATCCCGAAGGGCGTCAAATGCCCGATGGACCTGTCGACATATTTTCGTATCAATACCGAAGAGTCGGGGCAGTTGGAACGCACACTGATCGTTGCCGAAGAGGGTGCCTCCGTGGTCTATCTCGAAGGCTGCACCGCGCCCGCATTCAGCAGTAACCAGCTGCATGCAGCGGTGGTCGAACTGGTGGCGCTTGACCATGCCGACATCAAGTATTCGACCGTACAAAACTGGTATGCCGGTGATGAAAACGGCGTCGGCGGCATCTACAATTTTGTGACCAAGCGCGGTCTGGCGAAGGGCGTGGGTTCCCGGATTTCCTGGACCCAGGTCGAAACCGGAGCGGCGATCACCTGGAAGTATCCGTCGGTCGTCCTGCAAGGCGACAACTCGGTCGGTGAGTTTTATTCGGTAGCCGTGACCAACAACTACCAGCAGGCGGACACCGGCACCAAGATGGTCCATATCGGAAAAAACACGCGCAGCACGATCGTCAGCAAGGGGATTTCCGCCGGCAAATCCAGCAACAGTTATCGCGGCCTGGTCAGGATCACGCCTGGCGCCACCGGCGCACGCAACTATTCCCAATGCGACTCAATGCTGATCGGCGAGGAATGCAGTGCAAATACGTTTCCGTACATCCAGGTGCGCAATCCTTCGGCGCAGGTCGAGCATGAAGCCTCGACCTCGAAGATCGGGGAAGACCAGCTGTTCTATTTTTCACAGCGTGGTATCGATGCAGAGGCTGCGGTATCGATGATCATCAACGGTTTTTGCAAGGATGTATTTCAACAATTACCCCTGGAGTTCGCAGTCGAGGCAACCAACCTGCTGAGCTTCAAACTGGAAGGGAGCATCGGATGACACATCAGACGAGAAGCAGCGACAGCAAGATACTGCTGGAGGTGCGCAGCCTGTGCGCCAGCGTGAACGGTACGCCGATCCTGAAGGATCTCGACTTCACGGTGCGCAGTGCCGAAGTGCACGCGATCATGGGGCAAAACGGTTCCGGCAAGAGCACCTTTGCCAAGGTGCTGGCAGGGCATCCCGCGTATGAGGTCACCGGCGGATCGGTCCTGTTCATGGGACAGGATCTGTTTGCGCTCAAGCCCGAACAACGGGCGCGGGCCGGGCTGTTCCTGGCGTTCCAGTATCCGATCGAAGTACCGGGAGTGATCAACAGCCAGTTCCTGCGCCTGACCTACAACACGGTGCAAAAGGAACGCGGCAATGACGAACTTGATCCGCTGGAGTTCGACGATTTCGTGCGCGAAAAAATGCAGTTGCTGGAGATGAGTCCTGACTTCCTGGATCGCAGTGTCAACGAGGGCTTTTCCGGCGGCGAAAAAAAGCGCAACGAGATCCTGCAAATGGCGCTGCTCGAACCGCGCCTGGCGATCCTCGACGAGACCGACTCCGGCCTCGATATCGATGCCTTGCGTATCGTCGCCCACGGCGTCAACCAGCTTTCGACGCGCGATAACGCGATCGTCATGGTCACGCATTATCAACGCCTGCTTAACTACATCGTGCCGGATTTCGTGCATGTGATGGACGCCGGCCGCATCATCAAGACTGGTGGAAAAGAGCTGGCGCTCGAACTCGAGGAGCGTGGCTACGAGTGGGTCAGCGACGCTTACGAAGCTGCGCAAAAGGTGGTTGCATGAACGCCACTGCCATCCTGGCGCGGGATCGGGCCGCCGACGCCGGCGTCGGCGCGCAGTCATGGCTGGATGCCCTGCGCGCACGGGCGAGCCGGCGCGTTGCCGTCCTGGACAAGCCAACTACGCGTGACGAAGAATGGCGCTTTACCGACCTGTCGCCGTTTGCAACGACGACGTTTGCGCCAGCAATGGGCGCAAGCCCGCTACAGCTTGAGGACATCGCCGGACTTTCTGTCGAGGAAGCGCATACGCGGCTGGTGTTCGTCGATGGCATCCATGCACCACGGCTATCGGTCGTGCCGCCAGAACACGGTATCGTCGTCGCTGACCTGCCGACCGCACGAGCGCATCACGTGCACGCGATCGAGACGCATCTCGGCCGCCATGCCAGCATCGACGATGCGTATTTTGCCGCACAGAATACGGCCGCCCTCGATGACGCCGCCGTCGTCATTGTCCAGCGCGATTGCGCCATTGCCGCACCCATCCATTTGCTGTTCATCGCCACCCGGAAGGATGTTGTCAGCCACCCGCGCTGCCTGATCGTGGCGGAACCTGGCAGCAGTGTTACCGTGGTCGAGGATTACGTCGTGCTGTACCCGCCGGGCGTGCAGGAAGAAGTGCATTTCACGAATACGGTGACCGAAATCGCGCTGGGCGATTCTGCGCAGGTCAATCACGTCCGCCTGCAGCGCGAAGGCAATCTGGCCCTGCACATCGGTCTGTGCGCGGTGTCGCTCGGACATGCCAGTCATTTCGCATCGGTCAGCATCGCACTGGGCGCGCAGATTTCGCGTGTCGACCTGGATGTCGTCCACGCCGGCGAAGGCGCGACCTGCACGCTCGACGGACTGGCGATGATCGCAGGCCGGCAACTGGCAGACACGCACACGTTCGTCGATCACGCCAGGCCGCACGGCACCAGTCGCCAGCTGCATAAATGTATCGCCGGTGGAAGTGCCCATGCGGTGTTCAACGGCAAGGTGATGGTGCGGCCCGGCGCGCGAAAAATCGATGCGCGCCAGTCCAATCGCAATTTGCTGTTGTCCGGCAAGGCGCACATCGACACCAAGCCGCAACTTGAAATTTTCGCCTCCGATGTCAAGTGCACGCACGGCGCGACGGTCGGCCAGCTTGATCCCGACGAAGTGTTTTACCTGCAAAGTCGCGGCCTGAGCGATGTCGCAGCGCGCAAACTGCTGACCTACGCATTCGGCGCCGAGATCATCGAACGCATCCCGGTCGCGTCCGTGAAGCGGCGACTTGCACACCAGTTGCTCGAACAGACGGGTCGCCAGCCATGAACCATGACCGCACCGGCTTCGATGCCCTCGATGTGGCGCGCATTCGTGCGGATTTCCCGATCCTTGCCTTGCAGGTGAACCAGCATGCGCTGGTCTATCTCGACAACGCGGCATCCAGCCAGATGCCACAGCAGGTGATCGACCGTCTTGTGCGGTACCAGACGACGCAGCACGCCAACATCAATCGCGCCGTGCACACGCTGTCCGGCATCGCGACCAATGAATACGAAGCGGCGCGGCGCACCCTGCAACAATTCATCCACGCGCGCGAAGACCGTGAAGTGATTTTTACCAGCGGCACCACCGATGCGATCAACCTTGTCATGCACGGCTACGGCCGCAAGTTCATCGGCCCCGGCGACGAGATCATCCTGACCACGCTGGAGCACCATGCCAACATCGTGCCATGGCAAATGCTGGCCGAAGAAAAGGGCGCGATCATTCGTGTCGCGCCGATCAATGATGCTGGCGAAGTGCTGATGGAGGCGTACCAGGGCCTGTTCAATGCGCGCACCAGATTCGTCGGCCTCACGCACGTCTCGAATGCACTCGGCACCGTCAATCCGGTGAAGCAGATGATTGCGACCGCGCATGAACATGGCGTGCCGGTGCTAGTCGATGGCGCGCAGGCTGCGCCGCACATGGCGATCGATGTGCAGGATCTCGATTGCGATTTCTATGCCTTCTCGGGGCACAAATTATGCGGGCCGACCGGCATTGGCATCCTGTATGGCAAGGCTGCGCTGCTGGAGCGGATGCAGCCCTTCAAGGGTGGCGGCGACATGATCCTGTCGGTGACATTCGACAAAACCACCTACAACACCATTCCGCACAAGTTCGAGGCCGGCACGCCACCAATTGCCGCAGCCATTGGCCTGGCGGCTGCGGTCGATTACCTGTCCGGCATTGGCATGCAGGCGATCAGCCGGCAGGAACAGTCACTGCTCGAGTACGCCACCGGCCGGTTGCAGCAACTGCAGGGCGTGCGCATCATCGGCACCGCTGCGCACAAGGCGGCGGTGCTGTCGTTCGTCATCGATGGCGTGCATCCGCACGACATCGGTACCTTGCTCAACGAGGAGGGCATTGCGGTGCGCACCGGCCATCATTGCGCGCAGCCGGTGATGCAGCGGCTGGGCCTGCCGGCCACTTCACGCGCCTCGTTCGCGTTCTATAACACCATGGCAGAAGTCGATGCCCTGACTGCCGGCATACGGGCCGTGCAGAAAGTATTTTTGTAATGACCGATCCCAGAGCGCTCTACCAGGAAGTGATCCTCGATCACAATCGCAAGCCGCGCAATTTCGGCGTGGTCGAGCACGCCACGCATCACGCGGCGGGACACAATCCGCTGTGCGGCGACCATATCGAAGTCAGCCTTGCGATGCAGGGCGAGACGATCGACCAGATCGCGTTCGAGGGTGCCGCCTGTGCGATCTGCAAATCCTCGGCATCGATGATGACTGTGGCAGTCAAGGGCAAGTCCCAGGCTGATGCCGAGACGCTCGTGCGTGAATTCGTCGCCATGACCACCGGCAAGCTCGACATGCATAGCGAGCATCACCTCGGCCGGTTGAAGGTGTTCGCCGGCATCGCCGCGCTGCCGGTCCGGGTCAAATGCGCAGTCCTGCCCTGGCACACCTTGCATGCTGCGTTCCATGCCATCGGCAGCCTGTCGACCGAAGCCGAGCACGACCCGGTGCACGCGATGATTGGCGACGCGTGATGGCGCCCGACCATTTTTTTGCAGGAGGCAAACATGCCAAAGATTGCTGAAATCGACGACACGCCGAATCCGAACGCCGTCAAGTTTACGCTGCATGAACCCTTGAGCTGGGGTATTGCGCATTCGTACGAAAGCGCGGAGCAGGCCGTGAATGACCCGCTGGCGACCGCCCTGTTCGCGCTCGACCATGTCACCAATGTGTTTTATACCGACCGCTGGCTGACCGTGACTCAGGATGGCGCGGCCGACTGGCCGGCGCTGGTGCGCCAGATTGCAGTACCGCTGCGCGCCGCGCCTGCCGCCGCGGCCCAGTCTGCACAAAGGGTGACTGCCGCCCGCCTTGCCGTGCATGACATGAGCGAGCAGGAGCAGGTCCGCTTTGCCCGCATCAACGACTTGCTGGACCAGCATATTCGTCCGGCATTGCAGGCCGATGGCGGCGACCTGCATGTGCTGGGACTGGCGGGCGACACGCTGAGCATTCACTACCAGGGCGCATGCGGCACCTGCCCGAGCTCCATCGGCGGCACGCTCGCCAGCATCGAAAACCTGCTGCGCTCGATCGAGCCGGAACTTGCCGTGGAGGCTGTGTAATGTCGAATCCAGAAAGTCACGCCATGAGCGTTGAAACCATCACCTTCCGGAATGTCGTCTCGATCCTGCCACCGGCCTTGCCCGGCGACCGGCCCGACCAGCAACGCGGTTCCCTCAAGACCAAGCGCGACGCGACGCTGCCGTCGGCCAGGCTGGCCAAGCCTGACTGGATCCGAGTCAAGGTCGCTTCATCGGGCCGCTTCAGCGACACCAAGGAGATTGTCCACGCCAACCGGCTGGTGACGGTCTGCGAAGAAGCATCCTGCCCGAACATCGGCGAATGCTGGAGCAAGGGCACCGCCACCTTCATGATCATGGGTGACAAATGCACGCGCCGCTGCCGCTTCTGCAATGTCAGCACCGGCCGGCCCGATGCGCTTGATGCCGACGAGCCGGCCCGTCTGGCGCAGACCATTGCGCTGATGAAGCTCAGTTACGTGGTCATCACGTCGGTCGACCGCGATGATTTGCCGGACGGTGGCGCCAGCCATTTTGTCGAATGCATCCGCCGGATCCGGGCCGCCGCACCGGCTACCCGGATTGAAATTCTCACGCCGGATTTTGGCGGCCGGCTCGACCTGGCACTGTCCATCCTTGGCAACGCTCCACCGGATGTGCTAAACCACAATATCGAAACCGTTCCACGCCTGTACAAGGAGGCCCGTCCAGGCGCTGATTTCCAGAACTCGCTGAACCTGCTGGAGAATTTCAAGGCCATGCATCCGTCGATCCCGACCAAGTCCGGCCTGATGGTCGGTCTTGGCGAGACTGATGACGAAATCCTGCAAGTCCTGCGTGATTTGCGCGCCCATGGCGTAAACATGTTGACAATTGGCCAATACTTGCAACCGTCGGCTGGCCATCTGGCGGTGCAGCGTTACGTGCATCCGGATGGATTCCGGATGTATGAGGACGAGGCGCACCGGATGGGCTTTGCCAATGTCGCATCCGGACCGATGGTGCGCAGTTCTTACCATGCGGACGTGCAGGCGGCAGGCGCAGGCGTTGTTTGAACCAGCCTGCCAGGTCGAGTACCAGAATACCCAATATCGCTTCATTTGAACGTTGCACCTACCCGGAGTCCACCATGAATGCCATCGCCGAAATGCCTGCACCGATCCTCTTTACGGATAACGCAGCCGCCAAGGTTGCCCAGTTGATCGCAGAAGACGGCAACCCCGAACTGAAGCTGCGCGTGTTCGTGCAGGGCGGCGGCTGTTCCGGTTTCCAGTACGGTTTTACGTTTGACGAAGTCGCCAATGAAGACGACACCACCATGGAAAAAAATGGCGTGCAATTGCTGATCGATTCCATGAGCTACCAGTATCTGGTCGGCGCCGAGATCGATTACAAGGATGACCTCGAAGGCGCGCAGTTTGTGATCAAGAATCCGGGCGCAACCGCTACCTGCGGCTGCGGCTCGTCGTTTTCGGTATAACTACGGTTGACTGTTGGCTTGTGCTGCCGGTGCAAGCTGCAGCAGTGTGCAGGTCAAGGTAATTTGAAGGAGCTCCAATGAACGACTCATTCGCCACGCGTAACACCCTCGCCATCAATGGCACCGATTACACCATCTTCAGCCTGGCCCGGTTGGGCCAGCAATTCGACCTCGCACGATTGCCGTTTTCGATGAAGATCCTGCTGGAGAATTTGTTGCGTTGCGAGGACGGTATCTCGGTCACCAAAGACGCGATCGCCGCCATCGCACAATGGGACGCCAAGGCCGAACCAGCCACCGAAATCGCCTTCATGCCGGCGCGCGTGGTACTGCAGGATTTCACCGGTGTGCCGTGCATGGTCGACCTTGCCGCCATGCGCGACGCCGTGGTGAAGCTGGGCGGATCGGTCGACAACATCAACCCGCTGATTCCGGCGGAGCTGGTGATTGATCACTCGGTGCAGGTCGATTCGTTCGGCCAGCCCGATTCGCTGGAGATCAATGGTCGGATCGAATTCAGCCGCAACGGCGAGCGTTACAGCTTCCTGCGCTGGGGCCAGAAAGCCTTCGATAATTTCAAGGTGGTGCCGCCGAACACAGGGATCGTCCATCAGGTCAATCTGGAAAACCTCGCGCGTGTGGTGATGGTGCGCGAGATCGACGGTGTCCAGTATGCCTTCCCCGATACGGTCTTCGGTACCGATTCGCACACCACGATGGTCAATGGCCTTGGTGTGCTGGGCTGGGGCGTCGGCGGTATCGAAGCCGAAGCGGCCATGCTGGGTCAGCCGAGTTCGATGCTGATCCCGCAAGTGATCGGCTTTAAGCTCACTGGTCAATTGCCCGAGGGCGCTACCGCGACAGACCTGGTGCTGACCGTCACGCAGATGCTGCGCTCGCTTGGCGTGGTCGGCAAGTTCGTCGAATTCTATGGCGACGGCCTGGCAATGCTGCCCGTGGCCGACCGTGCAACGATTGCCAACATGGCGCCGGAATATGGCGCGACCTGCGGTATTTTCCCGATCGACGACGAGGCCTTGCGTTATCTGCGACTCTCCGGGCGCAGCGAAGAGCAGATCACGCTGGTGGAGACCTATGCCAAAGCGCAGGGCCTGTGGCGCACCGATCAGGAAGCCGAGTACAGCGCAACTCTGCACCTCGACATGGGCGATGTGCGTCCTTCGCTGGCGGGGCCGAAGAGGCCGCAGGACCGCGTGCTGCTGTCGGACATGAAAGGCAACTTCACCACGAACCTGGTCGGCATGATCGCCGGCCGCAAACCGGCCGAACCGGCGGTGCAGCGCTTTGAAGGCGAGGGCGGTACTACGGCGATCGAGCATGAGGCATCGGTGATGGCGTCGAACGTGACGCTTGCCGACCCACAGGATTTCACGCTCAAGGATGGCGCGGTGGTGATTGCCGCTATCACGTCCTGCACCAACACCTCGAACCCGGCAGTCATGCTGGCCGCCGGCCTAGTCGCACGCAATGCGCTGGCCAGGGGCCTGAAGCCGGCGCCCTGGGTCAAGACTTCAATGGCGCCGGGTTCGCTGGTGGTGACCGATTACCTGACCAAGGCCGGCCTGCTGGCGGACCTCGAACAACTGGGATTCTTTATCGTCGGTTACGGTTGTACGACCTGTATCGGCAATTCGGGACCGTTGCCTGACGCGGTATCGCGCGGCATCGAACAAGGCGACCTGGCGGTCGCGGCTGTGCTATCCGGCAACCGCAACTTCGAAGGCCGGGTCCACCCGGAAGTCAAGATGAACTACCTGGCATCGCCGCCGCTGGTGGTAGCGTATGCGCTGGCCGGCACCGTCGACATCGACCTGACCACCGAACCGCTGGGCATTAGCGCCGACGGCAAGCCCGTCTTCCTGCGCGATATCTGGCCGTCCAACAAGGAAATCGGCGATCTGATCGTGCGCAGCATCGGTCCCGAGATGTTCAAGCGCAATTACGCCAATGTCTTTGCCGGCGACAACCGCTGGAACCAGATCGACTCGCCCGACGGCGCAATATTCGCCTGGGATGCCGACTCGACCTACATCAAGAATCCGCCTTATTTCGAGGGCATGCAGATGGCCGTCGGCAGCATCCAGGATATCCATGGTGCGCGCCTGCTCGGCCTGTTCGGGGACTCGATCACGACCGACCATATTTCACCGGCGGGCAATATCAAGGCAGATTCACCGGCTGGACGATTCCTGCAATCGCGCGGCGTCGCGCCAGCCCATTTCAATTCATACGGCTCGCGGCGTGGCAATGACGACGTGATGGTGCGCGGCACCTTCGCCAACATCCGCATCAGGAACCTGATGCTGGGCGGCGTGGAAGGCGGCGATACGTTGCACTATCCCACCGGGCAGAAGCTGTCCATCTACGACGCCGCCGTGCAGTACAAGGCCAGCGGCGTCCCGCTGGTGGTCATCGCCGGCAAGGAATACGGCGCCGGTTCGTCGCGTGACTGGGCCGCCAAGGGCACCATGATGCTGGGTGTTAAAGCCGTGATCGCCGAAAGCTTCGAGCGTATTCATCGCTCCAACCTGGTGGGCATGGGCGTGCTGCCGCTGCAGTTCCTCGACGGGCAGGATGCGACATCGCTGGGTCTGAAGGGCAACGAGATATTTGACATCACCGGCCTGCACGATGGCGCCAGCCGGATTGCCGATATCGTTGCCAGCAGTGATGACGGTAACGAAGTGGCTTTCCAGGTGCAGGTGTTGCTGATGACGCCGAAAGAAGTCGAGTACTTCCGCCACGGCGGCATCCTGCATTACGTGCTGCGCCAGCTGGCGGCGAAGGCGGCGTCATGAGCGAGGCGGCGCTTCTGGGCAAGCTGGTTCTGCATCCGGTCAATGAGCGCGTCTACCGCGTGCAGACCGAACATGGCGAGCATGTGGGCAACCTCAAGCGCAATGCCGGGCTATGGAAATTCAAGGCGATCGGCCATGACCGGCACGGTAATGTCATGCCGGGCTGGGGTCCGCTGACGGAGATGCACAATACCGTGTTCGATGCGCCCGATGAGGCACGCGTCAATTCCATCCTTGCCCCAATGCCGCAAGAATAATCACGGCGGGACTTTCACCTGACCTGCCGTAATCCCTGAAATCCGACGGGTAGTTACCTGACCGTCACCACACATCGGAAATGCGCATGACCCAACTCTCGCTGGAAAAAGACAAGATCCGCTTTCTGTTGCTGGAAGGCGTACACAAGAATGCGCTCGATGTCCTCGCGCGCAACGGTTACATGAATGTCGAATCGTTGCCGACAGCGCTCGACGATGCCGCCCTGATCGACAAGATCCGCGATGTCCACTTCGTCGGCATCCGTTCGCGCAGCCAGATCACGCAAGCGGTGATTGAAGCGGCTGACAAACTGGTGGCGATCGGTTGCTTTTGCATCGGCACCAACCAGGTCGATTTGCGCGCAGCCATGCTGCGCGGCATCCCGGTTTTCAACGCGCCGTATTCCAACACCCGCTCGGTCGCCGAACTGGTGCTGGCCGAGACCATCCTGCTGCTGCGCGGCATTCCTGAAAAAAATGCACTGGTTCATCGCGGCGGCTGGTCGAAATCGTCCGAAGGGTCGTTCGAGGCACGCGGTAAAACGCTGGGCATCGTCGGATACGGCAACATTGGCAGTCAACTGTCCGTGCTGGCCGAGGCGCTTGGCATGCGGGTAATTTACTTTGATGTCATCACCAAACTGCCATTGGGGAATGCCCATCAGGTCGACTCCCTCGATGATTTGCTGGCGCAAGCCGACGTAGTGACCTTGCACGTTCCCGACAACGAGTCGGCCCGGAACATGATGGGCGCGGCACAATTTGCCAGGATGAAGAGCGGCAGCATTTTCATCAATGCCGCACGCGGCCAGTGCGTCGATATCGATGCACTGGCGGCGACGCTGGAAAGCAGGCATCTTGGCGGCGCTGCCGTGGACGTGTTTCCGAATGAACCGAAATCCAACAGCGAAGAATTCCTGTCGCCGCTGCGCCGGTTCGACAATGTGATCCTGACGCCACATATTGGCGGCTCGACACAGGAAGCGCAAGCCAACATCGGCCTCGAAGTCGCCGAGAAGTTTGCCCGTTATTCCGATACCGGCTCGACCCTGTCGGCCGTGAATTTTCCGGAAATCGCGGTGCCGCTGTTTGGCGGCAGGCATCGCTTGCTGCATATCCACCAGAACATACCGGGCGTGCTTTCGGCGATCAACCGGATCTTTGCGGAGAATGGCATCAACATCTCGGCCCAAAGCCTGTTGACGAATGAATCCATCGGCTATCTGGTGATGGATGTGCCGGCCGGATGTTCGACTGTCGCGCTGGAGAAGTTGCACGGAATTGCCGGGACCATACGGACGCGGGTGTTGTATTAGGAACGAATGCCGCTGGGTCTTGCGCCTCAGCCCCCCAGATACGCCTCCACCACCTTTGGATCATCCAGCAAATCCTGGCCGCTGCCGGACAGCACGATCTTGCCGGTTTCGAGTACATAACCACGCTGGGCGATCTTCAACGCCTGCCGCACGTTTTGTTCGACCAGCAGGATCGTCAGGCCGGTCAGGTTGATTTCCTTGAGGATGCGGAAGATCTCCTGCACCATCAGCGGCGCCAGTCCCATCGACGGCTCATCCAGCAGCAACACGCGCGGCTTGGCCATCAAGGCGCGGCCGATGGCCAGCATTTGCTGTTCGCCGCCCGAGAGGTTGCCGGCCAGTCCATCACGCCGGCTGCGCAGCACCGGAAACAACGCATACACCCATTCCAGATCGGCAGCGACGCCCGATTTGTCCTTGCGTGCGTAGGTGCCGAGCGCGAGATTCTCGGCCACTGTCAGCGTGGTCAGGATCGCCCGTCCTTCGGCCACCTGTACCACGCCGCGCGCGACGATCTGATGCGGCGCCAGTTTGGTCAGGTCGACGCCGTCGAACAGCACCGCGCCGCGGCTGGCTTTCAGCAAGCCGGAAATCGCCAGCAGCGCCGTACTTTTTCCGGCGCCATTGGCGCCCACCAGCGCCGTGATTTCACCGGCATGCAAGACCAGATCGATGCCCTTGACGGCCTCGATGTGGCCATACGACACCGCCAGGCCGGTAACTTGCAACAGCGCGCTCATGCGTCTTCCTTGCCGAGATAAGCTTCGATGACTTCGGGGTTGTTCTTGATTTCGTCGGGCGTGCCTTCAGCGATGATGCGGCCGAAATTGAGCACCGCGATGCGGTCGCACAATCCCATCACGAAGCGCATGTCATGCTCGATCAGGAAGATCGAAAAGCCGCGCTGCCTGATGTTGACGATCTCGGCCATCAATTCGGTTTTTTCGGCCGGATTCATGCCCGCCACCGGCTCATCCAGCAACAGCAATTTCGGCTCGGTCGCGAGGGCGCGGGCGAATTCAAGCCGGCGTTGTTCACCATACGACAGGCTTTCGGCCAGCAGCATGGCGTTGTGATCGAGCTTGACCCACGATAGCAATTCGAGCGCACGCTCGCGCGCCTTTGCTTCGGCCTGGCGGAACGTGCCAAGATTGAGCAGCAGGTCGCCAATGCCGTAGTCAAGATGCGCATGCATGCCGACGATGACGTTTTCGAGCAGCGTCATTTCCTTGAAAATCCGGATGTTCTGGAACGTGCGCGCGATGCCGAGTTCGGTGATGCGATGCGGCGCCACGGCGCCCAGATTCTGGCCATTGAAAGCAATGCTGCCGCCTGACGGTTGCAGCAATCCTGTGAGCAGATTGAACACCGTGGTCTTGCCGGCGCCGTTGGGTCCGATCATGCCGAAGATGCCGCCCGCAGGCACGGTAAAGCTGACGTCCTGCAGCACTTTCAGACCGCCGAAATGCTTGCTGATTTGATTAAACTGAAGCATCAACGTGGCCCTCCGGTGAGACGGCGCCAGAAGCCGCGAATGCGGCGCGGGTCCCAGATGCCCTTGGGCAGATACAGAATCACCAGCACCAGGATCAGCCCGTTGAACGCCAGCCGGAAATCCTTCAGCTCGCGCAGTACCTCGGGCAACAAGGTCAGGATTGCCGCGCCGACGGTTGGCCCGATCAGGTTGCTGGTGCCGCCGAAGACCGCCATGGTCAGAATCTCGACCGCGTTTTCGAAGGCGTAATTGCCAGGACCGATGGTGAAGGTGTAGTGCGCATTGAGGCCGCCGGCGACACCGGCGATGACCGCGCCCATCACGAATGCCAGCAGCTTGTAGGCCGAGACATTGATCCCCATCAGCCGTGCGGCGACTTCATCGGCCTTGATGGCTTCAAAGGCGCGGCCGATTTTCGAGCGGCGCATCCGTGCCAGCACATACAGCGTCGCGCCCAGCAGCAGCAGGATGTGCCAGAACTCGGTTTTTTGCGGAATCCCGTTGATGCCCATTGGCCCGCCGGTGATCGACATGTTCAGCACGATCACTCGCACCACTTCACCGAATCCCAGCGTGGCCATGGCCAGATACACGCCCGACAGGCGCAGCGTCGGGATGCCGATGATCAGCGCCACCAGCGCCGGCAGTGCGCCGGCGGCTGCCAGCGCGACCGGAAACGACAGGCCGGTTTGCATGCTGATCATCGACGCGGCATATGCGCCGATGCCCATGAAGGCCGCATTGGCCAGCGACAGCAGTCCGCATGACAGCGTGATGTAGATCGACAGCGCCAGCATCGCATTGACGCCAATGCTGAAAATGACCGTGTTGTATGTCGACCAGAAGGCTTCCCACCATTCCATCATCTCAAGCCTTCCTTTCCAGGACTTTGCCAAACATCCCGGAAGGGCGCACCAGCAGAATCAGAAACAACAAACCAAATGCCACCGCGTCGCGCAAATCGGACGACAGATAGGCCACGCTCATGACTTCGGCGAAACCGAGGAACAGCCCGCCGATCATGGCGCCGCGAATGTCACCCATGCCGCCCAGGATGATGACGGCAATCCCCTTGTGCAGCATCGGCTGGCCCATGAACGGCGAAATCGCGTTGAATGAAAGTCCGACCAGCACGCCGGCGACGCCGCCCAATGCGGCTGCCGCAAACGAGGTCAGCAGAAACAGTCCTTCGACATGAATGCCCAGCAGCGCAGCGGCTTTGGGCGACTCGGCGATCGCGCGCAGGGCACGGCCGAGCTGGGTGCGGCGCATCACCATCAGCAACACCAGCATCAGGATGAACGAAATCGCCACGATGCCGATCTGCACCGCGGTCACATGCACGCTGCCGAAGCTGATGCTCTCTTCGGGGATGGTGCCGGCCGGGAAGCGTTTGTTCTCTGCGCCAAACAGGCCCTGGGCCAGGTTGGTCAGCATGATCGCCACGCCAATCGAGGCGATCATCGGCGCCAGATGCGGCGCATTACGGGCCCGCAGCGGTCGCAGCACCAGGAAATCGACCACCAGCCCGATCAGGCCGGTGACCAGCATGGCGGCCAGCAGCGCCAGCCAGAGCGGCATTGCCAGCTTTTGAATCAGCATCAGCGCGACATAACTGCCCAGCATGAAGATCGCGCCATGCGATAAATTGATGACGCCAAGGACGCCGAAGACGAGCGTAAAGCCAAGTGCAAACAGGGCGTAGACACTACCCAGCGAGAGGGCATTAATGAGTTGTTGTTCGAGCATGGCCATTGCCTGAATGTGATCGCGGCATTTTCAGTGGAGATGAAAATGCCGCGTGGGAGTACTTCTGATCAGACTGGGGATATCACTTCAGCAGGACGAATTTGCCGCCCTTGCCGACATTGACGATGGCTTCCTGTTCGGCATCATAGCCACTTTCCTTGCCATCCTTGGCGGCGGCACGGCGGAACGCAAAGGCACCGGTGGCGCCGTCGATCTTCACTGCCGGCAAGGCATCCCGCAACGCCTGGCGATCCTTGTCGAGCGCACCGCTCAGCTTCACATTCTTGAGCGCATCAGCAACGATGTGCACCGCGTCATAGGCCTGCGCCGCGAACTGGTCCGGATCGCTGCCGAATTTCGCCTTGTAGGCAGTGATGAACGCCTTGTTCGCCGGGGTCAGGTTCTCGGCCGACCAGGGGCTGCCGAGCACGGTGCCTTCGGCGGCGTCCTTGGCGATTTCAAACAACTTCGGCGAATTCAAGCCGTTGCCGCCGATGAACGGCTGCTTCATGCCCAGCGTGCGGGTTTGCAGGATGATGCCGGCGGCTTCTTCGACCAGGCAGGAACAGACGATCGCATCCGGATTGGTCGCCTTGATCTTGGTCATCTGGGCCTTGAAATCGACATCGCCCTTGGCGTAGGTTTCAGTCGCCGTGACGGGGATTTTCTGCGCTTCCAGCGTGGCCTTGAACACGTCGTAACCATTCTTGGTGAAGGCATCGTCGTTGCCGTAAATGATCGCGACCTTCTTGATGCCGTACTGCTTGACGGCGGCCTTGGTGGTCACTGGCAGCACGTCGGCTTCCATCACCGAGTTGCGGAAAATGGTGGGGCCCATCGCACTGATGCCTTCGGCGGTGTTGCTGGTGCCGAAAACGACGACTTTCGAGGCCACTGCAATCGGGTCGGCGGCGAAGGCCGAGTTCGACAGGGTCGGGCCAAACACCATCAGGACCTTGTCCTGGAAGATCAGTTTCTTGAAGACGTTGATGGCTTCTTCCTTCTTGCCCTGTTCGTCTTCGATCACCAGCACCAGCTTGTTGCCGTTGACGCCGCCCTTGGCATTGACCTCATCGGCCGCCAGTGTCAGGCCATTCTTGATGGCCACGCCATACTTTGCTGCGGGGCCGGTCAACGCCTCGGCCGCGCCGAGCTTGATATCGGCCGCATGGGCGGCGGGCAGCGTGGAACAGCCAATTCCTGCGACGAGCAGGGCGAGCGACAGTGTTTTGAATGGGAATGCGGTGCGCATGAAGTCTCCGGAGGATGAAGTGTCTCGATCGTTATTGGGTCGCTGTTGCGCGCTGGTGCAATGCGGCAGCGTATTTTTTGCAAGCACGGGCAAGAGGGTAGCAGGGTCGGCCGGATGCATCAACTACGGTTATCCGATAGCTTGGCCGCACGCAAAAAAGCCTGCGCACTCGGGGAAGTGCACAGGCCGCGTCCCAATTTGCATTGGACGACAGAAAAACTGCAGTTACATGATCGTCACCGGCGCCGTATTGTCCGGTGTCGTCACGCCGACGGCATCGATCGACTGGTCGGATGCGTCATCGGTAGCCGATCCGATCAGGCTGAAGATCGCGCTGACAAACGAGTCGTCGGGCGCCGCCGCCGAGGTTTCGCCGGTCGTGGCATTGCCGCTGCCGCCACCGCCGCCACATGCCGACAGCAGGCATGCCGTGGCACAAAACAGAATGAATTTTTTCATGATGCTCTCCTGATGAAAATGCCGTGAGGGTTCGGGTGAATCAATGCTTGAGCGAACCGGCGATCGGTGTTTTCAGATACGGAAAGGTGGTGTCGAAGAACGCACTGTCCAGATAGGCACCGTCGGTGAAATCGATATCGCCCGCTGGCGCATCGCCCGGCACGCAACCGATGCTGAGCTTGCACAGACGACCCATGGCTACGCGCAGCGTGATATCCACCACGTCATCGCCTGGCCGGCGGCCGTTCGGGAAGCCGGCGCTGTCGCCACCAATCACGCCCAGACGGTTCTGCGTGGCGCTCACAGGGGTAGTCGTATTCAGGCGCAGCATCTCGGAGGCAACCACATTGGCCGGTTGATTGACGCCCTTGACACCGGTCAGGAACGCCGCGACCAGATCGCTGCGCGGGAAGTTGGTCGGCGCCTTGACGCCGGCCGAGCCGAACAGGATCTGCACCAGCGCCGGCAGGGTCGGGTTGGTCACGTAATCGATGAACTGGCCGTCGCCGGTCGGTTTGCTGTGGTTGAACTGATCCTTGTCCTTCAGGCCGATCACCAGTTCATTCACCAGCGGCATGCCCAGACGCGACACCTGCGACCACGCGCCGCCTTCCTTGGAGGCCTTGCTGGAGTTCGGCGTCGGATTGATCAGACGACCCTGACGCACGCTGGCGGTGGTCCAGGCGCCGATGACTGGCTCGCTGCCGTTGGTCAGGCAGGCGATCGGCAGTTCGAGTTCGATCGCCGTGACATTCTTGTCGGCCAGATCGTCATGTCCGGCACGCTCGGCGTTCGGATCGAAGGCGGTGGCGGGCGCCTTGATGTTGATCAGGTCAAAGGTTTCGCCGAGGTTGACCACGAACGGGTCCTTGCGCTGCCCGACAAACATCTTGCCGGGGGTGCTGCAACCAGGGATGTTGATGGCCACAACATGCTTGGCGGCATAGCTGGCGTAATCAGAAATCGACTTGTTGCCGATATTGTCGAGCGGCTTGTCAAACACCGCGGCGCCGCCGCTGGCGTTGGTGATCGCCGTGCGCTGACCGCCGCGTCGATCGCCCTTGACCATCGTGACCGAATAGGTTTCACGCACATTGGCGGCGGCCGAGTTGACGCTGTTGATGTCGGAGGCGCCATTGATAACCAGCGGGATCGCAACTTTCTTGTCGCCGACAGTCAGCTGGGTATTCTTGTTTTCGGTATTGAAACGGAACTGGAAGGACAGGTCTTCCTTGCCATCGCCGTTGTTGTCGATGTGGATTTCATACAGGGCATCCGGGTCCATCGAAAAATAATTCGGGCCGCCGTAGGCATCCTGCAGGGGCGCGTAATTGGCAATCAGGGTGACGAAGCTGGAGCGGTTGGCTTCATAGCTGCGGAACAGGTACAGATCGGTGCCATCGACCTTCGGCATGCGCGTGATGAACGGCGCTTCGCGATGGCTGGAGGCGACTGCGGGAACGGCAGTCAGGGATGCAATGGCGCTGGCGACAAGTGCGGCGCAGCAAGAACTTTTGGCGAACAATGACGGCATGACAGTCTCCTTCATAAAGTGGTTTGCTCGATCGAGCAGGGAATACAAATCACTTTACGCAGGAGAGCTGTGGCCGGATTCAGCTTTCCAGAAATAGTTCAGGAATTTCTTGCAACGTCCTGTAGCGCTGAAATATGTCAGTCGGCAAGTTCTTGCCGCAGGCGCGCAATGGCAGCGCGAACCTGACGCGGCGCGGTGCCGCCGATGTGGTCGCGCGCCGCCACCGAGCCTTCCAGCGTGAGCACCTGATAGATATCGGCTTCGATCAGCAGCGAAAACGCCTGCAGCTCGGCCAGCGTCAGGTCGCTCAGATCGCAACCCTTGTCGACGCAGACCCGCACCGCGTGGGCGACCGCTTCGTGGGCGTCGCGAAACGGCAGGCCCTTCTTGACCAGATAGTCGGCCAGATCGGTGGCGGTGGCGTAGCCCTGCAGGGCGGCGGCGCGCATCGCCTCGGGCTTGACGGTGATGCCGCGTGCCATGTCGGCAAAGATGCGCAGCGTATCGGTGAGGGTGTCGACGGTGTCGAACAGCGGCTCCTTGTCTTCCTGATTGTCCTTGTTGTAGGCCAGCGGCTGGCCCTTCATGAGCGTGAGCAGGCTCATCAGATGGCCGGTCACGCGACCGGTCTTGCCGCGCGCCAGCTCCGGTACGTCGGGATTTTTTTTCTGCGGCATGATCGACGAGCCGGTGCAGAAGCGGTCGGCGATGTCGATGAACCCCACCCTCGGGCTCATCCAGATCACCAGCTCTTCGGACATGCGCGAAATATGCGTCATGACCAGTGCGGCGGCGGCGCAGAATTCAATCGCAAAATCGCGATCCGACACCGCATCGAGCGAATTGGTGCAGACCGCATCGAACCCAAGCAGCGTCGCGACCAGTTCGCGATCGATCGGAAAAGTGGTGCCGGCCAGCGCGGCAGCGCCAAGCGGCAGGCGGTTGACGCGCTTGCGGCAGTCGGCCATGCGCTCGGCGTCCCGCCCGAACATCTCGACGTACGCCAGCAGGTGATGGCCAAACGTGACCGGTTGCGCCACCTGCATGTGGGTGAAGCCCGGCAGGATGGTGTCGGCGTGCTGTTCGGCCAGGTCGACCAGCGCCAGGCGCAGTTCGCGCAGCAGCAGGGTCAAGTCGTCAATCGCGCCGCGCAGGTACAGCCGGATGTCGGTGGCTACCTGATCGTTGCGCGAGCGCCCGGTATGCAGGCGTTTGCCGGCGTCGCCGACCAGCTCGGTGAGGCGCTTTTCGATATTCAGGTGCACATCTTCGAGATCGAGCAGCCAGGTGAACCGGTCTTCGGCGATCTCCGTGCTGATCTGTCCGAGGCCGCTGCGGATGGCCTGCAGGTCGGCATCGGTGATGATCGCTTGCGTCGCCAGCATCTGCGCGTGCGCCAGCGAACCCTGGATGTCGACGGCGGCGAGCCGCTTGTCGAAGAACACCGAGGCGGTGTAGCGCTTGACCAGATCGGACACCGGTTCGGAAAAGCGGGCCGACCAGGCTTCGCCTTTTTTGGAGAATTGAGCTGTCATAATTGGAGTCCGAAAAGTGAGTGCGCAAAAAGTGAGTGCGCCAAAAGTGAATGCGCCAAAAAGAAAGTGCGCCGAACGCAGGATGGTTCGATTATAAAACAAGCATTGCCGTCAACCTCAGGGAATCCGTCTCGCCATGCCAGCTGCTGCCAACACCGATCCGCCTGAGGTCGTCATTCCCGATTGCTGCAACACCGGCGTGATCCTGCGGGTGCTGGCGGCGGTCAACCTGGTCGTCATCGTCGGGATTCTGATGCAGCACCGCGATCGCAGCGCGGCCTTGCTGGCTTTTGTGCAAACCTCGATGGTAGTTGAGCTGATCTGCATGAGTTCGCTGGTGGCGTTGTGTGGCGTGCGCCGGATCGCCGCGCGCCTGACGCCACGCAGTCAGCGCGTGTTGTGCGCTCTGGTGCCGGCCCTGGTGGCAGCGCTGGTGGTGCGCCTGATGGCGCGGCTGGACTGGTTTCTGGCCAGCGTGCCGAATCTGACGCCGGTCGAGGCAATGCTGATGGCGGCGCTGTTCGGGCTCGCGCTGCAGCATTATTTCGAGCTGCGCGCGCGCGCCTTTTCGCCGGCGCTGGGCGAAGCGCGCTTGCAGGCGCTGCAGGCGCGCATTCGGCCGCATTTTCTGTTCAACAGCCTCAACGCGGTGCTGGCGCTGATTCGCAGCGATCCGCGCCGGGCCGAGACCGCCCTCGAGGATCTGGCCGATCTGTTTCGCGTGCTGATGCGCGACAACCGCGACATCACCTCGATGGAAGACGAGATTCGGCTATGCCGGCAATATCTGTCGATCGAAACGATCCGTCTCGGCGAGCGCCTGCAAATCGAATGGGACACCACGGCGATCCATGCCGACGTGCTGCGCCAGGCCAGGATGCCGTCCCTGCTGCTGCAGCCGCTGCTGGAAAACGCGGTGTATTACGGCGTCGAGCAAACCGGCACGCCGGCGCTGATCCGGATTGTGTTGCGGCGCGCACGCGACACGATTCACATTTTGATTACCAATCCGTATCATGGCAACGCGCCGGTCTCGTTGGGCAACCATATGGCGCTGGACAATATTCGCGGGCGCCTGCGCCTGCTGTACGACCTCGAAGCGCAGTTGAGCACGACGGTGGTCGAGGGCAGGTTCGAAGTACGACTGAGCATTCCTTACGTGAAGGTGGACGGATGACGGTACGTCTTTTTCTGGTCGATGATGAAGCGCCGGCGCGGGCGCGGCTGCGCGATGTGTTGTCCGATATCGCGGCCGGGTGCCCGCACGTGATCGTGGGTGAAGCCGATAACGCCCAGGCTGCCATGGATGGCATCGTGGCGCTCGATCCGGACATCGTGCTGCTGGATGTGCAGATGCCGGGCATGAACGGCATCGAGTTGGCGGCCCATCTCGGCAGCCAGCTGGCAGCCCCGCCGGCGATCATCTTCATCAGCGCGTTTGACGACTATGCCCTGAAGGCCTTCGAAGTGCGGGCGCTCGATTACCTGCTCAAGCCGGTGCGGGCAGCGCGTCTGGCCGACGCAATCGCGCGTGCCGCCATGCGCCCGAACCGGCAGCAACGCGATGCGGTGACGGATGCAGCCCGGTCGTTGCAAAGCGCACGGCAGCATTTTGCCGTGCAGGAGCGCGGACGGCTGTTGCTGGTGCCGGTGGCCGAGGTGATTTATCTGAAAGCCGAAACCAAGTACGTCACCGTCCGCACCGGCAGCGCCGAACACCTGATCGAGGAATCCCTGCTGTCGCTTGAAGAAGAGTTGGCGCACCGGTTCGTGCGGGTGCACCGCAACGCGCTGGTGGCGCGCGATGCGATTGCCGGGGTCGAGCGGGCCCGGCTGGCGGTAACAGGGCAGGGCGAGGAAGAGCGCGGTCAGGATACCTGGCAGGTCATCCTGCGCGGGGTCGAGCAGCGCCTGCCAATTTCACGGCGGCAGTGGGCCACGATCAAGGCCCTGGTGCGTTAGCCGGCGTTCAGTCCGGCAGCAGGGTCGGCAAACCGGACAGGATGCCTTCGTAGGCCCCGGCCTTCGCACCGATCTGAATGCTGTCTTCGGTAATGTCGTAGAAGCGGATGTCCTTGCTGTGGCCGCTGGAGCGCACCTTGACCACCGACAGGACGCGCTCGAACTGCCCCTCGATTTCGACGTAGCGCTGCATCACGATCGCGTCGGCCAGGAAGGCATTGCCATACGAACTGAAGCGCAGCATTGTGTAGTGATCTTCCAGCTCGGCCGTCATCAGCACCGTCACCCCCATGCCGGTCAACACGGCCACCATCCGGTACAGCGCTTCGCGGAAATCTTCGCGAAATACCGACGCCAGCGCCAGTTCGAACCCGGACAATGAGTCGATCACAACCCGCTTGGCCTTCATGCGATTGATCATCGCGACGATGTCGTGCAGGATTTCATCGAGCGACAGATCGAGCGTACGCGTATTGATCATGCCCACGTCGCCGCTGCCGACGAGTGCATTGAGTTTGTGGCTGAGCAGCTGGTTCGGGCTCTTCTCGAATGCCGCCACCACGCCCGGCTCGCCATTGCGCACGCCTTCGGCCAGGAATTGCGTTGCCAGCACGGTCTTGCCAGAGCCGGACGGCCCCACCACCAGCAGCGAATAACCGACCGGCAAGCCGCCGCCCATCATCGCATCGAGCCCGGGCACGCCAAGCGACAGGCGCTTGTCGCCGGGAATGCTGATTTCTTCACTCGCTGCATAACGAATCACTGCGCGCGGGAAAATTTCGACGCCCTCATTGCCGATGCGGAAGGTATGCACGCCCGGGCTTTGCGCCTGGCCGCGCATCTTGACGACCTGAATCTTGCGAATCATCGCATCACGGTGCACCAGCTGCGACATCCAGACGATGCCATCGGCCACGGTGAAGATCGGGCTTGATTCTGCTTCGGGAGCGAGGTATTCGCCGATCAGGAAGGTGGTCGCCTGCCAGCTGGTCATCTGCATGCCAAGCTGCTGCACAAAATGCGACAGGCCGGCCATACCGGAATCCATCGCCTTGGCCGATTGCACTACCGAGCGGAACGAATCGACAAACACCAGGCTGGGAGAAAAGTTCTGCACTTCCTCGGCGATGCGCTCCATCACGCGATCGAAATTGCCTTCCAGCAGATCGGCCGCCAGATTGACGAACTTGATCGAGTCATTGATCTTGTCGATATCGAAAAACGGGAACTGCTGCTGGTAGCGCAGCATTTTCAGTGGCGGCTCGCCCAGGACGGTAAAAAACAACGCGCGCCGGTCCGGGTTTGCCAGCGAAAACATGATCTGGTGCGCCAGCGTGGTTTTGCCACTGCCGGGCGTGCCGGCGATCAGGTTGAACGAGAATTCCGGCAGCCCGCCTCCGAGCAGATCGTCAAGGCCCGGCACACCGCTCGCCAGTCGGCGGATGATTACTTTAGTTGTCATTGTTGTGGTTCCTTGCCTGCCTGGTTCGATTGTGCATTGCTCCACGCGGATCGCAAAATACTGCTGGTCAGGAGTTCCCCGATCAACGTGGCGATGATATCGATTAGCGTAATCAGTAAAAGAATACTGGCTTCACCCGCTTCTTCATCGGCCCGATCCTGCAAGCTGCCTTGCAGATCGGCGAAGTGGATCTCGATGCGATCCTGGCTCGAGCTCGCGCGCAACCACGGATGGACCCGGCGCGCCAGATGGCAACTGCGCGCGAACAGCGATTGAAAACCGAGTTCGCCAATGATGGGCACCAGTTCATGCGCCAGCCCCAGCCATAGCTTCATTGTCACCGCAACGATGGCGTCAGGTTGTGCAAGGATGGTTTGCCGGATCAGTTGGTGGCGTTGGACGTCAGGTGTTGGCATGGTCAATATCGGCTCGCATTTCGACGCAGTCCTGTCATGGGCGCGTTGCGGCTGGCGTGTACGCTGGCATCCATTGGTCGCATTCGGGTGTGGGGCATCATCAATGTTGTGTGCCCAGGGAGATGAGATGCAGCAAAAGTTCAATGGCAACCGGCTTGACCAGATAATGGTTGAATCCGGCATCGATGGCCTGGAGGCGGTCTTGCAACTGATTGTAGCCGGACACCGCAATGAAGCACGGCGCTGGCGTCAGCAAAGGGCGCAAGTGGGCGATCAGGTCGTAGCCATTCATGCCCGGCAGGCCGATATCGCACAGCACGATGTCGAACGGATGCGTTTGCGCCAGCGCCAGAGCGGCGGGGCCGTCGACCGCACAATGCACGGTATGGCCTTCGAGGGTCAGATATGTTTCAAGGGTGGCGCTGGCATCAGGGTTATCTTCGACCAGCAAGATCCGGCGCGACTGCGGCGCTGCGTTGAGCAATGCCGACGCGTTGCGCGGCGCCACCGGCGTTGATGACAGGGGCAGCGTGACAATGAATTCGCTGCCCAGTCCCGGGCCGTCACTCTGCACCCTGGCCGTGCCGCCGTGCATTTCGACGATCGAACGCACCAGCGAGAGGCCAATGCCGAGCCCGCCCTGAGCCCGCTCGACGGCCAGCGGTCCCTGCTTGAACAGATCGAAAATGAACGGCTGCACTTCGCTGGCGATGCCGACGCCGCGGTCTTTGACCGATATCGCGACGTGACCGTCCAGCACGCCGACACGAATCGCGATCGCTTCCCGTTCGGCGCTGAATTTGGCGGCATTGACCAGCAGGTTCGAAAACACTTGGGTCAGTTTGCCGGGATCGCCGTCGATCACCACGGGCTGGTCGGGTATGTCGAGCTGCAGCGTTTGCAGGCGTGCGTCGATGAACGGCTGCACGATTTCGACCGCGTTGGCGATGACGTCGAGAAAATCCATGGCAATTTTTTGCAGCGAGATCTGTCCGCTGGAGACGCGTGAAGCATCCAGCAAGTCGTCCACCAGGCGGGTCAGATGATTGGTCTGGCGCTGCAGGATGCCATGCAGTTTGGGCAGAATCGCATGGGCTTCGACTACCTTGCCCAGCACTGCGTTGGCCATCACGATGGCGGCCAGCGGGTTGCGCAATTCGTGCGCCAGGGTGGACAGGAATTCTTCCTTGGCGCGGTTGGAGGCTTCTGCCGTGGCCTGCAAATCCTGCGCCCCGAACGTGGCCAGCATTAAATTCGTGTTGGCTTCGCGCAAGCGTGCAATCAGGTCATCCTGCTCCGGCGACGCCTCGCTGACGGCATGCAACTGATCGGCCTCGTCCAGCAGTGCCGTGATGCGATGGCGCAGTTGGTCGGCTGCTCGCATGCGCAGCGCGGTCTTGTTTGGTTCCTGGTTTGTAAAATGCATCGTCGCCGCCCCGGTCCGGATTTCGTCTGGAAAATTATCGACCATTGGATGCTGTGTTGCGTCTGTCGGCTTCAACCGCGCTCCCCCGGTGGGCGTCTTACTGAAAACTTATCTTCCCGAAGTATGCCCGACGGCGCTCCGAATCGGGCAGTACAGTTAGTATTTGATTATTTGTAAAAAAAAGTAATTGCTATACGCGGTACATCATGACCTGATCGCCGGAGGTCCCAAGGTTGTCCGGCAAGGCCCGCTGCAAACGCCATTTTCACCCGGCATGCCAGTCCCGCGACAGGTGATGCACACGAGTGCGACAAATCTCGTTAGATTTCCCGTTATTTGTTTGATCTGTTGTGACGAAACCCCTATAGTTGCGTTCAGGAACAATCGGCAGGGCGATCACAGTTTGTCCAGCATCTCACTTCCAGCGCTAGCGGTTTTTGGCGCTGTTTGTTTGACGGATAGCGTAGAAGAATCGCCCGCACAGGGCAGCATTACCACCCGGTACGACCATGTCGAACCGCCACCAGGCCTGAATGCATCATGAAAAACAATCGCCTGGGTATTCTGCTCATCGTCTCCTCGCTGCTGATCATCGCGCTGGTGGTCGGCCTCCTGCTGCAGCGGCAACAACGTGTTCACGCGGCGCAGATCCGGGTCCAGGGCGTGGCGGCGACGCGCTCGCTGACGGCACTGTCGCTGGCCGCGCTGGCGCCCACCAACGGTGAACGCAGCGTGTTGCAGTCGCTGCTGATGAACTACGAAAATCCGGATTTCGGCTACGTCGCCGTGACCACGCCGGCCGGCGCGATCCTGGCTGAAGTCACCAGCCCGGGCACGCTGGTGCCGGGCGGTCCGCTGCCAGCGGGTACCGCGTCGCTGTATGGTGAGCGCGCGCTGCTGTCGCCGCATGAGGATCGCCGCATACGGGAATTCTATGGACCGGTGATGGAGGGTGGCAATCCGAAGGCGTTCGTGCGGGTCGGCTACTTCGAGCCGGAGCGCATGATCGCCTTGAAGGACTTGCCGTTCTTTGCCTTGCTCGCGCTGGCGATGTTCTTGCTGGTGCCGCTGGTGTATTTCGGCATCAAGCGCGAACTGGCCCCGCTCGGTTCGATTGCGCGCCAGCTGCAGGCCATGCGCCAGGACGCCGCCGCGCCGCCCGCGCCCGCCAGTATTGATGTGCGCGTGCTGGCCGAGACGCTGCATCGTTATCTCGACGACGCCACGCGCCGCATCCGCGAGCTGGAGCAGGATGGCATCAAGTCGCTCGCCAATGGTCGCCTGCTGGAATACAGCGGCAACAAGATGAATGCGGTACTGCAGTGTTTGCCGGATGGTCTGCTGATCATGGACCCTGCCGGCGAGATCACCTTCGCCAGCGGCAAAATCGAACCGCTGCTGGGCGTCGATATCCAGCAGGTCCTGTCGACCGGTATCGAGGCCTGGTGCCAGGACTCCGCGTTGCTCGCGCTGTGCGCGCGTTACCGCCACGACAGCGCCGATGCGGGCCGTCAGGTATTGATCGATTTTTCGCCACTGCAGGTGCCGCACAAGCGCGTGTGCGCCACCGCACAGCCATTGGTGGGCGGGGCCGGCATGATGGCGTTCGGCACGCTGATCGTGCTGCGCGATGTCACGCGTGAACATCTGGGACAGCAGGCCGGCAACGATTTCGTGGCGCACGTTTCGCATGAACTGAAGTCGCCACTGAACGTGCTGGCGATGTACAGCGAAATCCTGCAGGGCGCCAGCGCCGACGACGATGCATTGCGCATCGAAGCCATCAATGTGATTCGGGATGAAACGGAACGAATGAATTCGCTGGTCAACAACCTGCTCAATGTGAGCAAGCTCGACATGGGCAGCCTGGCGCCGGAGCGCAGTCGCGTCAAGCTCGATGACCTGTTGCGCGACGCGTTCAACCAGGCCTTGCCACGCGCCGAAATCAAGTCGATGACGATGGAGATCACGGTGCCGCGCGACATGGCGGCGGTCTCGATTGACAAGGACCTGTTCCGGATTGCGCTCAACAATCTGCTCAACAATGCCATCAAGTACAGCGAAAACGGCGGACGGGTCGCATTGATCGCCGAAGAGGGCGACAACAGCGTCGTCATTACCGTCACCGATAGCGGCATTGGCATCGCGCCGGAAGACCAGCTGCATGTGTTCGAAAAGTTCTACCGGGTGCGCGAGGGCGATGTCAATCCGCGCGGCGGACATGGCCTCGGCCTGTATCTGGCGAGTCAGATCGTGGAGCTGCATCACGGTCGCATGACGCTGGCCAGCACGCTTGGCGCCGGCAGCCAGTTCGCGATTCACCTCAAGAAAATGCCGGCCTTGATGCAAGGCGAGAACGTGTTATGACCATCCGAAAAATCCTGCTGGTCGATGACGAGCCGCATGTCATCCGCATCCTGCGGCTGATGCTCGAACGCGAGGGCTACCACGTCGAAAGCGCCAACGACGGCAACCAGGCGCTCGACAAGATGGTCGACTTTGCGCCGGATGTGATGATCACCGACATCCAGATGGCCGGCATGGATGGCCGCACCCTGTGCCGCACCGCGCGCGAGCGCTATGCGCAGCGTACCTTTCTGATTCTGGTCATGACTTCCATGACCGCCATGGAGGAGCGCGGCTGGGTGCGCGAACTGAGCAATATCGATTTCCTCGAAAAGCCGTTGTCGCCACGCCAGCTGGTGGTGCGCCTTGCCAAACATTTCGTCGCCCTGGCGAGCGATCCGGAGACCAGCAATGCAGGATAAAACCCTGTCCGAAATGGACTTCGACGTTTATGCGCGCTGGCTCAAACGGGCCACCGGGGTGACCTATCCCATGGCGATTTGCGACGGCGACGGCAAGCCGGTCTGGTGCAATGAGACCGAGCCCGGTCTGGGCGAATGGTTGAAGGGTTTGCAGCAGAACGGCTTTGCCTGGCCCTGCGTCGGCGCCGGCATGCAACGCTATGACAGCGGCGACGCGACCCTGCTGTACGCGCCGATCGACGGCAACAACCACCCACTCAGCTTTCTGGCGATAAAAACCGCAAGGCTCGACGCCGCGCCGTTGTCCTGGGACGTGCTGGCCGAAACGCTGGAAGACCTCGGCGCCGGCATCGCCGACGAATACCGCCTCAAGTGCGAACTCAACACCATGGCGCGCGAGCTGTCGGAGCGCTACGAAGAGCTGCATCTGGTCTACGCGGTCGACCGCCAGGTGCGCGAAATGAAAAACAGCGCCGACCTGTTCGAAGGGTTGCTGCGCAGCTGGGCCGAGCAAATGAACGCCGATGTCGCCGCGTTCGTCAAGCCGGGCGAAAACCTGTGCCTTTCGGCCACCAACCTGAGCAAGCCGATTCACAACCTCGATCTGGTGCTGGTCGAAATGCGCGGCGACCTGTTCCGCTTTGCCAATTCGTCGCGCCAGTCGGTGGTCATCAACGAGATGGACGATCCGCGCCGGGCCTACATTTTTACCGACCTGCCATTCAAGATCCTGTGCTGCCCGGTGTATCACGAACGCGTGGTGGTGGCGATCCTGGTGCTGGTCAATCATAACGACAAACCCAATTTCAGCAACAGTGACCGCAAGCTGGGCGAGATGCTGGCCAACCAGTTGTCGGGTCTGTCGCGCATGTACAGCATGCTGTCCGAAACCAGCAAGTTCAATACGCAGATGGCGGCGGCATTGATCGAAGCGGTCGAAGCCAAGGACCCCTATACCCGCGGCCATTCCGAACGGGTGCATCACATTGCGATGGAAATTGGCGCAGCGATGAATCTGGCCCCGCGCGAACTGGACAACCTGTTCTGGGGCTCCTTGCTGCACGATGTCGGCAAGATCGGGATTCCCGATGCGGTGCTGTGCAAGCCGGGCCGCCTGACGCGCGACGAATTCACCTTCATCATGGTGCATCCGGAGCGCAGCTACGAAATCCTGCGCCACATCGACCGGCTCCAGGGCGCCGTGCCGGGCGCGCGCCATCATCAGGAAAAATACGACGGCGGCGGCTATCCGCACGGGCTGATCGGACAGGATATTCCGCTCAATGCGCGCATCATCGCGGTGGCCGACACCTACGATTCGATCACCAGTTCGCGCGCCTATCGGGCCGGCCGCAGCCATGAAGCGGCAATGACCGAAATCCTGCGTTGCGCCGGCAGCCAGCTCGATCCCGACATCGTCGCAGTGTTCCAGAAAATCTGCCTGACGGAGCCGGCCTGGTTGCAGACGTTCTCAATTCAGCGCGATGTGGTTGTGACGCATGCTTGACGACGCCGTCACCATGAACCGGATCGGTGCGATGACGTATCTCGCACCGACCATGGCGCTGGTGGCGGACGAAGCGATTGCGGCGCTGGAAGCAGCCATCGCCAATTGCGTGGCGATGCACCGCATCACCATCGTGATCGACCTCGGCAAGGTGGCGCTGCTGTCGGGCCGCGCCCTGGAACTGATGGTCGCCACCGCAGCGCGGCTGGGGGCGCTGGGCGGCTGGCTGAAAGTGGCCTACCCGAGCGTGCTGGTACAGGACATCCTGACCGTCACCGGCCTGGCCGAGCAATTGCCGCTGTATGACGCGCCGGTGTCCGCGCCGCGCCCGCCGCGCGCGCCGGGCCAGCGCAAGCTGGGCGACATCCTGCTCGAACGCGCGGTGGTCACCGCAGCGCAGTTGGCCGAGGCAGCGCGCCTGCAGGACCAGACCGGCAAGCGCATGGGCTTCATCATGGTCGAGAAAAAATGGCTGACCGAAGCGCATCTGTTTCAGGCGCTGGCCGAACAGTTGGGCCTGCCCTACGTGACGCTGCGCAGCGGGTTGTACGACCCGGTTGCCGTGGCGCTGCTGGACCGCGACGTCGCCAAACGGCTGAATGTGATCCCGCTGTTCGTGGTGCACAACACGCTGACACTGGCCACCGGCGAGCCGCAGGCGATCCACAGTTTTGACGATATCAAGGCGCGCACCGGCTGCAAGATCCGGGTGGTGCTGGCCGCCCCCGGCGAGATCAACCGGCTGCGCGACGATGCCTACGGCGGCGCCAGCATGCCGGACTTCATCCACAGCACCGCCGACGATCTGGAGCTGATCGAAAACCAGATTCCGGACGACTATACCCAGATCGATGTACAGGCTGGCGCGAGCCCGGTCATCAACATGGTCAACGCGGTGATCCAGCGCGCCATCCACGACGGCGCCAGTGACATTCACATCGAGATCTCGCGCAACCGCGCCCGCATCCGGCTGCGCATCGACGGCATCCTGTACGAAGTCATGTCGCCGCGTCCCGAGCTGCATCCGGCGATTGTCTCGCGCCTGAAAGTGATGGCCAACCTCGACATCGCCGAACGACGCCTGCCGCAGGACGGCCGCATCCAGGTCGCCACGCAAGGACGCACGGTCGATCTGCGTTTCAGTTCGCTTCCAGGCATTTACGGCGAAAAAGTCGTGCTGCGCGTGCTTGACAAGAACCAGTCGATCCTGGATGTCGACAAGCTCGGCATGACCGCCGATGCCGTCACGCTGTTCAAGAAGCTGCTGGGCCGCAGCCATGGACTGATTCTGGTCACCGGACCGACCGGCAGCGGCAAGACCACCAGCCTGTATGCCGCCGTCAGCCATTTGCGCAGCATCGAAAAGAATATCGTCACGATCGAAGACCCGGTCGAATACCAGCTCGACATCATCAACCAGAACCAGGTCAACGACGCCATCGGCCTGACCTTTCCAAAGATCCTCAAGCATGTGTTGCGACAGGACCCCGACATCATCATGGTCGGCGAAATCCGTGACCGCCAGACCGCCGAAATTGCCGTGCAGGCCGCGCTCACCGGCCATCTGGTGCTGACCACGCTGCATACCAACGACACCCTCGGCGCCGTGGCGCGGCTGGTGGAAATGGGCGTCGAGCCGTATCTGCTGTCGTCGGCGCTGATCGGCGTGATGGCGCAGCGGTTGGTGCGGCGCATTTGCGGCACCTGCAAGACCAGCTATCTGGCGCCGCCGGCGGTGGCCGCAGCCTATGGCTGGAAGGGGCAGGGCGACCTGAAGCTGGCGCGCGGACGCGGCTGTCCGTCCTGCTACGACTCCGGCTACAAGGGCCGCATGGGGATTTACGAGCTGCTGGAAGTCGATGGCGAACTGCAGCGCATGATCATCGCCAACGCCAGCAAGGAAGACATGGCCGCGCACGTCGCGCGACGCGGCCATCATGATCTGTACGCCGACGGCATGGCGCACGCTTTCCAGGGCGAGACCACGCCCGAGGAAATCGCGCGCGTGGTGCATTCGGTCTAGCCGTATGGCGCTCGAACTCGACGACGATAGCGCGGCCGCGTCTGCTGCACCGCGCCGCGCTGCGCGCTCCTGGCTGCAGTGGTCGTCGGCACGCATTGGTGCGCAGGACCGGATTTTGTTTACCGAACGGTTGTCGCTCCTGCTGGAAACCGGCGTGCCGTTGCATGGCGCCCTGAAATCACTGTACGAGCAAACCGTCAATCCGCGACTGCAGGACATCATTGCAGAGATGCTCGACGACATCGTCGCCGGACGGCGTTTTTCGGAGGCGCTGGTGCGCCATCCGGATTTGTTTCCGACGACGTATATCAATCTGATCGCGGCCAGCGAAGCCGGTGGCTTTTTGCCTCAAGTTCTCGATCAATTGGTCGATATGGATGAGAAGCAGGAGAAGCTGCGCAGCACGCTGGTATCGGCCTTGTCGTATCCGGCCTTCCTGATTGTGTTTTCGGTAGCGGTGGTGGTGTTCATCCTGATGTTCGTGTTCCCGAAATTTTCGGTGCTGTTTGCCTCGATATACAACGAGCTGCCGGTGACCACGAAAATCCTGATTGCCGCCAGCGATCTGCTGACCAAACACGTGACCGAAGTCCTGGCCGGCCTCGGCGGGCTGATCGCGGCAGTAATGCTGTTGCTGCGCCGGCCAGCCACGCTGCTTGCACTAGATCGCCTCAAGCTGCGCGTGCCGGTCATCAGGGACATCTACGCCAAGATTTATCTGACGCGCCTGATGCGGGTGATGGGTATTTCGCTGGAGCGCGGCGTGACGATTCTGGCGACGCTGGCGGCCTGCCGCGAAGTGGTGCCGAACGCCGAGTTCCAGCAGTTCCTGCTGCAGCTGGAAACCGAAGTCACCGAAGGCAAGGGCATCGCCGAAGGCTTCAAGCACAGCTACTTCATTCCGGTCAGCGTGCGGCAGATGATCAGCACCGGCGAAGAAACCGGCACGCTGGGCCGGGTGATGGGACGCATCGCCGATTTTTATGACCGCGAATTGACCAAGCAGCTTAACCAGATGGCGCGACTGGCCGAGCCGGTCATGCTGCTGGTGATGGGCGTGCTGGTGGGGACCATTGTCAGCTCGCTGATTCTGCCGATTTTCAAATTGTCACGGGCGGTGCACTAAGTTTTTACAATGGGCGGTTTTTCCACCACATAACTGATGGTTTGTTGCTCTGCTGACTGACACTTACTACGCATTCTTCTATTTTGTTTTATCAACTTTTAATCTGACGAGATCACCATGTACAAACAGTTCAAGCGCTCCGCAGCACTCGGCTTTACCCTGATCGAGTTGCTGATCGTCGTCATCATCCTGGCGATTCTGGCAGCGATTGTGATTCCGCAATTCACCAACACCACGGTCGACGCCAAGGAGTCCACGCTGGACGCCAACCTGGGCGCAATGCGCTCGGCCATCGAGCTGTACAAGATCCAGCATAACGGCCTGTATCCGGGCGCAGCACTGTCGAATGCCGGCGCCGGGTGCGCCTCACCAGGTGTCAAGGGAACGGCGACGGCAATTGGCGCGCAGGCCTTCATCGATCAGTTGACCGCGGCCACCGATGCGGCCGGCAATTCATGCACCATCGCTGACACCACTTACAAATACGGGCCGTATCTGCGTCAGAATATTCCGGTCGAACCGATCGGCAACAAGGGTTCGCTGGCAGCTGAAATCGTCGCCACCGCGACCGGCGCGGCGATCGTGCCGACAGCGGCGACCGGTGGTTGGGCCATCGATACCAAGTCGGGCCAGATCGTCATGAACAGCAATGCCACCGACAGCAAGGCCACGCCTTACTACAAGCATTAACCAGTCCGGCGCGCGCGCTCGTCATGGCAACCAGGCCACCCCCGCAGCACGGCCATACGCTGGCCGAACTGCTCGCGGTGCTGGCGATTGTCGGCATCGCGTCGGCATTTGCCCTGCCCAGTGCCGAACCGCTCAAGCAATCGATCCTGGATGCGGCGGTCAAGGAAGTCGCGCAGGCGGTGCGCTTTGCGCAGGCCGAGGCAATCCGTACCGGTGATTATCGCGTCGTGCGGATCGACCCGGCGACCGAAACGGTGCGGGTGTTCGCGCTCGACATGGGACCAAAGCCGCCGGTCGAAGACGTCGGCAACCCGGTCAGCAATCCTGTCGATAAAAAAAATTACAGCGTTTCACTGACGACTACGACGGGTATCAAGGGTAGCCAGATCATTACTTCAGTTTTCAATTTTTCCGGCGGCTCAAGCGCCAGCCAGCTTGGCTTCGGTCCCGATGGAGCGCCGGTGAATGTGCTTGGGCCGAATCCGCCTGATCTCAAGGCTTTGCTCGGGGTTGGCCAGGTGGTACTGGCCTATGGCAATTTGCAGCGCACGCTGAGCGTCGATGCCTCGACCGGTCGCGTCACTGCGTCGCCCTGAACCGATGAAGCGCCGCGCGGCTGGTTTTTCGTATGTCGAGGTGGTACTGGCGACAGTGCTGCTGGCGGTCTGCATCGTGCCGGCCACCAACGCATTGCGCAATGGTGCGAGCGCACCGCAAATCGTCGCGACGCAGGGGCACGCGATGCTGTGCATCAAAAACCAGATGGAAAAAGTCATCGCCGAGCCGTACCACAATCTGGTGCTGGCTTCCGGTACGCTGGCCACGCCCTCGGCCACGTATTCTTTGGCAGCTGACAGCCAGTGCCCGGCCCGCAATATCTATATTGCAAAATACAATCCGGATGGTTTCCCGAATTTTCCGAACGCCGATACCGGCCTGCTGTACATCAATGCCTCGGTGCCTGATGGGGCCGTTGCGCAGTTTCCGCTGACCACGCTGGTGGCGCGATGATGCGCGCCCGCCAGAACGGGGTGACTTTGATCGAATTGCTGGTCGGCCTAGCAATTGCGGGGCTGCTGATGGCGCCGCTAATGCGTCTGCTGTCGAACACCGCCGCGCTCGGCGCCGTCAACGCCGACCAGCAGGCTCTGCAACAGCAGGTGCAATTTGCCATGCAGCGCATCGCGCTGCAGGTGGGGCAGGGCACCAACAGTCTGCTGCCGCCGAAGGCCGACAACACCAGTTCCGGCACCTGGCTTAATCCGGCCCTGTATGACTTGCGCGCCGGTTCTGTCGCCGGCACGCTGGCGTTGACCGAGACCATTGCTGGTGTCAGCCATGTGCTGGCCGAGCCGGTCGGCAGCTTCAGCATTACGTCGCCGCCGGTGACGGCCGGGCAGACCCTGATTGTGGTCAGCATCACGCTCGCGCGCGGGGACTTGCAAGCTAGTGCGACGCAGCAAATGCGACTCGGCGGTGCGCGATGAGGGCGCCGAAAAATGCACAACACGGCGTGGTCCTGCTGTGGGTCGCCGCCACGCTGGCGATCATCGCCGCGCTTGCTTATGCGATGAGCCACGAAGGCGCAATGACGGCACAGAACGCCGAGACGCAACGCGATACCGATATCGCACGGTATCTGGCCGAGGCCGGCTTAAGTCTGGCCAAGTGGCGCAACGAGCAGGCTGGCTGTAAAAATTATAACGACGTCGCTACCACTCCGATTGCGGGGATTGGCACTTACGCTGCAGTGGTCAGCAAGGGCAGCAGCAAGACCCTCAATATTGTCGCCACCGGTATCTCGGCGGGCGGCGCGCGGGTTCAGCTCACGCGTTCGAGTGTCGTCGTGCATGATCTGGGCAACGACGTCAATACGACCTTGCAGAGCGGCGGCACTTCCGGTGACATCTGGATCAGCAGCGCTTCGCCAACCACACCGATGACGGGTACGCCGTATCTCGAACTGAACCAGGGAAGTTCGAACGCGCTGCTCAAGTTTGACGCGCCAAAACCAAACATCCCGACCGATGCCGTGATTCTGCAGGCCGATCTGAAGCTGACCAAGTATCAGGACAACTCCAGCCTCGGCGGCAAAGTCATTAGTGTTCACCGCATGCTGCGCGACTGGGACTCCGGGGCGGCGACCTGGAATAACGCTACGGCGGGCACGGCATGGGGCAGCAGCGGCGCCGATTATGATGCTGGAAACATCGCGGCAATCACGGTAACAACCAATTTTTTGTATAGCTGGGACATCACCACGCTGGTCGACGGCTGGTACGCCAAGGGCTTGCCCAATTACGGCTTGCTGGTCAAGCCCGACGGACCGCTGGTCGGCGCGCGCTTTTATAGTTTTGAATACGGATTTATCCCGACGCTTCGACCACAAGTCGCGATCAGTTTCGCGCCGCCCTGCTAATGCATTACCACCGGAACCGCGCATGAGCACACGCAGCACCTTCGATTGGCTCGACGCGCCGCGCGCTGCGCTGCGCAATGTCTGGTCGTCGACCACCTTTAGCGGCAGCGCATTGAGCGCCTATGCGGAACCACACATCACCCGCGACACCCGCGACGGCATCGCGCTGCTGAGTCTGGTGGCATTACTGTTTCTGGCAACGGCGGCGCTGCTGTGTTCGGTATTCCAGCTTGGCACCGGCTATGTTTACACGTATGCCGTGCTGACCGCGCTGGCGCTGCACATTCACTTGTCGGCCGGGCGCGTCGCACAAGTGCGGGCCTTGAATCTGCTCGGCATGCTGCTGCTGATCGTGTGCGGCTCCTCGCTGGTGCTGCTGGCGCAACGTTCGGGGCAACTGCACATGATGCTGCTGCTCAGCGTGGCGGTGCTGTTCATGCTGGTGCCGGTGGTTCCATGGGGATTGCGTGAAGCGGGCATGACCACTGGCGCCATTTACCTGATGTTTACCGCCTCGACCTGGTTGAGCCGCACGCGTTTTTCGGCGCTGGATTTGTGGGTGCTGCAATTCCTGATGCTGGTGGCGGCCTTGATCGCGCTGGCGCTGGTCAGCCGTGCGCTGGGGTTGCGCAAGCATGACCTGACCATGCGTTTTGGACTGGAGCAGGCTCATCTCGACATGTCGGAACTGGCCAATCGCGATCATCTGACTGGTGCCTTCAACCGGCGTTTTCTGGAACAGGACTTTGACCGCGTGGTCGCCGCCCATCACCGCGCTGGCTTGCGCAGTTGCTTCGGCCTGTTTGACCTCGATCGTTTCAAGGCCATCAATGACAACTTCGGTCATCTCCATGGCGACCGCGTCCTGCAGGCGATGCAGCAGGCCTTCGCAGGACTGGCCGGCCCGGACGAATATCTGGTGCGTCTGGGCGGTGATGAATTCGCGTTGCTGATGTGCGGTGACGCGGTCCGCCAGCGCATTCGCGCCGCACTGGACAGCCTGGCCGGGTTGGCCGTCGGCGGCGCGATGCCGACCGTCAGCCTCGGTTTGATCACCTTTGCGCCGCACACTGCAATCGATATTGACCAGGCTTACAAGCTGGCCGACGCGTTGCTGTATCAGGCCAAACGCGACGGCGGCAATCACGTCTGCGAGCAAGCCGCTGCGCTGGAGTGCGACTGATGGACTGGCGCTCTTTGTTGCGACGACCGCAAATGGCGCCGATTGGTATCGATTTCGGCGTGCACCGGCTCAATCTGCTGCAGCTTGGCGGCGACATCGCCATGCCAGAATTGCGCGCCGCCGTGTCGGTGCCGTATCCGGTTGAGCGCGAGCGCCTGTTCGCCGATCCTGCAGCATTGAAAAGCTTCGTGCGGCAGGCGTTGACGCAGGCTGCGTTCAGCGGCCGTCGGGTGTCGCCGGCACTGCCGCCGGGTCAAGTGCGCATTCTGCCGCTGACCGTGCATGTCGGCGCCGGTCAGAACGAGCAGCAGGCGGTAGCGCGCGCGGTACGCGATCAGCTGGGTGGCCCGGCTGCCGAGAGCGTGGTTGATTATTACCACGTGCGCAATGTCGAAGCCAATGAACCGGAGCGGCAGGTGCTGGTGGCGGTAGCGCGGCGTGACGACGTGCTGGCATACCTCGATGTCTTGCGCGCGGTCGGCTTCGATCCGGTTTCGCTCGATATCGGCCCGGCTGCGATTGCGCGCTTGCTGGCAGCGATGCAGCGCGACGATTACGAGCAGTCGGTCATGCTGATTAACTTCGGCGTCGCCAAGAGCTTTATCACGGTGGTGTGGGGCCGGCGCCTGATGCTCGACCGCGAAATCGATTTCGGCGAATTCCAGCTGGCCACCAAACTGGCCAAATCGCTCGGGCTGAGCTATGACATCGCGCACAGCCTGCTGTGCGAACACGGCATTGGCACCAAGACGCGCGGCGCCCATGCCAATGGCCTCGCGCAGCGCGATATCGGCCATACCATTCGGGAAATCCTGCATCCCGAATTTGCCCTGCTGGCCGATGAACTCAGCCGCACCCAGGTGTATGTCGCCTCGCGCACGCGCGGCAACTCGGTCAGCCGGGTTTACCTCAATGGCAGTGTGGCGCGCTATCCGAACATCCAGGATCGCATCGACGAACTGATCGCGCTGCCGGTCGAACTGCTCGATCCGTTGAGTGTCTTCGGCCGCGAGCCCGGTGTGCTCAGCGGCACCGAAATTGATCAGGGTTTTGCGCTGGCCGCCGGGTTGGCTTTGCGAGGTTATCGACATGGCTGAAATCGACATGATCCCGCGCAGTTATCGCGATGCCGTGCGGGTCGCGCGGGGCGTCAGGCTGTTTGGCGGCTGCCTCGCCGGCGTGCTGGTGCTGGGCGCGCTGCTGATCGCCGGACTGCACTGGCGCATTGCGGTGGAGGAGCCGCGCCTGGCGCAGCTGCGCGCGCGCACGGCGTTGAGCGATGCGGCCAGCAAGCAGCTGGCGCTGGCGCAAGTGGCCAAGGCGACGCTCGAGCAGCGCCTGGCGGCACTGGCTGCGCTGCGCGGTGCGGGCGAGATCGCGCGCGTTGGCGTGGCAATCGACCAATCCCTGAATCGCGGCGTCTGGTTCAAGCAGTTGCGCTTTTCGCGCGAAGAGCAGCTGCTGCCGGCGACACCGGTTGCCGCGCCACAAACCGGCTATCTGGTGGTCTTGCCGATGGAAGAAGTCGGCAAGCCGGCCGAGACGCGCACCTGGCAGCTGTCAAAGAACATTGAAATCAGCGGCGAGGCGATCGACCATGCGGCCCTGACCGCATTCCTGAACCGCCTGTCCGGCCAGCCTGCGATTGCCGATGTGCGTTTTCTCAACAGCAGCGGCCGCGCCGCCGAGGGCGCGCAGGTGATCGATTTCAATGTCACTGCCGCCACCCGCAGCCAGCGTGGAGCGACCCCATGAACAAGATACTCGACCTGCTCGCGCGCATCCCGGCACGGCAACTGACGCTGCTGTTCGCCGGCGTACTGCTGCTGGTGGCGGCGCTGCTCTGGGTGCTCGGGATTCAGGCGCCACTGGCGCGACTGGCGCTGATGCACGGCGAACAGGCACGGCTGACCGTCACGGCAACCGACCCCGGCGCATTGCGCCAGCAGAACGACCGGCTCGCCGCGCAAATCGCGCTGCTCTCGCGCGATCTCGATACGGCCGATCTGGCGCGCTCGCCCGACCAGATGCTAGTGCGCCTGATCAGCGAAGTCGACCGGATCGGGTTGCGGCACGCGGTCCAGCTCAGCGGCGCCATGCCGGGACCGCGCCGGCGCGTCGTGATTTTCGATGAAATCCCGTTCGACCTCGATGCGCGCGGCAGCTATGGCGCCCTGATGGCATGGATGGCCGACATCGAAAATTCGCTGCCGACGCTGTCGATCGTGCGGTTCGACATCCAGAGCACCGATGTGCCGCCGCAACTGGCGATGAAAATCCGCATCGCCGCCTATCGGCCACAGGAGCCCCGCCCATGAACCGGTGCGTACTTATTGCCGTGCTCGCGTTGTGCAGCGCAAGCACGCTGGCGCAAGGTTTGCGCGATCCGTTTGAACGGCCGGCGCAGGCACCGTTGACGCGTTCGGCCGTGCCCGGCTCCGCAGAAACGGACTGGAAGCCGGACCTGCGCGCCGTCATGCTGGATCGCGACCAGTCGCTGGTGAATATCGGCGGAAAAATCCTGGCGGTGGGCGAATCGGTCAATGGCTACACGCTGGTCACGGTGCGCGAACGCAGCGCCATTCTGATCAAGGACGGGATCCGGATCACCCTTATGCTGGACAAGGAAAGACTTCGATGACATTCAAATGCGTGATGGGCAGTGCGCTGCTGCTGCTGGCAATCTCGGCCGGGGCCCAGTCGGTGCCGGACAAAAAACCGGAGCTGATGTCGTTCGTGTTTCGCGACACGCCGATTGCCGAGCTGTTCGAAATGATCTCGCGCAAGGAGCGCGTCAACATCCTGCTGGCGCGCGGTGTCGGCGGCAATGTCTCGGTTAACCTCTATGACCTGACCGTGCGCCAGGCGATCTTTGCGATTGCCGAAGCCGGCGGCTACAGCGTGATCCAGCGCGGCGGCGGCTACGTCATCAGTGATGCAAAAGAGGCGCCGCTCGACGAGGTGTCCGGCAAGATGGAAGTGCGCTCGATGAAAGTGCAGTATTCCGATCCCCGGCTGATTGCCGACGTGCTGGCCAAGCATGTGTCGCGCGGCGGCAAGATCACGGTGCTGGACCAGCGCCGCATGCTGATCGTGGAAGACACCGCCGACGGCTTGCGCCGCATCGAAGGCTTGCTGCGTGAAATCGACGCCCAGCCGCAGCAGATCATGATCGAAGCCAAGATCCTCGAGATCACCCTCGATACCGGCGAAAATTTCGGCATCGACTGGACCCGCGTCTTCAGCGCCGATGGCGTCAACCGGGGTGGCACCACCGGGCTGGCCACACGCGGCGCGCCGGGGCTGTTTTTCAATGTGGTCAACCGCAATGTCGAGCTGTACCTGAGTGCGTTGTCCAACAAGGGCCGCGTGCATACGCTGGCCACGCCCAAACTGCTGACGCTTGAAAACCAGGAGGCCACCACCAATATCGGTGACAAGCTGGGATACCGGCTGACCACCACCATCAACAACGTCACCACCGAGTCGATCCAGTTTCTCGAAACCGGCGTGATCCTGCGGGTGACGCCATCGGTGGATGCCGCCGGACGGATCATGATGAAGATCCGGCCGGAGGTCAGTTCGGGCAGTGTGTCGGCCGGGATTCCCTCGAAAAAGACCACCGAAGTCACCACGCAACTGGTGGCCGACGATGGACAGGGCATACTGATTGCGGGTTTGATCAAGAATTCGAGCGGTTATCGACGGGTTGGCGTGCCGATTCTGGGAGAATTGCCCGGCATCGGGCGATTGTTCTCCAGCACCGAGGACTCCGGCGTGTCGACCGAGACCATCGTGCTGATCACGCCGCGCATCGTCGGCACCCGGGTGGCGCCGGCCGATCTGCCCAGCGTCGGCAAACTCGACAATGCCGAAGGGCGCCTGTTGCGGATCTCGGAGTCGTTGGGAGAAAAAATGGAGTTGCTGGAAGGTCCGGAAACGGGCCGGTAAGTTGGCAGACAAGCTGGCAGTTAAGTTGGCACGCAAGCGCAATCAAACAGAAATCCACGGAGAACATAATGCGTAAATTTTGGGCAATCCTGATACTCACCCTGAGTCTGAGTGGCTGCGGCTACAACACGCTGCAGAGCAACGATGAGCAGATCAAGTCCAGCTGGTCCGAAGTGCTGAACCAGTACCAGCGCCGGGCCGACCTGATTCCCAATCTGGTCAGCACCGTCAAGGGTTACGCAGCGCAGGAAAAGGACGTGCTGCTGGGTGTGACCAACGCGCGCGCCAAGGCCGGCAGTATCCAGATGACGCCGGAGCTGATCAATGACCCGGTAGCGTTCGCCAAATTCCAGGCGGCCCAGGCCGAATTGTCGGGCGCGTTGTCGCGCCTGCTGGTGGTGACGGAAAATTATCCGCAACTCAAATCCGACGCCGGATTCCGCGATTTGCAGGCGCAGCTTGAGGGTACCGAAAACCGTATCACGGTCGCGCGCAACCGCTATATCCAGGCGGTGCAGGGCTACAACCTGACGGTGCGTTCGTTCCCGTCCAACCTGACGGCAATGGTGTTCGGCTACAAGGTCAAGCCGAATTTCACTGTCGAGAATGAAAAGGCCATCTCCGCGCCGCCGAAAGTCGATTTTGGTGCGACGCCGGCCACGCCAAAATGACCATGTTGCGCACGGCCTTGCTGGCGCTGCTGCTGTGCGCGCCGTTCCAGCTGTTCGCGCAGGTCGCCGTGCCGCCGCTCGGCGCCCGCGTGACCGATCAAACCGCGACGTTGACGGCGCAGCAGACGGCCACGCTGGAACAGACCTTGCAGGCGTTCGAAGCCGCCAAAGGCAGTCAGCTCGCCGTGCTGATCGTGCCGACCACGGCACCGGAGCCGATCGAGCAATACGCGTTGCGCGTGGCCGAGCAGTGGAAGCTGGGCCGCAAGAAGGTCGATGACGGCGCGATCCTGGTGATTGCCAAAGATGACCGCGCCTTGCGCATCGAAGTTGGCTACGGCCTCGAGGGCGCGCTCACCGACGTCACCAGCAAACGCATCATCAGCGAAATCATCACGCCACGTTTCAAGCAGGGTGATTTCTATGGCGGGATTGCGGCCGGCGTCGATCAGATGATCCGCGTCGTCAGTGGCGAAGCGCTGCCGCCGCCGACGCCGCGCAGTGCCGCTGGCGCGGCTGGCATTGAACACTTTGCGCCGGTCATTTTCATTGTGGCGCTGGTGGTCGGTGGCGTGCTGCGCGCGCTGCTCGGACGTCTGCCGGGTGCGCTGGTAACCGGCGGCCTGGTGGGACTGGTGGCCTGGTTTTTCGCCGGCGCGCTGTTCATTGCCATCATCGCCGGGGTGATCGCAATGGTGGTCACGCTGTTTGGCGGTGGCATGCGCAGTCTTGGCGGGTTCGGCGGCGGCGGTGGCTTTGGGTCGGGCGGGTCGGGAGGCGGTTTCAGCGGTGGCGGCGGCGGCTTTGGCGGCGGCGGCGCGTCTGGGAGATGGTAATGGGATTGGCACGCGTGGCACGACATCTGTTGATGACCGAGTGGCAGGTGCGGCGGGCGTTTCCGGCGCGCAGCCTGAGCCTCATTGAACAGGCGATCAAACGCAGCGAGAGCGGGCACCTTGGCGAGATCCGCTTTGTGGTCGAGGGCGCCTTGCCGGGCCGCGCGCTGCTCAGCGGGCAATCGGCGCGAGCGCGCGCCATCGAGGTGTTTTCGCAATTGCGGATCTGGGACACCGAACACAACAACGGCATCCTGATTTATTTGCTGCTGGCCGATCGCGATGTCGAGATCGTGGCCGATCGCGGCATTCACGCGAAGGTCGGTGCGGCGGCGTGGGAATCGATCTGCCGGGCGATGGAGCAGGCCTTCCGTCAGGGCGAGAACGAGGCGGCGGTGGTTGGCGGCATTGACGCCGTCACGCAACAATTGACGCGTCATTTTCCCGCTACTGCCGGCGGGCGCAACGAATTGCCCGACCGGGTGGTGGTGCTGTAAGCGTCTGGCGGCGACTTACATGTGCTGTCCGCCATTGATATCGAAGGTGGCGCCGGTGATGAATCCGGCCTCGTCCGCGACCAGAAAGGCAACCATCCGTGCCACTTCCTCCGCCGTCCCCAGGCGGCCAACCGGAATGCTTGCAATGATCGCCTGCAGCGTTTGCTCCGGTACCGACGCCATCATGTCGGTATCGCAGTAGCCGGGCGCGATGGCATTGACGGTGACGTTCTTGCGCGCGCCCTCCAGCGCCAATGACTTGGTAAAGCCGAGAATGCCGGCCTTGGCGGCCGCATAATTGGTTTGGCCAAGCTGGCCTTTTTCGCCGTTGATCGAACTGATGTTCACGATGCGCCCGAAGCCCCGCTCGCGCATCCCTTCGATGACGTGCCGCGACATGTTGAATACCGAACCGAGATTGGTATTCATGACGCGCCACCACTGATCCGCATCCATCTTGTGCAGGAAGCCGTCACGGGTGATGCCGGCGTTGTTGACCAGGATGTCAATCGGTCCCAATTGCTGCTCGACCTGCGCCACGCCGCTGCGGCATGCCTCAAAATCGGCTACATCCCATTGAAATACCGGTACGGAAGTCATTTTCTGAAAAGTCTGCGCGGCGTCGGTATTGCTCCGGTACACCGCGCCGACACGATATCCGGCCGCCTGCAATGCCAGCGAAACAGCCTTGCCAATGCCGCGGGTGCCACCAGTAACGAGTGCGGTTCTGGTCATGATCCAGCTCCTGTCCTGATTGTGAATGGAAAATAAATTATGACGAATGTGCACGGCGCCGTCGTTGCCGCGGGGTGATCTGCATCATGACCCTGGAAAATAAAATCGCCCCACCGAGCCAAGGAGTCCAGATCATCCCGAATTGATCCACATCAATCCAGCGTCACAATGCAAGGTCTACTGTTGTCTAAATATTACGCAATCGACATTGCGCAGGAGGATATCGTGGCCTCGATAACGATGATGGTGCAGATGGAATTGGGAAAAACCAGTCCGAACCTGTTGCGGGTTGCCGGCCAGCTGGCGGCACGTTTTGGCGCCGATGTGATCGGCATTGCGGCCTGCCAGCCGGTCCAGGTGGTCTACAGCGATGGCTTTATCTCGGCCGACATTTACGACAAGGACCGCACCGAAATTGGCGCCGAAATGAGCGCGGCGGAAGACGCCTTCCGCGCAGCGCTGACGCCGCATGCGCGATCGGTTGGCTGGCGCTCCCTGATTACCTTTCAGCCGCTGGCCGAATGTCTCGCCAGCGAGGCGCGCAGTGCCGACCTCGTCATCACCGCATCGTGCCAGACCGGCAATGCCAATCCCACGCGTGCGATGAATATCGGCGCGTTCGTGATGCAGGTCGGGCGCCCGGTTCTGATCGTCCCGGTCAATGTGGCGACGCTGTCGCTGTCGCATGTGCTGGTCGCCTGGAAGGACACGCGGGAAGCACGCCGTGCAATCTTTGATGCGTTGCCATTGCTCAAGCAGGCCGAGCGGGTGGTGGTGGTGGAGATTACCCGGGCCGTGAATGCCGATGAATCCAGCGCGCACCTGATCGAGATTGTCAACTGGCTCAAGCGACACGAGATCGCGGCGGAAGCACACACGGTGGTGTCGCGTGGCGACGACGCGGCGCAATTGCTGACCATCGCGCATGATCGCAATGCCGACCTGCTGGTGGCAGGGGCCTACGGACACGGTCGGCTGATGGAATGGTTCTTCGGCGGGATGACGCGCGATGTGCTGTTTTGTCCGGAGCGCTGTTCGTTCTTGTCGCATTAGAAAGACCGCTTCGCAGCAACGTTTTTTGGTAGTCAAGGCCAACTGAAAGTCGGCCTGATCATGCCGGGAAATTCTCTGTGCGCGGATAAATCCGGCGCCATTCCCGGTGCATTTCGCCCATGAAATTGCGCCATTCCAGATAATCCATTTGCGTGATTTTCGTTGCAAGGGTTCGTTGCGACGGATTATTCTTGGTAATTTCTACGGAATATAAAGGAAGTCATCGGTTATTTTAAAACCGACCGGTTTTAATTCGCTCCCCGCACGCCAATGTTTCTGTTGATTCATGTATTCAATTCTCCCGAGAAACATTTACTGTGGTTTTTCGGTGTGGAAAAATTAAATACCAAAAATATAAGATTTTTGTTTGCAAAAAGGTATTCCGTGTGAAATACTATTGGTAGCTGATGAGGAGTAATCGACAAATTTCTCGTTGGCGAAGCAGAATTTCTGTACGAGGTTGATGGTCATATGATGTTGAAATTCGTGACAGAAATAATGCGTTGATCGAGTTGCTGGAGTGAGTAATTGAAAGCGATGCCGAATGCATGCGGCGTGCTGTTATTTATTTTCAGATGCACCGTACTCGTCTCACGTGACGGCAAGCTTGTGCCGATTCAATTTCAAAATATGTCATTTCATCGTGGTCCAGGAGCTGCCCATGTTATCCAAGCAAATTTACCAAGTGTCATCCACCGGTATGCCAACATCAACGCCACTACAGAACATGGAACCTGGAAAGTATTGTGAACGAGGGCGTTGGACGAGCATTAATATTCTTGGTGAAGTCCTCCGGAATTTTCTGCCGCGCACATTGGTCCTGAGGGAAAACAGCATGTTGGTACAGCACATGCGGTTCAAGACAGGAGAGCGCATTCATACGGTTGGACAACCGTTCGATACGGTCTATGTGGTTTATTCGGGGTTTGTGCGGGTGAGTTCCTGCGACGATCTCGGTAACGAACAGGTATTGAGTTTTCCGATGCGCGGCGATCTGTTTGGTCTGGATGGCATTCATTCGGGCCACTACGTTTCCGAAGCGATCGCCCTGACTGAATGCAATCTCATCCTCTTGCCGTTCTATAAATTCAATGAGATTTTTCAGGCGCAACCGGAATTCGAACAGGCGATTTTCCGCGCCATGAGCCATGAACTGGTGCGAGAGCAAATGATGATCGGGGTACTGGGAACGCTGGGCGCCGATGCGCGCGTCGCACGCTTCCTGATGCTCAATTCCGAGCGCTTCCGCCAGCTGGGCTGGTCCGAAAAGTCATTCAACTTGAGCATGACCCGGCGCGATATCGGCAGTTATCTCGGACTGTCGCTGGAAACGGTGAGCCGGATCTTGTCGTCGTTTGACGAAGCCGGACTGATTCGCGTTGAAAACAGGACCATTACCATTCTCAATCCGCAATTGCTGAAATCGATGAGTAGTGTCGGGTCGAGAAAAAAACGGGGCGCATCAGCGCAGGACAGCAAGCCTGAGCGCGACCTCGACGGCGCCTTTCCTGCGGTTGCAGTCATGGCGGAAAACGCCAGGAAGCGTCCGGATCGGATTGATCTTTCGACCTAGATGTCGCCGCGCCGCGCCATCACGGGCGGCTATTCTTTCGGGGCGGTGTCGCGCTTGCGAAGGCTGCCCCGAATTCGAATGGATGATCCCCGATCCCGGTCAAAGGCGATCGGCATTGGCCGTCGATCATTCCGTCTGATGCATCCCCTGACGGTAGGCTGGTTGACCAACCGGGTTAGCCCGGGCATTCCGGCCATTCCCTGCGGATTGACAGTGACCCCTGATGCAATCCATTTCTGTTTCAACCAGGACTGGTCGAATCACGTCATTGACAGGTTGTTCCCGGCTGATGGCGGATGCGCATGCATCCGGTGTTCCGGTTGATCGGGTTTTTTGGCCTGCAATATTGAATACACTTCAAAGCACGAGAGAAACAGAATCTTCGCTTCCTTGGGCGTTAATGGGACAATGTTTTTTCCCAGTGGCGGAGGTGGTTTTGTGCAATATTCCGCATCACCGTCATTCTTTGTCCAGTTCACCAAATCGCGTTTTTCGGTTGCCTCAATCAGTAAATCAGCCGTGCGGATGACATTGGATGTCAGCATCGGAAGATTGAATCTCTTTGCAATGACAGATTCGATTTTTGATTCGATTTCAATAAAACTGGGCAATAAGGATTTCAATGGGGCAGGAATATCTCCCAGATAAGCAGCAGGTGCGTGATAAAGCAGCGCCTGTAATTTCAAATGCGCCGGAACGGTCATTGATACCACCTCGTTATACACAAGTGCGCCCCACCCACGCCACACGAGAATTCCCGCATACGTTCAATAAATTAGCGCATCCCTTGTAAACTGGGCAGAA
>NZ_JAXCHT010000012.1:0-116924 GCF_035984655.1 Actimicrobium sp. GrIS 1.19 | reverse complement strand
CCGGCACAGCGAATCGAGTCGCAAGCCACCTACCAAAAAACCAACGAAGAAAGGAGATCCAGGAACCAGACCAGAAGACTTATCCACAGACGCGGTGTAATCTACGCGCAAACAGGGTGGGTCATTTTTGGATGAAAACAGTGGGTCAGTTTTAAGCGATTCTCAACACTTTGCGTGCCAAATCAACTTTGAAACCAGTGTCTACCTTCTCCAGCGTTTTCATTGCCTCCAGCGTCGTCGCGAGCATTTCATTCGACATCGCCAAATAACGGAGGTCGTTGAACGGAATGTGTCGCGTGGTGTGCATTTGTCTTAATTGCTCGAACTGCTCTTCCCGTCCTCGTTCGGGTCGCGGCTGAACGTGCGGGATACGGTCAGGCAGGCGAAGGTTCGGCTGCGACACCGCTTCGGCAACACGAGCCGATCGCAACGCCGCCGCGGAAACAGCAGGAACCGGCCGAGGGCCCAGCCCTGGAAGCGCCGCTTGCAGACTCTGCGCAAGCGGCATGCCGATGTCAGGATTCTCTGACTGAAACGTATGCGGGACGCTTCCGTGGAGACGATGCATCCACCCGGACAGCGCACTTGATGACGCCGATAGACCTTGACCTGGCGGCGTGGCTTCAGGCCGGGTCGGTAAAAAGGCCGGTAATTCCTCTGCCGTCGGCGGCGTGTCAGGACGCGGTCGTTTCATGGACGATCGATCGGGCAGAACCGGCTCAGGCCCGGCCAGTAAAAAATCGGTTAGTTCTTGTTCAGTCGGCGCCGCGTCAGGACGCGGGCGTTTTGATGCCGATTGGGCGATCAGCGCCGCCGTGCTGTGGGTGGATGAGCCAGCGCGAGGACTGTCGTGCAATACGCGCATTAAATAGTCGACCGTATGCGGGGAAAATTCCTCCTCAATCGCCGTCTGCTCCGGTGTTGAAAAAGGTTGCCGCTGACTTGGCCCAGCCAGATGCGCCAGGTGCGGCTGTGCAAGCATCGGTCCCGATGGCTGTTCGGGTTGCGGTTGCGTCGATGGTTGCGGGAAAGGCAGTGGGCCTGGTGTTGATGTTTGGGCGACAAGCGCAGGTTTCGGGAATGAGGGATTCAAGCGCGGGGGCATAAGGGGCATTGTGTTAGCTGACAACACGGTAAATGTCCCGGTCCGGAATATGGTTCCCTGATTGCCGATCCGGTGCGTTTGGGACGACTGGACAGGCGTCCATGACATGTACGGCACGCATCCCCCGAGGTCAAGGAAATGCCGCCCCGGATGCACCCACTGCGCGCGCAGGGTCAGACACCGGGTTGCGTCTGCGTCTGCAAATGCGCGCCCAGCGCCGCTTCAATTGCTTCGCGGTTCGGGCTTTGGCTGGCCAGGGTCATGATATCGACGCAACCCCGGGTTCGGGAATTGGTATCCGCGCCAAGCTGCAACAGCAGCCTCACCATGTCAACAGAACCGCTGCGCACCGCGTGCTGCAGCGGCGTGTCGCCCGAGACTGGGTCGCGCAATTCAAGCGAGGCGCCGGAATTGACCAATGCCCGGAGGACGTCGTCGCGCGGGCCAATCTCTGGCGTGTTGATGGCCCAGAATACGGCCGAGCTTGCACCCAGGAATGGGGCATTCAAAACGTCCGCGGGAATGTTCGCTTGCGCCATCAAATCTCCGGCAGACGCAACATGATTCAGCAGAATCGTGACAACTTCGGGATACTCGAGGCGAATGGCACTTTGCAGTGGAACTTCGTTGAGGCCGTCAACCGAACGCTGTGCCGGGTCCGCGCCCAGCCGGAGTAACATCGTGACGGCGGCAAGTTGCGTTTGCTCCGACGTGTGGTTCATCGCGGTTCGCAAAGGCGTGAGGCGACTGTTAACACAAATTCCATTTACCACCGTGCTGAATGCCGCCCGCTGATGCTCCCCGACTTGGGCAGTCGTCGGGTGCATGCCGTACAGGTGTTCCAGCAGGCAAAAAGCGGCGTCAAAGTCCTTTTGAAAATTTTCGTTCTTGTCGTCGGTCCGAAGCGCTCTCACGATTTGGTATGGAAGATCGCGACGGTAACCGGCTCGCTCCGTCAGCGTCTGGATTGCCTCCAACGTGGCCGTTAACTGTTCCTTCGTCATCAATAGAAGGTGCTCGTCATTGAACGGAACTCTTCGGGCCTTCAATGTGCGCCATAACTGTTTATAGAGATTCTCCCGAGCCCGCTCAACCTTGGGCATGGTGCGCCGGACACGGTCTGGTAGAGAAAATTCCCATCGCGGCGGCGGTACGAAACTGCTACCGGGTGGGCGATCAGCACCTTGATCCGCGCGGGCTGAACTGGTGTCTGGCGTTGCACGCCACATTTCCTGAAGTTGGACAATCTGCGTGAGGGTTTCACGTGTGGACACCTGCGGTGGTTGGCCGGAGCGGTGGCTGTGCTGACCTGCAAAAGTCGCAAATCGAGATGACCCAACGTTGGGTTCGGCGCGTGGCGACCTTGCTACCCTCTCTGCATACGCTGCAATTGCGCTTGATAACTCTGCCGCACCCTGACCTGGGCGCACCTGCTGCTCGGGGAGCAGGAAGCGCGCTAATACGTCGGAGGACGGCGGCTCGCCGGTACGCGGCCGTTTCGATGACGCTGGCTCAAATCTGCCGGGTTGGCTGGCCGCTGAGATGTCATGGGTTGCCACCTGCTGTGGTTGGCCGCAGCGGTGGCTGTGCTGACCTGCAAAAGTCGCAATTCGAGATGATCCAACGTTGGGTTCGGCGCGTGGCAACCTTGCATCCTGACCTGGGCGCACCTGCTCCTCGGTGAGCAGGAAGCGCGCTAATTCATCGGAGGACGGCCGCTCGTCGGCACGCGGCCGTTTCGATGACGGTGGCTCAAATCTGCCGGGTTGGCTGGCCGCTGAGATGTCATGGACGGGCATAGGACAGTCCCCGCTGTCGGATTCTTCATCTGACCTGAACAAATGTTCGGCTGCAGCTTCCAGATCGAATGGCGACGCTCCAGCAGCATCGGCGAATGCAGGACTTCCTTCCAACGCGCGGGTTAACACGTTGGTCGTCACAGGCGTCTGGGCAGCACTGTCGCGCAATGCGCGCATTAAATAGCCGACCTCGTCAGGGGTGAATTCACTCAGGTCTGCCTGCGCCACATTCGCTTGTTGTGGCGCAGCGCGAGACGGATCAAGCAGAAGTCGCCAGTTTCCTTCCGCTGCGCGCGCGAATTCCGTCGGCGTCCGAGAAGAGGTCGTCATTGATCCCTGTATCGGGGCGGAGGCGATGGCCTGGCTTGACATTGAAACCGGCGTTGACTGCGAGGTTGAATTTGAGGCTGAAGTCGAAGAAGGAAAGCGCGGGAACATGGTTTACTCGTAGTGACGAAATTAAAAGACAGGTTCCGCATGAATGTCCTGTTGCAAGACATGGTTCCACCTTAAGCGCGCTCGATTTGGCTCGACTTTGTGAAGTGCGAGTGCCCCATGCATGTCCGAACCGCATGCAGCGTTGCGCAGTCCGCCACCGCCCATTGCACGTACGGCGGCGTGGCCGCTCCAGCCGTTCCGGTCAGGCCGCCGACTGCACTGGCGGCACAATGCGCAGCAACGGCGCGGGTTCTGTCCGCCCCATGACCTGCTCGAACAGGCAGGGTGTATCGAGCACCTGAATGAGCAACTCGCCGGCATTGGCCTTGATGACTTGCCGCACCAGCGAGGCCGCGCTGTGGTCGATCAGCGGCGTGGCCACCAGATCGGCCGCATCGACGCACACCACCGCGTGCAGTTTGTTCACCAGCAGGCCCAGCCGCCGATCGCCCTGCCGGATCACGATGATCTGGCTGGCGGCATCCAGCGCGGTTTTCTCGCCCGCCAGCAGGACCGCTGCATCAAACACCCAGGTCATGGTTTGCGCGCCGCCGGATTCGAGCGGCAGGACCCCGACGCAGGCGGCGCCTGCACCGAGCGATGCGCGCGACATGTGCGCGGCCGGCAGTGCTTCGCAGACCGCGTCGGCGGGCAGCGCAAACAGTGCGCCATCGACGAAGAAGGTCGCGAAGTCATGCGGGTTGCGCACGTCGATTTGCCGCCCAAGTTCGGTGGACGGCGCGCGCACAACGCCCTCGCGCACCGGCCCGAACGACTCCACCACGACCGCCAGAATGTCGTCACGATAGCCGTCGGACACCTTGAATTCGCGGTAGCCATGCGAGGCAGTGCAACCCATGATCGCGTACTGCCCGTTCTGGATGCACACCTGCGACGCGCTGCTGCCAGCGGCCAGCTTGTGCATCGACGGCGCCATCTCGAGTCGGGAGCCGATCTTGCAACTGGCATCGGTGCTCGCGAGAATTGCTCCGCTGCGATCGACAAAGTAGGCCTGCACGTTCTGACCGGCGGCGCTGCCGCTGCGCAGCATGGCGAGGAATTCTGCCGACGCATCGAACACAATCCCGATCCCGCCGACGATGCTGGCGTCGTTGGCCGGGTCGCGGATGGCGGCGTGATACACATAGGTCGATTGCCCGTCAACCATGGCCGATGGCGCAAACGGTGTGACGTAATACGCCTGCCCGGAACCCAGCGCCAGCACCCGCTGCAAGGTCTCGTCGGTCACGGCCGGATAGCCCGCTGCGCCGGCCGCCTCGCGCGAGGTGGCGATGATGCAGCCATTGCGGTCATACACGAACAGGCAGGCATACACCGTATAGAGGTCGTTGATGGCGCGAAGGATGTGCGCCATGCGCGCCGCACCGGTCGGTTCCGGGCGCGCCATCAGACTGCGCAATTCCGGCGACAAGGCCCACCAGCGACAGTCGTTGGCGCGCTCGTACAGATTGCGGTCGAGCAGATCGACCAGCAAGTGCGCGACGAATCCGCTGTCCGACAGGCGTGATGCCAGCACGGTTTCGAACAGCCCGCCGATGGCCTGGGCGAACAGCGTATTGCTGCGCGTGCCGGTGTCGCTGATCTGTTCCAGAATGGATTTCAGGCGCGTGCCGTCGCCGCCTTGGCCGGCGGTCGCCACCTGCCCGTTCCAGACCACGCGCCGGATGGTCTCCGCCGTCGCTTCGGCCTCCTTCATGATGGCAAACAAGGGCGGACAGAAGGTCCGGGCATGCGACAGCAAGCCGTCCGCCACCGCCGCGTCAAGATTGGCCAGCACGCTGGCTGGCGCGGCCGAGAATGCCAGCTCGACCGGAATCATCACCTGACCCTGCCAGCCAGTCGGGCCGGGATAGCCCTGATAGCCGGCCGACGGCACCGTGCGCGCCAGATACTGGCGACCGGCGAACATCACCAGTGCCGGCTGCCCGGACCGATTCACCGGCACCTGCGCGCCGAGCGGAATCCAGAGCGGATCGGCGCTGGCAATGACGCGATTGTCGCCATCGAGCAGGAGCATTTTGGCGTGCTGTTGCGGGTCGCCGTGGGTGGCAAAGATCCGGCCCATTTCCTCCTCGAACGCAAATGACAAGCACAGCACGCCAATCACGGCGCCGGTCTGCGGATGCAGCATGCGACGCGAATAGATCAGTCCGGCGCGCCGGTTCGGCAGCAGATCGGTGGCGCGAAAGGTTTCGACAAAATGCTGTGATGCGAGGCTTTGGCGGACCAGCGCATCACGGCTGCAGTCCAGCGTCGCGCTGTCGTCGATGCGCAGCAGCACCCTGCCCTCGGTATCGAGCAGGATGATGTCGTCGTAGACGGTATATTTTTCGCGGTAGGCGCGCAGACGTTGGCGGATTGCCGCTGCGTCGGTCTGGCTGCCGGCGACAAATCCGCACAGGTCGCCATCGGTGGCCAGAAAGCCGACGTCGGCGGTGCGCTCGTACAAATTGCGCACCACGATGTCAATCACGTACTGCGCCTTGGTGGTCAGTGCGGCCATCGCATTGCGCATTTTCTCGCGCACCAGATTTACTACCAGTTCGCCTTCGAGCTGGCTGAAACGGCCGCGGGTGGCGGCCATGATCGGCAGGATCGAGCGCGCTTCGAGCGGACAATTCATCTGCGCCGACGACTCGATCATGCGCCAGCGCAGATCGAGCTCGCTCAGGGAGCGCTCGCATTTGCCGACATCGCGCATATGCGGCAGCCAGCTGTCCACCGGGAAGGAATTTTCGTCGTTCATTGTCACCCTTGGTAAAAAGCACAACTACTTTTGGTTTCAATAAAAAATAACCGCAAGATCCATTATGCCCGGTGGAAAGTTTTTTGTTCGAGAAACTTATCGCTTCGACATTGACCCGGCGTGCGCGAACCGCAACGCTGCCGCTGCTTGGCGACGCCGATCCGTTTGTCCGAAGCCTTGTAGAATCGGTGCACCGCCGCACCGTCGGCACCGGCCATAAGGAAATCCACCAATGCAAACTCCCATCAAGACGCGTCAGCTCGGCGCCAACGGCCCGACCGTATCGGCCATCGGCCTCGGTTGCATGGGCATGAGTGATTTTTATGCCAACCGCGATGACGCCGAATCGATCTCCACCATTCATCGCGCTATCGAACTCGGCATTACGCTGCTCGACACGGCCGACATGTACGGGCCGTACATCAATGAAGAACTGGTTGGCAAGGCCATCAAGGGCAAGCGCGACCAGGTCTTCCTGGCCACCAAGTTCGGCATCGTGCGCGATCCCGCCAATCCGCAGGCGCGCGGCGTCAATGGCACGCCCGAGTACGTACGCAGTTCGGTCGAAGGCAGCCTGAAACGGCTGGGCGTGGAAACCATCGACCTGTACTACCAGCATCGCATCGATCCAGCCACGCCGATCGAGGACACCGTCGGGGCACTGGCTGGGCTGGTCAAGGCCGGCAAGATTCGCTACATCGGTTTGTCGGAAGCTTCATCGGAAACGCTGGAGCGGGCCCACAAGATCCATCCGATCACGGCATTGCAAAGCGAATATTCGCTCTGGTCGCGCGACCCCGAACAGGGCGCGCTGGCGACCTGCCGTCGCCTTGGCATCGGCTTTGTGCCGTACAGCCCGCTCGGACGTGGTTTCCTGACCGGCGCCATTACCAGTCCGGATCAGTTTGCCGCCGACGACTACCGGCGCAGCAGTCCGCGCTTCCAGGGCGAACATTTCGCCCGCAATCTGCAGCTGGTCGAGAAGGTCAGCCAACTCGCCGCCAGCAAGGGATGCACGCCGGGACAACTGGCGCTGGCCTGGGTGCTGGCACAGGGCGATGATCTGGTGCCGATTCCGGGCACCAAGCGGCGCAGCTATCTGGAAGAAAACGTCAAGGCACTCGACATGATACTGAGCAGCGCCGAGCTGGCTGCGATCGAAGCGATTTTCCCGTTGGGCGCGGCCAGTGGCTTGCGCTACCCCGAGGGCAGCATGAAAACCGTCAACCGCTGAAACGCCGCTGCATGCCGGCGTCGTTCAGAGCGACGCCAGCATCGGCAGGCAGCGTCCCTGATGCAGCAGTTGTTCGAATTCCGGCGCCGGCACCGGCCGGCTGAAGTAGTAGCCCTGCATCTGGTCGCAGCCGTGCTGGCGCAGGAATGCCAGCTGTTCGGCAGTTTCGACGCCCTCGGCAATCACCTTTAACTGCAGGTTGTGGGCCAGCGCAATGATCGAGACGACGATGGCCGCATTGTTGGCATCGCTGGTCACGTCATTGATGAAGGAGCGGTCGATCTTCAGCACATCCAGCGGAAAGCGGCGCAGGTACGACAGGCTGGAGTAGCCGGTGCCAAAGTCGTCGATCGAAATCGGCACGCCCAGATTTTTCAATTCGCCCAGGATGGAAATCGCATTGTCGACATCGGTCATGACCATGCTTTCGGTCAGTTCAAGTTCCAGATAGCGCGCGGCCAGCCCGGTTTCACTCAGCACCGTGGCAATCGATTGCACCAGTCCCTTCTGCATGAACTGACGCGGCGACAGGTTGACCGCCACGCGTAACTCGCCCAGGCCGGCGTGTTGCCATGCCTTCACCTGCAGGCAGGCGGTGCGCGCGACCCAGAGCCCGATCGGGACGATCAATCCCATGTCTTCGGCCAGGCCAATGAACCGGACCGGCGGGATCAATCCCAGCAGCGGATGATTCCAGCGGATCAGCGCTTCCATGCCAACGATGCGGCCATCGCGCAAACTCACTTGCGGCTGGTAGTGCAGGACAAACTCATCGCGCTCCAGCGCATAGCGCAGATCGGTTTCGAGATTGAGCCGGTCGAGGCTGCGCTCACTCATTTGCCGGGTGTAGAACTGGAACGTATTGCGGCCCAATTCCTTGGCCCGGTACATCGCAATATCGGCGTGCTTGATCAGCGTTTCGGCCGTGTCGCCGTCGGTTGGATGGATGGCCACGCCAATGCTGCAGGTGAGAATGAATTCGTAGCCCTGCACCTGCAGTGGCAACACGACCGCATCCATGATGCTGCGCAGCGCCGCCATGCCGGTGCCATCATCGGGAGACTCATTCAACAGCACGAGGAATTCATCGCCGCCAACGCGGGCGACGGTATCGACGCCCGCTGCCGCCGATTGCAGCCGCGCGGCAAGCACTTTCAGCAGCTCGTCGCCGGCCTCGTGGCCGAGGGTGTCGTTGACGAATTTGAATCGGTCCAGATCCACGAACAACACCCAGATCTGCGCGCCGTCGCCTTGGTTGGCCTTCATTGCCTGGCCCAGTCGCTCCGTGAACAGCATCCGGTTGGCCAGGCCGGTGAGCGTGTCGTGCCTGGCCTGATAGGCCAGTTCGGCTTCGAAGCGCATGATCGAGCTGACATCGTACTGGGCAAAGACGAACTGAATGACGGCGCCCCGCTCGTCACGCACCGGTGCAATGAACAGATCGCTCCAGTAACCGGTGCCGTCCTTGCGGTAATTGCGCATCAACGCGTGGCCCTCGCGCACTTCGCGCAGACAGGTGCGAATCTCATCCAGGTTCTGCTGGTCGATGCCGTTTCCCTGCATCGATTCAAGGCCGCGCCCCAGCACATCGGCCTTGCTGTAACCGGTAATGCGCTCGAACGCCGGGTTTACGTATTCGATCGCGTAGTCCGGTGCGGTGGCGGCGCAGATCAGGATGGCATTCGGCGACACCTGGATCGCCCGTTCATGCAGGCGCAATGCACTTTCGGTGCGCACATGCTGCGCCAGGTCCTCCGACAGCCGCAGGTTCGCGGTGCGCAGCACCACGGTGCGTTCACCGACCAGGCGTTCGGCCACGATGTCGCGCGAGACCAGCGAATACACATACGCCGCCGCCAGCAGGCTCGACAAAACGCCGCCCAGCAGCACGAACAGTGACGCGTTGTAATTCGACAGAAATGACACTTCCGCCTGCGCCACTTCCATGCGCCAGATGCTGCCTGCCAGTGCGAATGTCTCCGCCACCGGATCGGCGCGGTCGACCAGCAGCCAGTACGGCAGCAACGAGAAAGTTTGCTGCCGCAGCGTGCCGGCACGCCCCTCGCGAAATGCCAGTTGCGATGGATCCGGCCGGGCGGAGGCGAAGATGCTTATCACCATGCCCGGCTCGGCGCGCACGCCGCTGGCATCGAGAATGGTATCGATCAGGTTATCAATCCGAAACACCGCCGCGGTTTCGCCAATCGTGGCGGCTTCACGCTGTGCGACGGAATCGAGCTGCAGACCGCTCCGGTACACTGGGGCAATGATCAGAAAGGCCGTATGCCAGCCTTTGTGTTGCGCAATCGATAGCAATCCGGTCGCGGTCGGCAGACCGCTGGCGCGCGAGCGCCGCCGTGCCGCGGTTTGATCCGAGGTGACGGCGGTGTCGAGCCCGACCGCCGCCTCGTTGCCCGCCAATGGTTCGATGTAATCGACCACTTTATAGGTCGGGCGAATCGCCGCCGTGCGCACCTGATCGCCGGCCATCTCGACAATACGAAATGCCGGATCGGCGTGGCGTCGGGCGGCTTCGAAAGCCTCGCGCTCGGCGTGCGTGACGGTGCGCTGAAAACTCAGCGCCTGCAGTTGCGGATAGCGCTGCAGCAGCGGGGCGGCAAAGTCATGAAACTGCTTGGCACTGACCACCCCGACCACCTGAAACAGCTGATTGACGACCCGCAACTGTTCGACGGCATCGACCAGTCCGCCCTGCACCGCCGCAATGCGAATGTTGGCACTGGTGCGGAATTGCTGGTTGTGCATTTCCGATTCGGAACGGCGCATCGAGACAAAGGCCACGGCGGTCAGGGTCAAGCCGATCAACAAGGCGATCAACGCCGTGGTCGACACCGAAAAGTAGACGCGCGAGAACAGGTTTTTCATGGAGATCGACCATGCAGGAATGACTCCAACATAGCAAGCATCGCCGCGCTGCTACTTTCGGTAATGGCGCGGCAAGATGCGACGGTAACGTCGAGCGCTACCGCGTTGTTGAGCGAGCTGCGTGCAGGATCGGGGCGGCCTGTCTATTTGTGTTCGCTCGGTGCCATGCTGGCGCGCGACTCGACAATAAAGTTGCGCGTCAATTGCCGGATCTTGTTCTGGCGCAGTGATGTCAGCAGTGCCTCCATGTCCCGGCACATCTGGATGTAATCATTGTCATTGGTGAATGGCGGCGGCTCCGACAACAGCTGGCGTTCGGCCGCAGCGTTGCGCTCGAGTTCGGCAAACACGTCCGGATGGGCGCGTTCCAGATGCTGTTGCCAGGGTTCCCAGTTGGCGATGAATTCGATGAACTGCGCGCGCCGCTCGGCGTTGCTGATGCGTTCGACCGCGTTGTCGAGGTCGCGCGGCGTCAGGCTGGCGCAGGCGCCATACAGCATCGCCTGCGCCACCCCAGGTGACGCACGCTTATTATCGAACTCCCGTTTTATGTCAGATGGAATCGGGTAGTTCCAAATTTTCAGCGGTCATTGCAGTCGTGGGGGTGGGCCACGCGCCGATGCGGGATGCGTGACATCGCGTTGTGAACGCCGCCAGTTGCCTGTCAGCGCAACTTGTGATTACCGGATCCTGGGGACACGGCATCGTGAATAATCGTCAGGGATCAATTGCAGCGAGTCGCGCTTGGCGCAGTACGATGGATCAGGCTGGCTGCGGCGCAACCTCGTAGAGTTCCAGTGGCAAGCCATCCGGATCGGCAAAAAAGACGAAGCGGCGTTGGGTAAATTCATCGATGCGGATCGGTTCGACGGCGATGCCGGCCGCTTCCAGTTCGGCCTTGCAGCGCGCTACATCGTTGACCGCAAAAGCCAGATGACGCAGGCCCTGCGCCTCGGGCCAGGACGGCCGCGGCGGCGCGTCCGGAAACGAAAACAGCTCGATTTGCGCACCGTCCGGCAACGCCAGGTCGAGCTTCCAGGAATTGCGCTCGGCCCGGAAATGCTCGGCCACGACGGTCAGTCCGAGCGTCTCGACGTAGAAGCGTCTGGAGCGTGCGTAGTCTGCGCAGATGATGGCGGCATGGTGGATTCGCAGGAGCATGCCCGCCAGTCTACAGCAGGCCCTGCGGCGCCACGGCTACGCCTTCGGTATCGGCATCACCGCAATCACATCGATGTAGGCCCCGGCAACCTGCAGATGCGGATGTCCTTCCAGCATCCTTGCGGCGGCCTCGTGCGATTCGGCCTCGATGATCGTATAACCCGTCACCTCGTTCCTGACACTGGCAATTCCGCCGGCGGTAACGCGTTTTGTCTTGCCCAGCGGTGCGCCCATATCGACAAAGGCGCGCTCATTGGCATTCATCCAGTGGGTCCATTCTTCGATGCTGGCTTTCATCTGCTCGGGTGTGGAATTCGCCATCAGGTGATCGACTGTTGCCACCGGCACCAGATACAACACAACAAATTTGCTCATGATTTGACCTCCTCAAGAATCGAATCCTGTCGGGCCGAGGGCCTCGGCAGCGCGCATTGCGACAGCCTCCGCCTGCTATTTCCAGACCGGGAAGTCGCTTGGCACATGAGGGGTGCTCCGGCAAGAACGGGGATGAGACATCGTATCAGTGACGACAAGTGGCCACTTTGAACGTGATCAAGGATTGACGCGCACGGAGATTCTTTCGACGCCAGAAACCTGGCCAGGACAAGTTCTAGCAGTCGAGCTCAAAAACGCGTTTGAAATGACGCCGGCCTGCGCGCGTGATGCCAAGTGCGCGACTATCGAGATCGCGCTCGATCCAGCCTTGCCGGAGCAGCACGGACAGCAGCGCGGCGCCAAGCGCTCCGCCCAGATGGGAACGACGCTCACTCCAGTCCAGACAGGCACAGGCGAAGCGGCGCCGTGCCTTGCCGGCTTTGTCTACATCCAGGCCCAGTCGCTCCAGTGCGGCCGCGCCCTCCTCGCTGAGTTGATAGTCGCCGCCTTCTTGTGTAACGGGATGGAGCCATTGGTGCCGCGCCATATAGTCATGCATCGCAACGGCAACGGTACCCGCCATGTGGTCATAGCAGGTGCGCGCGTTGCGCAAGCGCTCCGGCGTGGTCGAGACAAACAACGGGCGCGGCAGGCCGGCCACGCGCATCAGCGCTTCCAGCGCAGCGGCCACGTCGGCGCCGGCCAGCGTGTAATAGCGATGCTTGCCTTGCGCCAGCACATGCACCAGTTGCTGCTCGCGCAATTTGGCCAGGTGGACACTCGCCGTCGAGGGACTGACTTCGGCCAGCACCGCCAGTTCGGTGTTGGTGCGGGCGTATCCATCCATCAGGCAACACAACATGCGCGCCCGCGCCGGCTCCGCAATGGCTGCGGCCACGCCGGCCAGTCTGGTATCGGCAAACTCGTTGGACATCGTCTCTCCTTTCGCGCAGCCAACACCGGTACGCATCGACAGTTTGATCGTAAGCGAATTGTTCAATGCGATCAATCCATACAATGTGCTGTCACCTCTCACCTGCAAGAGATTCCCATGTATCCATCCAACGCCGTCGCCGCTGCCAGCCATGTCAATCCCTATCCCTGGTACCAGCAGCTGCTGGCAGGACCGGCGCTGCATTTCGATCCCCATTTGCGACTGTGGATTGCCAGTCGCGCCACAGCCGTCCAGGAGGTCATGGACAACCCGCATTGCCTGGTGCGTCCGTCTGGCGAAGCCGTACCCCGTGCCTTCGCCGGCAGCAGCGCCGGTGCGGTTTTTGGCCGACTGATCCGGATGAACGACGGTCCCGGCCATGCGCGCCCGAAGCAGGTCATCGGGCAGGCGCTGGCGGCACTGGATCCGTCCGTCATTGCCCGGCGCACGGCCCATTTCGCCAGGCTGCTGGGACAGCAGCACGGCCTGCCCGACGGCGCCGCCCTCACACGCTGGACATTTGATCTGCCGACCTGGGTCGTGGCCGACTTGCTTGGCCTTGGTCAGGACGAACTGCCGGAACTGGCGCTGTGGGTGGCGGATTTCGTGCGCTGCCTGTCGCCCCTGTCGACACCGTCACAACTGGCCGATGCCAGCGTCGCCGCGCAAGCCTTGCAGCAACGCTTCGCCCGGCTGGTGCAGACCAGCGCGTTGACGCCCGCCACGCTGCTGGACGCTATCTGCCGCCAGGCCGCCCACGCCGGCTGGGATGACCAGGAGGCGATTCTCGCCAATCTGATCGGGCTGCTGTCACAGACCCACGAAGCCAGCGCCGGCCTGATCGGCAACAGCATCGTCGCCCTGCTTGACCGCCCACAGCTGGAAGCACAGCTGCGCGACGATCCGCAACTTGCTGGCGCGTTGGTGCAGGAGGTCGCACGCTTTGATCCGCCAATACAAAATACCCGTCGCTTCGTGGCGCAACCGACCATCGTGGCGGGCGTGGCACTGCAACCGGGCGACACCATCCTGCTGCTGCTGGCTGCCGCCGGTCGCGACGCGCACGCCAATCCGGACCCGGATGTCTTTGTGCTGGAGCGCCCGCAGCGCCGCCTGCCGGGCTTTGGACACGGGCCTCATGCCTGCCCCGGACAGGCACTGGCAACGCGGATCGCAACAACCGCGATTCAGCACCTGCTCGCGCTGCCGGTCCGGCTTGACCGGGCCGCGCTCGATTGGACCTTGCGGCCCTCCGCGAACGCGCGCCTGCCGCAATTCTTTACCACCACGCCGAAGGGATCGCCATGATTGCCGTGATTTTTGAAGTCTGTCCGCACGACCACACCCGGCAGGAGTACCTCGCCATGGCAGCGCGCCTGGCGCCGTTGCTCAATGAGATCGATGGATTCATCTCGATTGAACGGTTTCAAAGCCTGCGCCAGCCGGAAAAGATCCTGTCGTTGTCGTTCTGGCGCGATGAGGAGGCGGTGCAACGCTGGCGCAACACCGAGGAACATCGCGCCGCGCAGTCGCGCGGAAGGTCGACGATTTTTGCCGGCTACCGCCTGCGCATTGCGGCCGTCGTGCGCGATTACGGATTGCTGGAGCGTGAGCAGGCGCCGCAGGACAGCCGGGTGGTGCATGGTTAAACCATGCACGTGGAGATCGCATCGTGGCGCAATCGCAACCTCGGCAGCGCCACGCCTACTCTGTGCGTGCAATCAGGAAAATCCGAACCAGGTTGCCAGTGGGTTGAGAGCAGTCAATGAATCTTGCTGCCGCTCTTGTAGCGTGCCCGTGTGCCGCTCAAAGTGCTGATTCCACTCCGCGCTCCGAGAGAAATCCAATGGATCAGACCTGCTTCAGGACGAGTCACTTTGTCGATGCACCCGCGACCTCACCGAAATGGTCACAGGCATGTTGCATCGCCTGTTGTGCATTGGCGCTGGGCGCTTGTGGCGGCCATTCGGCGCCCGCGGTGGATGCCGCCCGTCAGGCAAGTTTGGTGGGCATCGGCTTTATTCCTGGCGGCACCGCAAGTCAGGCGCTGGCAGTGTCCGCAGATGGCAATGTGGTGGTGGGCTCGACCCAGGCGGCGTCCGGAGAATTGCACGCCGTGCGCTGGAGCGCCGAGGGCGGCCTGCTCGAACTGGGCCGGATGCCGGGCGGAACGTTCAGCAGTGCCCGGGCCGTGTCGGCAGATGGCGCGATCGTGGTCGGCGAGGGAGATGCCTTGTCGGCGACGCGCGCAGTGTTCCGCTGGAGTGCCGCTACCGGACTGGTGCAATTGGCGTCACTGGCCAACGTCGCACTGTGCGTTCCCGGCGGCGTGTCGGGCGATGGCAATGTGGTGGTCGGTACCTGTTTGACGACAAACAATGCCGCCTTTCGCTGGACCGATGCCTCGGGCATGGTCTCGCTCGGCCAATTTGGCGGCGGGAGCGACCGCACCAGCAGCGCACTGGCGATTTCCACCGACGCCAGCGTCATTGCGGGCGCAGGGCATCCGGTCCTGAACGGGGCGATGCTATGGAGTTCGAACGGCACGGTCAGTATGTTGGGAAGGCTGGCCGGGGATGTTTCCTCGTCGGCCACGGCAACCTCACGCAACGGCAGTGTCGTGGTGGGCTACTCGGTGGGACAAACCGGTCATGCTCATGCCTTCCTTTGGACGCAACTATTGGGCATGACGGCTGCCGGCACCGTACCGGCAGGCATGACCAATACCACGCCGAGTGCGGTCTCCGGCGATGGACAGATCATTGTTGGTTGGGGTGTTGCACCGCAGGGAGATGTCGCGCTGATCTGGGATACGCTTCACGGCACTCGGTCATTGGAGGCAGCACTGCAGAGCGACTACGGTTTCAGTGCTTCCCTGCAAGGCTGGAAACTGCAACGCGCGACCGGACTGTCAAGCGATGGCAATACCGTCGTCGGCTATGGAATCAACCGCGCTGGCCAGACCGAGGGTTGGCGCATCAGATTCACTCCATCGATGAATAATTGACCGACATGCTGGCGCTGCGCATCACGATTTAAATTTACCCGGGTATTATTGACGCAGTAATTTAACCCGGGTATTATTGGCACATTCAATTCAAGCCAAATCCCACCGTGATGAATACCGCGACACCTTCCTACACCACCTTCGACGGCCACAAGCAAATTGCCTCTGGCAGCCTGGCGGTCAATGCACTGGCTGTGAAACACGCACTGGCATCGGGCGTAGCCAGTTCGCTGCTGACCTTCTGCGACCAGACTGGCCAGGTTGTCGATATCGACATTCGAGGAAGCGATGCCGAGATGTTGGCACGTCTGCCGCCAGAGATGCACCTGCTGCACGAAAACGCATCGGCACTGAGCGATTCCGGGGAATCTGCTGAGCCACGAGGCCGTGGCCGGCCAAAGCTTGGGGTTGTGGCGCGGGAAGTCACGCTGCTGCCGCGCCACTGGGACTGGTTGGCGACACAGCCAGGCGGCGCCTCGGTGACCCTGCGGAAACTGGTTGAGGAGGCACGCCGGGCCAACGTGGATCGAGACCGGCAACGCCAGAGCACTGAAAGTGCGTACCACTTCATGTCGACCATGGCTGGTGACATGGCTGGGTTCGAAGAGACCGCGCGCGCGCTGTTCACGAACGATGAGACAAAGTTCCACCAACTGACCGGCGCCTGGCCGACCGACGTGCGCGATTACGTCAGGCGCCTTGCCTGTCCAGTGCCGTTGGCAGACCTGCCAGCGCTTGCGCCGTGACATATTTGTGACGAAGAGGATTGACGATGACAAACAGAAAAACGCTGAAACGAGAGTATCTGGACACGAAGACCCGAGCCGGTGTCTATGCGATCCGGAACCAGATCACGGGCCGGGCGTTGGTTGCCGGAAGTGCGAACGCGCAGGGCACGCTCAACCGACATCACTTCGAACTGCAGTGTGGGCAGCATCGTAATGCGAAGCTGGCGCAGGATTGGGTCGAGCACGGTGAGGCCAGCTTTCTGTTCGAAGTACTCGACATGGTCAAGCCCAGCGAAGATCCCGCCTTCAATGCGGCACAGGAGCTGGACATGCTGGTCAGCCTGTGGCGCCAGGAAATACCATGCCATGGCGAACTCGGCTATGACGAACCGGGAAGGAATCCTCGATGAACACGCCGCTCGGCTTCTGCCTGGCGCTGCACCGTGCCCAGGCCAGCCTGCAACTCAAGCTTGACCACGAATTGGGCATACACCATGGCATCAGTTTCAATGACTTTGCATTGCTGAATCTGCTCGCGCAAGTGGATGATGGCCGGGTAAGCATGGCGGAACTGGTGCGGCCACTTGGTCAGCCGCAATCGTCTGTGCTGCGTCAGTTCATCTTGCTTGAGAAGATAGGGCTGGTGGTGCGCGAGGGGGCGAATGGAGATCGTCAGGCCGTGCTTCGCCCAGCCGGGCGCGCGCTGGTCAATGCCGCGCGCGAAACTGCCGATAGCATTTGCACCGAAGCCGTCGCGTCAATCGACGCTGCTGCGCTGGCGACGGCTTCCGCAGCGATGGCAAGACTGGCATGCACTCCAGCCTTGGCGACTGCGTGATGCGCTTTGACAATCGCGTCGATCACTCACCCCTTCCCATCCAGTTCCCTGCCAATGGGCGCAATCACATATACTGTTCATCCATACAGTATATTGCAGCGCCATGTCCCCTCACCTGCCCCCTTACGCCGAGCTGCATTGCCACTCGAACTACACGTTTCTGCACGGCGCGTCGCATCCCGACGAGTTGATCGAGCGCGCCTTCAACCTTGGCTACAGTGCGCTGGCGATCACCGACGAATGTTCGCTGGCGGGGGTGGTGCGGGCGCATGTGGAAGCCAGGAAGCAGGGCTTGCCGCTGATTATCGGCAGCCAGGTCACGCTCGATTGCGGCATGAAGCTGCTGCTGCTGGCGACCAACCGGCAGGGTTACGGCAACCTGTCGCAACTGATCACGAACGGCCGTCGCCGTGCCGGCAAGGGCTTCTACCAACTCAGCACGCGCGACTTCGAAAGCGCTGAACTGACCAATCTGCCGGACTGCCTGGCCATCCTGATTCCGCAACGCGCACATCCGCCCGAGCAGCAGTTGCAGCAGGCCGAGTGGGTGGCACGCCGGTTCGACGGCCGCAGCTGGATTGCGCTGGAACTGCTGCATCGGCTGGATGACGATCTGTGGCGCACCCGCCTGACGGTACTGTCGGGTCAAACCGGCTTGCCGCTGGTGGCCTGCGGCGATGTCTGCATGCATGTGCGTTCGCGCAAGCCGTTGCAGGACACGCTGACGGCGATCCGGCTGGGCAAGCCGATTGCCGAATGCGGCCTCGATCTGCAGCCGAATGCCGAACAGCATTTGCGCGCGCGGGTGCGGCTGGCGCAAATCTATCCGCGCGCGCTGCTCGATGAAACCCTGGTGGTGGCGCAGCGCTGCACGTTTTCGCTCGATGAATTGCGCTATGAATATCCGGAAGAAATCGCACCGGCCGGCGAATCGCTCGATGGCTATCTGCGGCGGCTGACCTTTGAAGGCGCATCGCGCCGCTTCCCCGGCGGCACGCCGCTGAAGGTGCAGCAACAGATCGAGCATGAGCTGGCACTGATCCACGACCTGGCTTACGAGCCCTACTTCCTGACGGTGTACGACATCGTGCGCTTTGCGCGCAGCCAGAACATCCTGTGCCAGGGGCGCGGTTCGGCGGCCAATTCGGCGGTCTGTTATTGCCTCGGGATTACCGAAGTCGATCCGGCCCGCATGTCGGTGCTGTTCGAACGCTTCATCTCGAAAGAACGCAACGAGCCACCCGATATCGATGTCGATTTCGAACATCAGCGACGCGAGGAAGTGATCCAGTACATCTACCAAAAATACGGTCGCCATCGGGCCGCGCTGACGGCGGTGCTGATTTCGTACCGGCCGCGCTCGGCGATGAAGGATGTCGGCCGCGCGCTGGGACTGGACTTCGATCAGGTCAACCGGCTGTCGCGATCGCATCAGTGGTGGGATGGCAAACAGGTGATTGCCGAGCGGCTGGTCGAATGCGGTTTTGATCCGGCCGCGCCGCTGGTACAGAAGCTGTTGCTGCTGGTGCAGACGCTGGTCGGCTTTCCGCGTCATTTGTCGCAGCACCCGGGCGGCTTCGTGATCGCGCGCGACAATCTGGCGCGGCTGGTGCCGATCGAAAATGCGGCCATGGCCGAACGCAGCGTGATCGAGTGGGACAAGAACGATCTCGATGCGCTCGGCATTCTGAAGATCGACATCCTGGCGCTGGGCATGCTGTCGGCGATCCGGCGTGCGCTCGATCTGGTCGGGGCGCGCCGCGGCGAAGTGTTCACGCTGCAGGATGTGCCATCCGAAGACCCGGCCACCTACGAGATGATTTGCGCGGCCGATACGGTCGGCGTGTTCCAGATCGAATCGCGGGCGCAGATGTCGATGCTGCCGCGCTTGCGGCCGGACCGGTTTTATCATCTGGTGATCGAGGTGGCGATCGTGCGGCCGGGGCCTATCCAGGGTGGCATGGTGCATCCGTATCTGCGCCGCCGCCAGGGGCTGGAACCGGTCACGTATGTCAACGCCGAGATGGAGGCCGCGCTGGAACGCACGCTGGGCGTACCGATTTTCCAGGAACAGGTGATGCAGATCGTGATGTTCGCGGCCGGTTTCAGCGCCGGCCAGGCCGATGACCTGCGCCGTTCGATGGCGGCCTGGAAGCGCAAGGGCGAAATCGAAAAATTCCGCGACCCGGTCATCAATGGCATGCTGGCGCGCGGCTATGATCCCGGCTTTGCACAGCAGATTTTCAGTCAGATCGAAGGCTTCGGCGAGTACGGCTTTCCGGAGTCGCATGCGGCCAGCTTCGCGCTGCTGGTGTATGTGTCGGCCTGGATCAAGCGGCATGAACCGGCAGCGTTTCTGGCCGCCCTGCTCAACTCGCAGCCAATGGGTTTTTACGGACCGTCGCAACTGGTGCAGGACGCCAAACGGCATGGCGTGATCGTGCAGCCGGTCGATGTGATGATCAGCGACGTCGATTGCACGCTGGAAGAAACCGGCGCCGCGCAGCCGGATGTGCGGCTCGGGCTGTGCCTGGTGCGCGGCTTGTCGGGCGCCGCCGCGCAGCGCGTCATCGAGGTGCGCGCGATCCGCCCGTTTGACAGCATCGACGATCTGGCGCGGCGCGCCGAACTGAATGAACCGGATCTGCAGGCGCTGGCGCAGGCCAATGCGCTGGTCGTGCTGGCCGGACATCGGCGTCAGGCCAAGTGGGAAGCGGCGGCGCTGCAACCGACCACGCCGTTGCTGCGGCAGGCGCCGATGCTGGAAGCACCGCTGGCCTTGCCGCCGGCTTCCGAAGGACATGAAATCGTGGCCGATTACCAGTCGCTGGGATTGACGCTGCAACGCCATCCGCTGGCCTTGTTGCGACCGCGGCTGAAAGCCATGCAGTTATCGACCGCGCTGGAAATGAAAGGCTTTGCCAATGGCAAACTGGTGCGCGCAACCGGGCTGGTCACCATGCGGCAACGGCCGCAAACCGCCAACGGCACGATGTTCGTGACGCTCGAAGACGAGACCGGCGTCATCAACGTGATCGTCTGGAAAGATGTGCAGGAACGCCACCGCCGCGACATCCTGCAGGCCAGCCTGCTGACGGTGTACGGCGTCTGGCAGGTCGCCGGCGAGGTGCGGCATCTGATCGCCAAACGGGTGGTCGATCATTCGGAATTGCTCGGCAGCCTGACGATTAACAGCCGGAATTTTCATTGATCCATCTCCAGCATCGTGCACCCATGCGCCAAACAAGCCACGCCCCTTGCGCCATCGCAGAAACAGTGAACAGGCATGGCCGACCATAACGGAACGACTGGGCGGCGTTGCGCATTCAGTCCCACTCTGGTCCCACTCCGCCGTTACGGTGCGCAACCATTCTGGAGAACTCTGATGAAACCAAGCCTGAACCACGCACTCCTTGCCAGCCTGCTGAGCACGGTCTGTTTCACTGCCGGGGCAACCGCGGTGGTACCGCAAACCACCACGTCTCCGGTCGATCTCGTCGATGGCGGATTTGGCGGCACCCTGCTCAATTTTGTCGCCACCCCGGTATCGACCCCGAGCTACAGCGGCACCGCGCGTTCGGCGGTGTATGACAACGGCAACGGGCTGGATTTCTACTACCAGTTCGTCAACAACCCCGGCTCGCAAAGCAGCATCGAACGCCTGACCGGTTTTAACTACGGCAACCTCGCCGTCGACGCCTTCCAGACCGCCAACAGTTTCGGCCCCTTCAGCACCGGCACGCAATCGTCGGACTCGGTCGATCGCGGCGCCTTCGGTGTCATCGGCTTTAACTTCCTGCCACTCGATGCCGCGCAGATTCTGGCCGGCTCGACCACCAACCTGCAGATCCTGCGCACCAACGCGCGCGCTTATACCAACGGTGCGTTCGGGATTCTCGATGGCTTCGCCGCCAATGGCGTGGGCTTTGCGCCCGATACCGGCAGCGTGCCGGCAGTGCCGGAACCGGAGCCGTGGGCGTTGATTGTGATCGGGATCGGGATGGTGGCGTATGCGGTGCGGCGCAAGAAAGGGGTGAGTGGATATGCGATGAGCTGACGGCGCGATTACGTTGGCAACGATGGGCCGGTCTCGCTGTGCGCCGGCGCGACCGGGCGCGCTGGTGCGAGCCTGAAAAGGGAAAAGCCGAAGGTGCGGATGACAGCGCGGACAGCGATCGGATCGAAAAGCCGGTGGCGGAACGACGATGTTGTGACCGCCGGCCACACGATCGACGCCAAATGGCTCGCCGCGATAAATCGCTCGTCAGGCCGGTGTGCGCTGAATCACGCTTTTTCCGCTAAGGGATTTAGAAATTACAAACGCACCTTTTTAGGTTGAATTGTTATATCCCACCAATTCAACTCTTCGGATCGTTCCAGTCGTTGCTCAAGTTCTGTTTTCTCAATACCGCATAGTTTGACACCCTTCTCGTAAATGGCGTCCACCAAGCATGCCATTGTGCGCATGCCTTTCCAGCAAAAATTGCCAGCTCGATGGATGACCGTATCCACCGTGCTGAGCAAGTAGCCGTTCCAGGATTTCTCCAGTCCCGCCCAGTAGCGCTCGATGGCGTTGTATTTGCTGTGATAGGGCGGGTAATAAACCAGTCGCACGCACAGCCCTGTCAAATCCGCGAACTCTGTCATGCGCAAGAGAAATTGGCTGCGCCGTCCGTTGCACTCTGGTCCATTGTCCAAGTTGATGACGAGCTGTTTAAGCACTGGCAGTTCTGGCTGCCTGTGCTGCCACCACAGGAATAAGCCGTCGGCCATGAAGTCGCTGGTTTTGTAGTTCGTGCCGAAAAATAGGAACGATTTTCCAGTCACTGGCTCCAGTATGCCGCCGGGTACTAATTTCTCCTTCATGCACATATCATGGTCCAGGGCTTTGACAGGCTCGACTCCACGCGAACGCCCACCCCTGGAGTAATCGCCAACATGCACCGTCGCCTTGGTATCCATGCTTAGCCTCAAGATGTGCTCATCTGCATCAGCCAATGTGTTCAGACGTCTGACGTTCTCGAAGATGGCATCGGTTTGGGCGGTTTTTTTTGCACCTTGGATTTGGCCACTGTACGCAGTCGGTAACCCTGGCGCCTCAAGAGGTTTGAGATAGTGCGCACGCTGGGCAGGGATGCTTCAGACCAGCCCTTTCGCACGAGTGCCTCGTGTACCGCCTTAGCCGTCATGTTGGTGTACAGCAAAGTGTTGCGCAAGCTTGATTCGGATTCGCTGTGCGGCTCCATGATGGTCTGTATCTCAGCGAACAGCTTGGGGTGCCTGTCCTCTGTTCTTGGCTTAGCTCTGGCCGTAATGTCATTGATGCAGGCTATGCCAGTTTGATGTTCATGAATGCCCAACTCAACGGCCTTTCGATTCCAGCCGAATGCATCCTCTGCAACACGTTGCTTGCCATCGAGTAACGTCACTGTTACGTCGCCCATCGCGCGGCGTCGCGCTGGCCACTCGATCAGGTCAATCAGACGCCCAATCAAATCGACGATCTGCGTCGACACGCCGTTGCGCTCTAGTGTGCTCGTCTTCATCAGCAGCAGCTCCATTTACCCAGAATGAAGACATCTTAAACGGTACTTTGATAACTACCGAATCCCTAAGGACTGCACCAATCATCCACAGCCACACCGCCATCCCCGCCAGGAACAAGCCATTCTGCAAACTGGTCGCGTCATCCGCCCACCACAGAAAAAGACAGGTCGCGACCAGCGCAATCGCAAACAGAGCGCACGCGGCCCATCCCTGCAAGCGTCCGATGGCGGGATTGAAGCGGTCAGCATTGACCGGTGTCGCAACCGGCGCAGTGCCCTGCCCGGCCTGCCAGCCCGGTCCCTTGTACAACACCCGCAATTTGTCGCGCCATCCCGCCGTCGTGCGCAGTTGCGCCCACAGCGATGCGTACACGACCGCTACCGACCACAAGGGATTCCAGCTGTTCAGGGGTGTCACGGTGCCGTACACGCATGGCTCGGTTTCTTCCTCGAAGGTGCCGAAGAGACGATCCCAGATGATCAGGATCGCGCCGTAATTCTTGTCGAGATAGCGTGGATTGGTGGCGTGATGCACGCGGTGGTTCGAGGGCGAGGAAAACACGCGGTCGAACCAGCCCAGCTTGCCGATGTGTTCGGTGTGAATCCAGAACTGATACAGGATCACCACCAGCCCGACGATGCCGAACAGCTCCGGCGGCACACCGATAATGGCCATTGGGATGAAAAAGATCCAGCCCATGATCGGATAGAAACTTTCCTGCCGCAGCGCCGTCGAGAGATTGAAGCACTGGCTCTGGTGATGCACCACATGGGCGGCCCAGAAGATGGCGCTTTCGTGGCTGACCCGATGCAGCCAGTAATCGAAGAAATCGTAGAGCACCAGGGCGATCAGCCAGCCGTACCAGAGATCCCAGATCGCGGCGTTGTCAAATACGGCGACGTGCGGGTAGAGCATTTCGTACAGGCCGATCTGGAACAGCTGCGTGCAAACCGCGACCGCCTGGCTCAGCAAACCCTGGCTGAGGCTACTGATGGCATCGTTGAGACGGTAATTGTTGCGCTGCCGGAGTAGTCCGTAACCGAACTCCGCGGCGATCAGCAACGCAAACAGGGCAATGGCAATAACCAGGATTTGATGCATCGGGGCGCGCTAACCAGGAAAGGGATCGACAAATATGCGCCCGATTTTAACCGCTGCAGCTGCGGCAGGTGAAGATGACGGCAAGCCGGCCCATCCCGCCGCCTTGAAGCCAGGCCAGCATCGCTGGTCGCAATGCCCACCGGGCTTGGCGTGCGGACGCATTTCCTGAGTTGTAGCGGCGTGACCACCTGCCGATCTGACGGCATGTCGTCCGGGTCGCTTATAATCCGGGCACTCTCAAACAGGCAGGCAGACGCTGCGCAAGGATGCATCCATGGACGTAAAAGACAGTAACGGCAATCTTCTGGCCGACGGTGATTCGGTCACCACCATCAAGGATCTGAAGGTCAAGGGCACCTCGGTGACGCTCAAGCGCGGCACCGTGATCAAGAACATCCGCCTGACCGACGACCCGGAAGAGATCGAATGCAACGCCGAGAAGGTCAAGGGACTGGTACTGAAAACCTGCTTCCTGAAAAAAGCCTGATTCATCACACTGCATCATGTCCTTCGATACGACCGCAGCCAATCGCCTGTTGCATCGCTTTGACGACCACGACAGCCTCTGGCTGTTCGGCTACGGGTCGCTGATCTTCAAGGCGGATTTTCCCTTTATCGAACGCCGTCCGGCAACCATTGGTGGCTGGGAACGGCGTTTCTGGCAGGGCTCGCATGATCATCGCGGCACGCCGGACGCACCCGGACGCGTACTCACGCTGGTGCCGCAGGCCGGCGCGGTATGCGACGGCATGGCCTACCTGATTACGCCGCAAGTGTTCGATCATCTGGACCATCGCGAAAAAAATGGCTACCTGCGTTTCACCACGACGCTGACCTTTGACGACGGCGGCAGCGCCGATGGCCTGGTGTATATCGCGATGGACGATAATGCAGCATGGCTGGGGCCGGCGTCCGACCGCAGCATCGTCGACCAGATTGACGCCGCCAGTGGTCCGAGCGGACGCAATCGCGATTACCTGCTCGATCTGGCCGCAGCGTTGCGCGCGCTCGGCAAGCACGACCCGCATGTGTTCGCGCTCGAAACGCTATTGCTGGCACCAGCACTTCACCCTTCATCCGAACCGACTGAACCCCAATGAACATTCTCTATCTCGACTACAACGGCGTACTGCATGACAGCAACGTCATGCGCAACCGCAAGCGCGGGCTGTATCTGGCCAATCCCGACAAGCGTTTCTTCGAATGGATGCCGATTCTCGACGAGCTGCTGGCGCCCTATCCCGAACTGCGCATCGTGCTGTCGACCAGCTGGGTTCGTGCGGTCAGCTTCGATACGGCAAAATACGACCTGTCCGCCACGCTGCAGGAACGCGTGATCGGCTCGACCTTCCACCATCTGGGGATGCTGCAAACGGCGTTCGACACCATGCCGCGCGGCATGCAGGTGCTGGGGGATGTCGAACGCCGCAAACCGGCCAACTGGTTCGCCATCGATGACGACGCCTTCGGCTGGCCATCGCTCTACCGCGACCGGCTGATCGAAACGCGCGGCGATGTTGGCCTCAGCGATCCAGCGGTGCAGGATGCCGTGCGCAAGATGCTGGCGTCGTTCTAAATTCAGGCCATTTAATTGACTCTGACCCCAATTAATTCAATTTAATTGGGGTCAGAGTCAATTAAAACCGGCGGTGTCGGCTCAGGTTGCTGCGGCGATGTCCGTCGGTGCGCCTTCGTCGTCGAATTTGACCGCTTCGGCGATCGTGACGACGCCGATCATGCCGAGCGCATCGCGCACATCCAGCACTTCGGCGCCCCAGTCGGCAGTCAGGCCCAGCGGTTTTTCGGACGAGGCGATGAGTGCACCATCGGCCACGGCGTACAGGTTCACGCGCAGTACCTTTTCATCACCCACTTCGGCAGGCGCGATCACCGCGCGGGCGTCTTGCGGCGCGATGCCATGTTCGCTCAGTCCGTAATTCAGGTCCGACATCATCTGCAAGGTGAAGTATTCGGCGATGCCGCGCTCTTTGCCACCATGGAATAAGTCCTGGTACAGGAAATGCACTTCGATGTCGCGCTCTGCCGGCGCGAAGCAGCGCTTTACCAGTGGCGTGACCTGCTCGGCCCACGTCTGGAATCGGGTCTCGCGCCCGGCAAACCAGGCGTCGGCTGCGGTCTCGTCTGCCGGGATCTGGTAAAACGGATCGTCCGCCGCCTTCATCGAGAAGCCCAGCAGGAAACGCAGTTCGACCGCCATGTCGTCGGCCGCGAACGGTTCATCGACCGGCTCGCCGAAACTGCGTTGAATCGCGGTCGCGGTGGCAGCCCGCATGTCGTGCATGGCGGCGTGCGCGTCGCGCACCATTTCGTGTAAATGGCTGAAGGTGATGCTGTCGATTTCATCCAGGCCGTAGCCGTGATTGACCAGCACGACCGTCGCGTCGGGGCTTTCCAGTCCGGCCTGCTGCAGGCTTTTGGTCAGCAGTTCATAGGCTTCCTGATCCTGGAACGACTGCGCATTTTTCAAGCCGCCGGTGGAATGCACGAACAACGGGATGACGAAGGCATTGATCTCGGTTGCGGACGCACCGTCACGCCCGATCGTCACCACTTCGGCAATCTCTTCGATGGTGGCTTTCAGCAGGTGATGGGCGCGGCCGGCATCGTGCTTGGTCCATTCCAGCGCTTCGTACAGGATGTCGTCTTTTTTCTGATGCAGGGTTTTCTTGATGATCTTGTGAAAATCTTCCGCGTTCTCGACGGTCGTGGCATTCTTCGCCGGGTTGCCCGCCAGGTAGATCGCCAGCGCGCATAACTGCCGCGTCATGGCTTCGTCTTTTTGTTCAGGCGACTCGGCAGATTTTCTGGCGACGGGTTTTTTATTTTTCGGCATGGTGCATTTTCAAGTAAAGGTGACGTGTTCAATGGATACTTTGGTCGCGCTTCGGCGGGCGATGTGCCCACGCTGCCTGCGCGCGCAGTCGACCTGTATCTGCGCGTGGATCGTGCCGCTGGCGACGGCGGTCGAAGTCGTCATTCTGCAGCACCGGCTGGAAGTCAACAATGCCAAAGGCAGTGCCCGCCTGCTGCATCTGGGCTTGCAGAACAGCCGGATGCTGACTGGCGAGGTGTTTTCGGCGACGCAATGGCTGCCGCCGGACGACGACAAATGCACCGTACTGCTCTACCCTGCCAGCCCGGCCGGCGCCGGCCTGGTCGCACCGCCGACGCTGCAGCCGCAGGCGTTGACGGATCTGACCCAACTGCGCGTGATTGTACTGGATGGCACCTGGCGCAAGAGCCGTAAAATGCTGTATCTCAACCCAGCGCTGCAAAATTTGCCCAGACTGGGTTTGCAAACCACTCCGCCATCGCAGTATCGCATTCGCAAAGCCCAGCGCGACGATCAGCTCTCCACGCTGGAGGCCACCTGCCATGCCTTGTTGCAACTGGGCGAACCAGCGCTCGGGCTGCAGCGCTTGCTGGACGGCTTCGACGGCTTCGTCGCACAACATGCGGCAACGCAAATCGATCGTTCGGAACGCGCCCGGCCGGGCGGCAGCGGGTAGAATCGCACCTCCGTGTTTGAGCTCCCTGTCATGTTCACCATTCTGCACTCCCGCCGCGCCAATATCCTGACCGAAATCACTGCCTTGTGGCGCCTCGCCTGGCCCATGCTGATCGGGCAGCTGGCCACTGTCGGCATGTCGGTGGCCGATGTCGCGATGACCGGGCATCTGAGCGCGGACGACCTGGCCGCCGTCTCGCTGGGGGCGTCGATCTGGAGCATCGTGATCGTCACCGTGATGGGCGTGATGATGGCCATTAATGCGGTGGTCGCACATGAAGTCGGCGCCGGCACCATTGACCGGATCGCCCACTCGGTGCGGCAGTCGCTGTGGAAAGCACTCGGTATCGGCTTGCTTGCCTGCATCCTGGCGAACTGCTCGGTCCTGATCTTTGATCATCTTGGCCTGACACCCCTGGTGCGCGACAAGGCCGCCATGTTTGTGCACGTGATCAGCATCGGCCTGCTGCCGTTTGCCGCCTACCGGGTGCTGTACGGCTACAGCACCAGTCTGAACCAGACCAAGCCGGTGATGGTGATTGCCTTGCTCGGCCTGCTGTTCAATATCGCCGTCAACTGGTTGCTCGTGTATGGCAATTGGGGCTTTCCGCAGATGGGTGCGGTCGGTTGCGCGTGGGCTACCGGTCTTGGACTGTGGCTGATGCTGGCCGCGATGATCTGGTGGATGCATCGGGCCGAGCCGTACCGCAGCAGCTTTCCGTTTTCGCAGTGGGAGGCGCCGAACTGGCCGGAAATCCGGCGCATGCTGCGGCTGGGCATGCCAATCGGCATCACCCATTTTGCCGAGGTCAGTTCGTTTGGCGCGATTGGCTTGCTGGTGGCGCGCTTCGGCGTGGTCAGCATGTCGGCGCATCAGATTGCGCTGAATTTTTCTTCGCTGGTGTTCATGGTGCCGCTGAGCCTGGGCATTGGTCTGCTGACCCGCGTTGGGCAGGCCTCCGGCGAAGGGGATCCGGTGCGGGCGCGCTTTGTGGCCTGGGTCGGCGTGGCATTGTCGCTCGCGTTCGGGATTGCTTCGGCGGCCTTCATCGCGGGCTTCCGCCATGCGATTGCGGCGGCCTATAGCTCCGATCCGGCCGTGCAGGAAATGACCGTGCTGCTGCTGCTGTTTGCCGCGCTGTTCCAGCTGTCCGATGCAACCCAGGTGGCTGCCTCGTGTGCGATTCGCGGCTACAAGGTCACGCGCGCGCCGATGGTGATCCATTTGACGGCCTTCTGGGGCTTTTCCATTCCGCTCGGTTGCGTGCTGGGCCTGGCGCCGGCGTGGTTTCCATGGAGCCCGGCGGTGCCGATGGGCGCCACCGGTTTCTGGATCGGGCTGGTGCTGGGATTGACTGTGGCGGCAGTCCTGCTGGTCTGGTATTTACATCGTCTGTCACAACGAATAGTTGCTAAAAGCCAACTATCCATGCGACACTCCCTCACCCACTGAGAAGCTCCGATGACCAAAGCCGAACTCCACGAAAAAACCTTTCTGCTCCTCCTGGTTCTTGTCACGCTGGCATTTGGCTGCGTGCTCTGGCAATTTTCCGGCGCAGTCTTCTGGGCGGCGGTGCTGGCCTTGCTGTTCGCGCCGCTGCAGCAGCGCGTATTGCTGCGATGCGGAGCGCGCGCCACGCTCGCGGCGCTGATCACGATGGGAATCGTCACGCTGATCGTGATCTTGCCACTGATCCTGGCCGGCCTGGCATTAATCCAGGAAGGCGCGCTGGTCGTCCAGAAAATCCGCAGCGGATCGATGGATTTCGGTGCGTATTTCCAGCAGGCGATGGATGCCCTGCCGCAATGGCTGGTGCACTGGATGACCCGCTTTGGCCTCGATGATCTGCCCGCCTTTCAGGCGAAACTGACTGAGACTGTGCGCGCCGGCAGCCAGGCGATCACTGCGCAGGTGGTTCATCTGACCCAGAACACGCTCGATTTCGTGATCGGCTTTGGCGTGATGCTGTACTTGCTGTTTTTTTTGCTGCGCGACGGTGCGGCGCTGACCGCCCGGATCAAACAGGCGATTCCGCTCGCCCCGGCGCAAAAGGACCATCTGTTCATCAAGTTCAGTACCGTGGTGCGCGCCACCGTCAAAGGCAACCTGGTGGTCGCGGCCAGCCAGGGCACGCTGGGTGGGCTGATGTTCTGGTTTCTCGGGATTCAGGGGGCACTGCTGTGGGGCGTCGTGATGGCCGTGCTGTCGCTGTTGCCGGCCATTGGCGCCGCACTCATCTGGGCGCCGGTTGCGCTGTATTTTTTGCTTACCGGCATGCTTTGGCAGGGGGTGACACTGATCCTGTTTGGGGTGCTGGTGATCGGACTGGTCGACAACCTGTTGCGTCCGCTGTTGGTCGGCAAGGAGACGCAGATGCCGGATTACCTGGTGCTGCTGTCGACGGTCGGCGGCATTGCCCTGTTCGGGCTGACAGGCTTCGTCATCGGGCCGGCAATTGCCGCGATGTTCATTGCGGTCTGGACGTTGCTTGCCAAACCCGAGCAACCGCTCGCGGGCTGAGGGCGACCGGTGATTGCATTTATCCAACGGTGTTTTTGTAGGCATGACTGAAAGTATGGTATTCGTTACATTGGCACTTCCACGTTCGTTAACTTTTCGCATCTGACCCAAGTCATGCACATGCCCGCTTTTTCTGAAATCGTGATTGTCGGAGAACTGCCCGATGCGTTGGGTGATGCACTTTGCGTCCGGTTAGAGGAAGCTGGTCAGGTGGTCGTGCGGCTGCCCAATCACGCGCTGGCCACCTTGTTGCAGAACGAACCGGCCGATGTGGTCGTGCTCAATATCGATGCGATCGAGGACCCATCCGGCGACTTTCTTAAGTCCCTGCGGCATCCTGCAACAACCCACCCGTGCGCCGTGGTGCTGCAAACCGGCCGGCTGCATGGGGCCTCGCCTGCTGGCGCCACCGTGGTGCGCAGCAGCGACGCCGGCGAACTTGCCGCACAAATCAATTTGATCGTCACGAATCGGCGCCTGCAGCGCCAACTTGTCAGCCTTGAGCTTGAGCACGCGGCCTTGGCACGGCAGGTCGAGCAGACTGCTGCCGCACGCATGACCATCAGCGAGCAGTACCATCAATCGCTGTTCGACAACCACCCGGATGCGGTCTATTTGTTCGACCTCGATGGCAAGTTCGTCACGATCAACCGCCGCGCCGAACAAATGGCAGGCTATCCGCGCGAAGGGATCGTGGGAGCCTCGTTCGCGCAATTGATCGCCCCTGACAGGCTGGCCGATACGCTGGTCCATTTCCAGCGCGCCGTCGGTGGTGAAAGCGCCCATTACCAGACCGCGATCATCAGCCAGTCGGGCAAACCGGTGCATCTGCAGGTGACCAATGTCCCGGTCGTCGTGGACGGCAAGATCGTCAGCATATACGGCGTCGCCAGGGATATCTCGGAGCAGATCATCGGGCAGCAGGAGCGACGCGTCAGCGAAGAACGCTTTCGCAATGTCGCCCGCGCAACCACCGATACCGTGTGGGACTGGGATCTGACATCGGACGCGATCTGGTGGAACGACGGCATGCAAAGCGTGTTTGGCTACCCGGAACAAGAGATCGAAGCCGATATCTCCTCATGGACCAGCCGAATTCATCCGGACGACCTGGCTCGGGTGACCGACGGCATTCACACCGTCATCGACGGGGTCGGTACCAGCTGGATCGACGAACATCGCTTTCGCCGCCACGACGGCAGCTATGCCGATGTCGCGGACCGCGGCTTCGTGATCCGCGATGCCCAGGCCCGCGCGGTGCGCATGGTCGGCGGCATCAGCGATGTCACGCCACGACGTCAAGCCGAACAGCGGGTAGCGCGCCTGAACCGGGCCTTGCGCATGTTGAGCGCCTGTAACCAGGTCGTGGTGCAGGCGACGCCGGAACTGGCGTTGCTGGCCGAAGTGTGTCGCATCGTCTGCGAGCTCGGTGGCTACCGCGTCGCCTGGGTTGGCTATGCGCGGCAGGACGCCGCCTGCAGTATCGAACCGATGGCGCAAGTGGGGCTGCCAGCCGATTTTCTCTCCGCCGTGCCATTGAGCTGGTCAATCGAAGGCGGGCCTGGCAAGGGTCCGGCAGCGATGACCATCCGCAGCGGCGAGGCAACCATGATCGAGAACGCCGCGACCGATCCGGCCTTTGCGTCGTGGCGTGAACATGTCGATGAGTTTGGTTTTCGCGGGGTGGTGTGCCTGCCGCTGCGCGAAGGCAAACATACGTTCGGCGTGCTGGCGCTGTACGCAACCGAAGCCAATCCGATTTCGTCGACCGAGATGTCGCTGCTGTGCGAACTGGCCGACAATCTGGCATTCGGCATCGTGAACCGGCGCGTTCAGGACGAACGTCAGCGACTTCAGGTCGCCGTCGAGAAGGTGGCCATCGCCGTCTCGGCCACCACATCGGACAGTGGCAGTTTCTTTGCCCAGCTGGCGCGCAGCATGACCGAAGCGGTCGGCGCGCGCGCCGGTTTCATTGGCAGTTTTACCGACACCCAGTGTGAATCCGTCCAGATCATTGCCGCCGTCATTGATGACGAGACCGTCTCCAATTTCAGTTGTTCACTGCGCGACACGACCTTTGCCAAGGTCCTGTCGGCCGGCCATTGCGCGATTGACGACGCGGCCCCGATGCGCTTCCCCGGCCTTGCACCGGAGGCTACCGGTCATCTGCGCTCATTTGTCGGATTGCGTCTCGACGATGCCGACGGCATGCCGGTTGGCGTGTTGTTCGTGTGCTCCGACCAGCAGCTGCAGCGGGTTGAGCACACGCTGTCAACGTTACGTATTGTTGGCGCCCGCGTCGGCGCCGAACTGGCCCAGCAAATGACCAATACCCGCATGCGCAGCCAGGCCGCACTGCTGGACCACGCCACCGATGCGATCATGGTGCGCGACATGCTCGGTGCGGTGACATTCTGGAATCAGGGCGCCGAGCGGCTGTATGGCTGGGGGCGTGACGAAGCACTCGACATGGCCATGATTACGCGCAGCGCCGAGGAAGCGCTCGATCTGCACGAACCGCTGGAGCGCGTTCAGCTCGACGGTGAATGGCGCGGCGAGCTGCTGCAGCGACGCAAGGATGGCGGCTCGATTGCGGTCGAAGCGCGCTGGACCCTGATCCGTGATGAGCAGGGGCAGCCGTCCGGCATCCTTGCCATTGAAAGCGATATTTCCAAACGCAAGGCGGCAGAGCATGCCCTCGAGCACCTCGCCTTCTACGATCCGCTGACCGACCTGCCAAACCGGATGCTGCTGCGTAACCGCCTGCAGCACGCGATCGATGCGAGTGACCGGAGCTATCGGTTCGGCGCCCTGCTCTGCATCAACCTGGACAATTTCAAGGCCTTGAACGATTCGCTCGGCCACGACATGGGCGATCTGTTGCTGCAACTGGTGGCGGTGCGCCTGTCGTACTGCATGCGTGCCTGCGATACGGTGGCCCGGCTCAGCGGCGATGAATTCGTGATCCTGCTGGTCGATCTGGGCGACACCGCGGCGGAAGGCGCCTCGCGCGCCAAGCAAGTGGCGGAAAAGATCATCGCCGCGTTTGGCGACGCCTTCCTGATGGGCGAGCACGAAGCATTCACCACGCCAAGTATCGGCATCACGCTATTCTCCAATGCATCATGCGGGGTCGACGAATTGCTGCAACGCGCCGACCTGGCGATGTACCAGGCCAAGGCCTCCGGCCGCAATACGATGCAATTTTTTGATTCGGACATGCAGGCCACGGTCAGTGCGCGCATGGCGCTGGAAAGTGAAATGCGCAGCGCGCTCAAATTGAATCAGTTCCTGCTGCATTTCCAGCCGCAAGTCGATGCCAACGGAATGCCCACCGGCGCGGAAGCGCTGGTGCGCTGGCATCATCCGGTGCGCGGCCTGGTTCCGCCGGGTGCATTCATTCCGCTGGCGGAAGAAAACGGCCTGATTATCCCGTTGGGGAACTGGGTGCTTGAGACTGCCTGTCGCGAACTGGCGAAATGGGCGCTCAGCCCGGCGCTGTCGGACCTGACGCTGGCCGTCAATGTCAGTGCGCGCCAGTTCCGGCAACCCGATTTTGTCGCCAATGTCTTGGCCGTGGTGCACCAGACCGGCATCAATCCGCGCCGGCTGAAACTTGAGCTGACCGAAAGTCTGTTGATCGACAACGTCGAAGACACGGTGCTCAAGATGTGCCAGCTCAAGGCCAAAGGCGTTGGCTTTTCGCTGGATGATTTCGGTATCGGCTATTCGTCGCTGTCCTATTTGAAGCGCCTGCCGCTCGACCAACTGAAGATCGATCAATCCTTCGTACGCGATATCCTGACCGATCCGAATGATGAAGCCATCGCCCGGACCATCGTTGCGTTGGGTAACAGCCTCGGACTGGCGGTCATTGCCGAGGGCGTTGAAACGCTGGCGCAAAAGCAACGACTGGCGACGCTGGGCTGTTTTTTCTACCAGGGCTATTTCTTCAGCCGGCCGGTGCCGACAGACGCCTTCATTGCCTATATTGCCAATCCGGTGCCTGCCGGGAATTAAGCTCGCGAAGCGGGAGGATCCCGCTTTTCACCTTGCGGTAGTCGTCATTGCTAACTGGAAGTTATGCGTGTTGCCGTACATTGATACCGTGCAAGATTTGTTACGCTCGGGGTAATGATGATTTCCACACATTTTTCTCCTCCGAACCGCGCGCTTTTTTCACCTCCTGCAGTCATGATTCTCAGTACCGATGCGTTACGCAAGGCGAAGATCCTGATTGTCGATGATGGCTTTGCCAATATCGACTTGCTTCAGGCCATCCTCGAACGCGAGGGCTATACGAATGTCAGTGCGACCACGCTACCGCACGATGTCGCGGCGCTGCACCAGCACCATCAGTACGATCTGATCCTGCTCGATCTGGAAATGCCGGGATTGGACGGTTTCGGCGTCATGGCGCAGCTGCACAAGCTCAAACAGGATGACTGGCTGCCGGTCCTGGCCATTAGCGCGCGCATCGACTGCACCAATCAGGCGCTGGAAGCCGGCGCCAAGGACTTCATTGGCAAGCCGTATGACGTGGTTGAACTGGTCCAGCGCATTCGCAATTCGCTGGAGGTGCGCCTGCTGTACAAGGAGGCGACCCGTAACCGCGAAGCGATGCGCGTGCTGGCGCTGCACGACCCGCTGACTGGCCTGCCGAACCGGCGCCTGCTCAAGGATCGCATCGCCAGCGCGATCGAGCATGCCAAACGCAAGCGCAATCATGTCGCGGTCCTCTACATCGATCTCGATGGATTCAAGGACATCAACGACACCTTGGGTCACGACGTGGGCGACGCCTTGCTGCAAATGGTCGCCACTCGCTTGCTGCATGCCGCGCGCGGCGAAGACACTGTTGCGCGCATCGGCGGCGACGAATTCATGATGCTGTTGGGCGAGATGAACGATCCGGCTGATGTGCATGTGCCGGCACAAAAACTGCTGCGCGAGGTTGCCGAACCGTACCTGATCAACGGCACCGCGGTCTCGGTGACGAGCAGCATTGGCATCAGCATCTATCCGTTCAATGCCCGCGCATCGGATGCGTTGATCAATCTCGCCGATGCGGCATTGTACGAGGCCAAAGGCCTTGGCAAGAACCGCTATCAGGTTGCCGACGCCCAGTTCGTCGACAACATGCAGGAAACCGACCTCAGGCCGGCGTCATCCCGACTGCCGAAGGATTGACGTAATTATCGCAATATGTGCCGGCCGATTTTCTGCACATCGGTCTGGCCGCATAGCGCCATGGTGATATCAAGTTCGCGCTGGATCAGTTCCAGGCATTTCGCCACCCCTGCCTCACCCATCGCCCCCAGCCCATACAACACCGGACGTCCGATATAGACACCGCGGGCGCCCAACGCCAGCGCCTTGAGCACATCCTGACCACTGCGAATGCCCCCGTCCATGTGCACCTCGATGCTGTCGCCGACGGCGGCAATCACCTCCGGCAGTGCCGCGATCGACGACGCTGCGCCATCAAGCTGCCGTCCCCCATGATTGGAGACGATCAGGGCATCGGCGCCACTCTTGACAGCAAGCTGTGCATCTTCCGGGTCCATGATGCCCTTGAGGATCAGTTTGCCACCCCAGCGTTCCTTGATCCATTGCACGTCGTCCCAGCAGAGCGCGGGATCGAACTGTTGCGCGGTCCATGCCGACAGCGATGACATGTTTTCGACGCCTTTGACGTGGCCGACAATGTTGCCGAATATCCGGCGTTTCGTGCCCAGCATCCCGGTGCACCAGCGCGGCTTGGTCATCATGTTGAGTATGTTTGGCAGCGTCAGTTTCGGTGGCGCCGACAGGCCATTCTTTAGGTCCTTGTGGCGCTGACCGAGAATCTGCAAATCGAGTGTGAGCACCAGGGCCGAACAGCCGGCGGCCTTGGCACGGTCGATCAGATCGTTGACGAAGGCGCGGTCCTTCATCACGTACAGCTGGAACCAGAACGGCTTGCTGACGTTGGCGGCAACATCTTCGATGGATGCAATGCTCATTGTCGACAGCGTGAACGGCACGCCAAACGCCTCGGCCGCACGCGCTGCAAGAATCTCGCCGTCCGCATGCTGCATGCCGGTCATGCCGCACGGCGCGATGGCCACCGGCATGGCCACGTTCTGTCCGATCATGGTGGTCATCAATGACCGGTTTTCCATGTTGATGGCAACCCGCTGTCGAAACTTGATGCCCTCAAAATCACTGACATTGGCGCGATACGTGGACTCGCTCCACGATCCCGAATCGGCGTAATCGTAAAACATGCGCGGCACGCGCTGTTTGGCAAGAATGCGCAGGTCTTCAATATTGGTGATGATCATGGAAGCAGTCGAAGGAAATGAAGGTGACTGCACTGTACGCGGGAATTCTGGTGTCGTTGTTGAAAGTTCTTCACCGTACCGATCGAAAACAGTGACGGCCGCCGAAATCCGCCGCGCGCCGCAGACGCGGCACAGGCGCGGAAATCATGAAGGCGACGATCCTCGGCCATGGCATCCCCGCCACTCAGGCAAAGGCCGAGTATTTTTTCTTGCGCCAGCCGGCCATGCCCAATATCCCCAGTCCGGTGAGCGTCAAGACAAACGCACTCGGCTCCGGCACCGCCCGCACCAGCCAGCTTCCCGCGTTGACGTAATTGGCATAAGTGGCGTTGGCGCCGTCCGAGGAAATCGTATTGATGCCATTGGCGTTATTGAGCTGCAGCACAACGGTGTAGGTGTAGTTCTTGGTGTCGGTCCACACGCCGTTTTCCAGATGCTGGTCGCATACGCTGGAAGTCCACGATCCGCAGGGTATCGGTGCGATCAGACCGGCGATGCGGCCGGGGTTGGTGGTGCCGGTCAGGTCGAGCAGTTGCTGACCTGTAGCCACGCTGCCGTGCATCCAGCCAGCGCCAGTCGGGTTGGAATAGCTGCCGAATTCGGTCAACCCTGCATCGACCAGAAAACCCTTGATTTCGTCAAAGGTAGCGTACCGAAAGCCGCGCCCGGCCCATCCGCCGGACCCGCCAAGCACCTGGTCCACCGAAAGTCCCTGGGTGGCCGGAATATCGAGCCATTGCAGGTTGGTCGTGCTGTCGACCGTCAACAGTCCGTCGCCGCTGCCCAGCAGATCCATGGAAACGAGCGTAGACGCCTGACCGCTTGATTCACCGAGAACGAAAAAAACCGCCCCGAGCGTTGTGATGATTGATTTGCGCATGAAAACTCCCTTGTCGACAATATTACGAAGTGGATTGAAAGAAAAATCAGGCCGTCTTGCGACGAACGATTTGGCTTTTCAACTCTGCAATGATTGCGAAAAGAGCACGCTACATGGTCAGATTTGCATCTTCAGAATGCCCATGCTTGCGTCGATTATTAAATGCGCAACGGATTTTGAAGGGATCACTTGTCCATCAAATTTCCAGCTGCTTTAACGACAAAAACCCGACTTGCACGCAAAAAAAATCGTGCTGAAACGCACGATTTTTTGGTCGCGTTGGCGGCGAAATTTACATCATGAAGCCAATGTTCTTTTGGGTGAAATTGTTGATGGACGGGAAGACATCGGCGATCTGCGTCGCACTGAGCCCGAACCAGCTTGCCAGCGTCGCGCCGTATTGATCCACAGAAAATTGTGGCAACAAGCTGCCGGACCCGACGTCCTGATCGTGCTTCACCCCGGTGACCGGGAAAAGGCCGTACATATCCTGGCCTTTGACCGCGCCACCCATGACGAAATGGTGCGAACCCCAGCCATGATCGGTGCCATCGCCATTGCTGGTGAAGGTGCGGCCGAAATCCGATGCGGTAAATAGTGTCACCTGATTACGGAAGTCGGTGCCCTGCAGGCTGCCCATCATGCTGTCGAAATACGCCAGGCCATGCGCCACGCGCGCCAGCAGATCGGCCTGGTTGGTGCGCTGGTTATCATGGGTATCGAAGCCGCCGATATTGACGAAAAAGATTTGTCGTTTGGCGCCCAGCGCGCTGCGCCCGCCAATGATGCGCGCGACGGTTTGCAATTGCACCGCCAGCGAGTTGGTCGCCAGGTTTCCGGTGTTCGGATTGATGTACTGGGCCGGATTGGGAATGCCGCTGCCGCCCGCCGCCAGCATGCCGGTAGCTAGCGTGCCCTGCGCCGCGATCGAGCGCCGAATCACAGCGGCCTGCTCCTTTTCGAACAGGTTGCCGCGGTCGGCCGAGACGATCGCCTGCAGCGGATTGGCCGCGGCGCTCGAACCATACAGTGATCCGGACAAGGAGTTGATCGGCACCGCACCGGAATTGCTGACCTGATACTGATTGATGGTCTGGCCGGCCAGAAAGACGGCATTGCCGGAGACCGAGATGGCGGTGAAGATCGGGGTCGAATTCGACGCCACCAGCAAGTCGCCCATGCGCCCGCCCCAGCCCGATTTGGCGCCCTCCGGCATCGACGACTGCCACAGTGATTGCTGGTCGTTATGCGAAAACAGCTTGGGCGGCAACTTGACGCTGTTGGCCTTGTACTGGGCCAGCGTGGTCGGCATGATGAGCGGACCGACATTGGCCACCACCGCAACGCGACCGGCGTCAAAGACCGTCTTGAGCGCCTGCATCGACGGGTGCAGCGCGAAAGTGCGGCCACTCTGGACCGTAAGCGGGGTAATCGGCAGGACGCCGCCGGTGTTGCCGACTGCCGGCAAGGCGATCGAGCCGGCATCGGTCGTGGTGCGCAGCCGGATGTATTCGCTCCACGACGTGCTGTCGGTCGCCATCACGGTGTTGCCGTGATCATTGCCGCCCGCCATGAACAGGCAAACGATGGCCTTGTAATCGGTCGGTGCTGTCTGCGCTGCAGCGGCGCCGATGGTGGCAAGGTTAAGTGCAAACGGTGCGCCGGCGCTGCCCACCATCGACAGGATCGAGGCGGTGCGCAGGAATTCACGGCGTGAAGCGTTGGGTTTGGTCGTCATGTCAGGCCCCGATCATTTCTGGACAAGATATTCATTGGAAGCCAGCGTCAGAAACACCGCCAGCGAAATACGGTTGCGGCGCGCCTTGTCAGCGGCCGTCGCATCGGTCGCCGAGATCGCCACCGAATTCATCGCGGTCAGAATCTGGCTGCGCAGGGTCGCCGACATCTGGTTGGCCAGCAGCAGCAGGTTGACGCGATCGATCAGTTTGTCCGGTGTGTCCGCCAGCGTCAGCTCGGTGGCGTAGCTGCTCTTGACGTCGCGGCTGGTGCCGATGCCGTTGGGGACGATGTCGCGCATCGTGTTCAGATAGCCGACCACTGACGTGTCGCCGGTCAACTGCATCTCCGGCGCGACCAGGTTGGCAGCCGCGATGGAGGTGTTGGGCGGCACATAGCCAGGCCGGTAAAAATTGAATACCGAGGGCGAGCGCAATGGCGACTGGCCGATCGAAAACAGCGCGTCATCCAGATTGGTCAGCAGGAACCGGCCGGACGTCGAGGTGACATTGAACGCCCGCATCCAGCCCGCCAGGCGCAGGATCGGCTCGCGCAGCTTGCCGCTGTCGATGGCGCCGATGCGGCTGTCGGTGCGGGCTTCGGTATCAAGCAGAATCGCACGGATGACGGCCTGCAGGTCGCCCCGCACGCCGGCGCCATTGTCGGCAAACGCAGCTGCGACGCGCGCCACGTAGGCTGGACTCGGATTGCTGGTGACCAGCCGTTGAATCAGCTGGCGGCCGATGAACGGACCGACATTCGGATGGTTGAACAGGGTGTCCAGCGCGATCTTCAGACTGGCTTCCGGATTGGCCGTGGTTTGCGCCGGGATGGTCACGCCAAGAAAGGATTTCTCGGCGGTCGAATGGTATTGCGGATAGCTCTGCATCGGCTTCCAGTAACGATCCGGGTCTGGCGTGCCGCCAAAAAAGCGCGTGTTGGTCTTGTCCGGGCCGGCCCAGCTCCAGCCGGTGAACACCTTCGCCATGCCGCTGATGTCGGCACTGGTATAGGTCTCGACGGGCAAGCCATTGGTCAGCTTCAGGCTGCCGTCCTGGTTCAGTTGATACAGCCCGATGGTCATCAGCTGCATGACTTCGCGACCATAATTTTCATCCGGCGTACGTGTGCTGGATTCTTTCTGATTGTGAATCGAGGTCAGATACACCCCCATCGCCGGGTGCAGCGAGACATCCTCGAGCAGCTTGCGGAAGTTACCGAAAGCATCCGCGCCCAGCATGTCGTAGAAGGCGGCGGCAGTGACAGGATTGTCACCAATGCCGGCATCCTGCATCGAAATCACAAAGATTTGCGACAGCGCAAATGCCATGCGTTGCCGTAGCTGGTCATCGCCTGTGGCGGCTTGCTTCCAGAACGTTTCGAAGAAGTTGTTTTGATTCAGTGTCGTGCCTGCTGCCAGCGTCGCTGCCACTGCATTGAGATAGTCGCGGTGCAGTGTTTGCGGCTTGGCGAACTGGCTGGTCAGCCAGCCGTTGTCGCCGCCGGCGACGACTTCCGTGATGCCCGGACTGGTCGCGCCGAACGATGCCTGTGCCAGAAAACGCGAGGCCTGCGCGTCGGTTGGATTGGTGACCTCAATGGGCAGCGTGTTGCCGTCCCGGCCGGGAGTGACAGCGGCAGCACCGCCGCTGCCGGCAGTGCTGCTGCCACCGCCGCCGCAGGAAGCCAGCAAGGTCAGTGCGGAAAGCGCAAGCGCGGCGCGAAGTTGTGTGAACGACATGCATGTCTCCTGGTCAAGGGCATCATAATTTGCCTTGGAGAAACATATCATGCATATGTGAAATTTTGTTAAATCTTGTGTTGCAAATTTTTACGCCACGAATTTTGTTGGAAAAAGCGAACAGACATCACTAAATCTTCGGTGCTTCCCGAACCCTCGTCACTGGATTTAGCCGCTGCGCATAGCGTTGTGCCAACACGGCACACACCATCAACTGGATCTGATGAAACAGCATCAATGGCAAGACCACCGCCCCGAGCGCGGGTCCGGCAAACAAAATCTTCGCCATCGGAATACCGCTGGCCATGCTCTTTTTCGAACCGCAAAACACGATCGTGATTTCATCTTCCTTGTTGAAGCCGAGCCAGCGGCTGCCGACGGTGGCAATCGCGATGATCAACAGCAGCAACAACACATCGAGCAACAGCAGGCCCAACAGGGAATGCATCGGCAATTGCTGCCACAGTCCTTGATTGACCGCCTCGCTGAAGGCGGTGTAGACGACCAGCAGAATCGAGCCCTGATCGACGAATTTGAGCACCCCCTTGTTGCGGTCCAGCCAGCCGCTGATCCACCTGCGGGCAATCTGCCCGGCGATGAACGGCAGCAGCAACTGCAGCGCGATCTTGCCAATTGCCTCGAACGACGACGCCGCGCCGCTATGGGCGACCACCAACAAGCCGACCAGCACCGGAGTAAGAAATATTCCCAGAAGATTCGAGGCGGAGGCGGCGCACACTGCCGCCGGCACGTTACCGCGCGCCACCGAAGTGAATGCGATCGACGACTGCACCGTTGATGGCAGCACGCACACGAACAACAGGCCGAGATACAGGTCGGGAGTCACCAGTACCGAGGCGAGCGGCTTGAGCAGCAGTCCCAGCAAAGGCAGCACGACAAACGTGCAGGCCAGCACCGTCAGGTGCAGTCGCCAGTGCGTCAGGCCGGCGATCACTGCCTCGCGCGGCAACTTGGCGCCGTGCAGAAAGAACAGCAGGCAGATGGCGACATTGGTGATGCCATTGAAGGCCTGCGCCGTGACGCCGGAGCATGGCAGCAAGCTGGCCATGATCACGGTGGCAATCATCAGCAGCATGAAATTATCGGGGGCGAAGCGGGGACGTTTCATTGCACTCGGTGATCATTGATTTGGTCACAGACAATACCAGCAGCGCGGCCCGCGCGCGCGACCGGTTCGTGCCAATTGCGCGCGGCTGTTCGCCGAAGTCGTGTAACCTTCCGCCATGCGCGCAATTTTTCACATATTGATGATCTGCCTGATGTTCGCGATGCCGTTGCATGGCGCCGTGGCGTCAGGCATGTTGCCGTGCGCGCCCTCGAACGCAGGCGCTGCGGCCATCGCGCCGACCGATCATGCCCATCATCACGCGAACATGGCGGAACACGCCGACCTCACCCAGGGCAGTCACCATGGGACACACCAATGCGGGGCCTGCGCCGCCTGCTGCGTTGGCGTGATGATGACGCCGCCAGCACTGCCGGCCCTTCCTGAACTGCATTTCCCTTCGGCCCGCATCGCCACGCTGCAGGTGTTTCCTCCATCGGTTGTCACCGGGCATCCGGAACGCCCGCCCAAAACCTCATTCGCCTGACACCCAGAGGCTGGTTTTGCGCGCGCTGCGCGCAGACCATTCGTGCTAATTCGCAGATGAGGTCATCTTGAAAAAAACCATGTTACGGAGGGTCGCGCTGGCGCGGCCCGGCGTGGCTGCCGCAATATTGCTGCTCGCCGGCTGCGCCAGCTTTTCGCAGGACGGCGGCTTCGACAGCGTCAATCAACTCACCCGGCAGCGCCTCGGCATCGAAGTGCATCCGATCAAAACCGAGAACGACGAACGCGCGCTGGCGGCCCTGATCACACAAAAATTGCAGACGCCGCTCTCGGTCGACGACGCTGTCACGATTGCCTTGCTCAACAATCGCGGGCTGCAGGCCACCTATGCCAGTCTCGGCATTGCCGAAGCCGATCTGGTGCAGGCTGGTCGTTTGACCAACCCCGCGTTTGGCTTCAAGCGTACCCATTCCGGCGACGAGGTTGCGATCGAACGCACGCTGACGTTTAATCTGCTGCGCGTGCTGACGCTGCCGCTGGCCGGTCGCATCGAAAGCCGTCGCTTCGAACAAACGAAATTGCTGGTGACAGACGCCGCGCTGAAGATGGCGTACGACACGCGGCGCGCGTATTTTGAGGCGATCGCGGCGCAACAGAGCGCCGACTATGCCGGCACAGTCAATGCGGCTGCAGCTGCCGGCGCCGAACTGGCGGCGCGCATGACGCAGGCGGGTAACTGGAGCCAGCTCGATCTGCTGCGCGAGCAGGCCTTCCACGTCGATGCGATCGGTGCAGCAAGCCGCGCTACCAAAGACGCGCTGGCCGCGCGCGAAAAGCTGACACGCCTGCTCGGCCTGTCGGGCGACGCCGCGCAGTTCCGGCTGCCGGAGCGCCTGCCGGATTTGCCGGCGGCGATTGCAGAACTGCCGGAGGTCGAACAAAGCGCCCTGCGCGACCGGCTCGATGTGCAAGCCGGACAATTGCAGTTGCAGGAAACCGCCGCATCGCTTGGGCTCACCAGAACCACCCGCTTCGTCAACGTGCTTGACCTCGGCCTGGTGCGCAATTCAGCCACCGGCCAGCCCAGCGCGCCGGGTTACGAAGTGACACTCGAAATCCCGCTGTTCGACTGGGGCGGCGCCCGCGTTGCGCGTGCCGAAGCCAGCTACCTCGCGTCCGCCGGCCGCCTGGCCGAAATTGCCGTGAATGCGCGCAGCGAGGCGCGTGAAAGCCATGCCAACTATCGCGCCGCGTGGCAACTGGCGCGCCATTACCGCGATCAGGTCCTGCCGCTGCGCAAGCGGATCGCCGATGAAATGCAGTTGCGCTACAACGGCATGCTGGCGAGCCCCTTCGCCTTGCTGGCCGATGCGCGCGAACAGGCCAACGCCGGCAACGGCTTCATCACGGCACTGAAAGACTACTGGATCGCCGACACCAATCTGCAGGCGGCACTGGGCGGTCGCTTGCCCGTCACCCAACAAGGAGCTACACCATGACAACCCGTCGCGCATTTTTATCCGGCAGTGTCGGCACCATGCTGGGCGCCGCGCTGGTGAGCAAGGTCGGCGCAGCATCGCTGCCGGAAGCCCCGTTGCAACCGAGTGCGGCGACCATGCCGCCCTTGCCCCCGCCAAACGGCCGTCCCTACCACCCGGTGGTCACGCTCAATGGCTGGAGCCTGCCGTGGCGGATGAAAAACGGCGTCAAGGAATTCCATCTGGTGGCCGAACCGGTGGTGCGCGAGATTGCGCCCGGCATGAAAGCCAACCTGTGGGGGTACAACGGCCAGAGTCCGGGCCCGACCATCGAGGTGGTGGAAGGCGATCGCGTGCGGATTTTTGTCACCAACAAATTGCCCGAGCACACCAGCATTCACTGGCATGGCCAGCCGCTGCCGAATGGCATGGATGGCGTGACCGGACTGACCCAGCCCGGCATCGCACCGGGCAAGACCTTCGTCTATGAATTCGTGGCACAGCGCGCCGGCACCTTCATGTACCACCCGCATGCCGACGAAATGGTGCAGATGGCCATGGGCATGATGGGTTCGTGGATTACGCATCCGAAGAATCCGGCCGAGCACGCAGTCGATCGCGACTTTGTTTTCCTGCTCAATGCGTACGACATCGATCCGGGCGCGTACACACCGAAGACCAGCACCATGCTGGAGTTCAACCTGTGGACCTTCAACAGCCGCGCCTTTCCCGGCATCGATCCGATGGTGGTGCGACGCGGCGACCGCGTCAGGATCCGGGCCGGCAACCTGACGATGACGAATCATCCGGTGCATTTGCACGGCCACGCCTTCGAGGTCACCGGCACCGATGGCGGTTGGGTGCCAGCGACGGCACGCTGGCCTGAAGTGACGACGGACATCGGCGTCGGACAGATGCGCGCCATCGAATTCAACGCCAATGCGCCGGGCGACTGGGCTTTCCATTGCCATAAATCGCATCACACGATGAACGCCATGGGCCATCAGGTGCCCACCATGATCGGGGTCGACCAAGGCGGCGTGTCGGAAAAAATCAATGCGCTGCTGCCGTCCTACATGGTGATGGGCGACAAGGGCGGCGCAATGGGTGGCATGCAGATGCCGCTGCCGGAAAACACGCTTCCAATGATGTCCGGCGACGGCCCGTTCGGCGGCATCGAGATGGGCGGCATGTTCACCACCGTCAAGGTGCGCGACGGACTGGCGCGCGATGACTACCGCGATCCCGGCTGGTATCGCCATCCGGCCGGAACCGTGGCCCAGGAATGGACCGGCGAGCTGCCGCCGGTGACGTCGGCGCAGGGTCCGCAAGCCGATGCCAGCACCATGACCGTCACCCGTGACGGCAAGATGCAGCACTGACCAATTCAATTTTTTACGGAGCACCGAGTATGAAGAAATCCACCCTGCTGCTGGCGTTGACCGCAGCAAGCGCCATCCTGGTGGCGCCCTCTGCCTTTGCCCACGCGGTGCTGAAGGAATCCAGTCCGGCCGCCGGTGCGACGCTGGCCAGCCCGCCAGGCGAAATCCGCTTGCGCTTTAACGAAGCACTGGACGCACCGTTTTCCAGGGTGACGCTGCTGGACCGGCAGGGTCGCGCCGTCAACACCGCCCCGGCCACGATTGCGCCGGACCAGCCGGAGACCATGCTGCTGGCAGTGCCCGCGCTGCTGTCAGGCAGCTATCGGGTGCAATGGTCGACCATGACCCACGATGGGCATCGCACCAAGGGCCAATTCGGTTTTCAGGTGAAGTAGTGGAGGAGGTCAGTTTCGTCACGGTAGCGGCCATTGCGCTACTCAACCTCGGGTTCGCCGTGCTGGTCGGCGCGGCCGTGACCGATTGGCAGCTGACCGGCAGTCAGGGCCCATGGGGGCGGCAGCAGCGCCTGCTGGTGGCGCGCTGGCAGACTGGCGCGATGGTCTGGGTCGGCCTGCTGTTGCTGGTGGTGCTGGTGCTGGAAGCGGCGGCCATGGCAGAACTGCCGGTCACGCAGGCGGGACCGGCGCTCTGGCCGCTGATTATCTCCACCCATTTCGGACACGGCTGGCTGGTCAGCATCGCCGCGCTGTGCCTTTTGCCGACCCTGCAACGCGTTGGCCAGCGCTGGGGCATCGGCGCCAGGCTCGGATGGCTCAGCCTGCTGGTATTTGCACTCAGTCGCAGCGCGGTCAGTCACGCCGTCGCGGACGGCATGCTGAGCTGGCCGTTCGTGATCGAGACGGCACATTTGCTGCTGGTCAGCGTCTGGGTCGGCGAGGTCATGCTGTCGGCGCTGGTGGTGCTGCGCCGCCGCGGCAGCACGCTGTCCGCCGATCGTCTGGCGCAGTCAGGCTACGTACAAAGCCTGTCGGCCTCGGCGACGGTAGCGCTGGCAGGCATTGTCCTGACGGGCGCCATCAGCAGCTGGCGCGGCGCCGGAACCCTCGCCGGTCTTCAGGGAAACGCGTGGGCGCAGTGGCTCACGCTGAAGTTGCTGCTGGTGGCGCTGGCAGTCATTCTTGGCGCCATCAATCGCTGGTGGGCGATGCCGCCGCTGCTGGCGAGTCTGCGCACCGATGCATCCGTGTCGGCCCTGTGGCAACGCCGGTTTAAACGCCTGCTGCAGCTTGAAGCTGCGCTGCTGGCCGCCGTGCTGGCCGTCGCCGCCCTGCTCTGCAGCACTGCGCCACCGGCTGCGCTGTGAGCGCCCTGCTTCAAGCGTTACCGGGTTAATCCCCCAGCTGCTGCAACAGATACAGCTTCTGGTAAATCCCGTCCTCGATGGCCATCAGCGCCTCGTGCGCACCGGACTCGGCAATCTGTCCATGATTGAGTACGATGATCCGATCGGCATCGCGGATGGTCGACAAACGGTGCGCAATCGCGATGATGGTGACGCTGCCGCGCAACTCGTTCAACGCAGCCTGCACCACCTGTTCGGTTTCGCTGTCGATATGTGAGGTGGCCTCGTCCAGGAACAGGATTTTCGGTTGCCCGGCCAGCGCCCGCGCAATCGCGATCAACTGCTTTTGTCCGGTCGACAGACGCGCGCCGCCTTCGCCCAGCGGCGTATCGTAGCCCTGCTCCAGCGCGCTGATGAAGCCATGCGCCTTGGCTGCACGTGCCGCCGTTTCGATCTGCGCCTGCGAGTAACCGCGTCCCATGTCGATATTTTCACGCGCGCTGGCGGCCAGCAGAAACGGATCTTGCGGGACCAGGCCGACGTCGGCGCGAAACGCATCGTCGCCAATCGTCGCCAGCGCCATGCCGTCGATGTCGATGCGCCCGGCCGATGCGGTGTAAAAACGCAGCAGCAAACTGAGCAGCGTCGACTTGCCGCTGCCGGTGTGGCCAACCACGCCATAGAACGCACCGGCCGGAATATCCAGGCTCAGGTCGTGCAGCACGATCTGGTCGGGGCGGTAGCCGAAGCGCAGGTTGCGAATCGACACCGCGCCCGCGCCAATATGGAGGTCGCTGACATTGCGTTGCGGACGGGACTCATGCAGCAAGGTGTTCACGCGCGCCGCCGCCACCACCGATTGCTGCAACTGGCTGAACTGCAGGGTGATCTGGATCAGTGGATCGACCACGCGCGCGATGTAGCTGACGAACGCGTACAGGATGCCAACTTCCAGCGCGCTGAACTGGCGCTGGCCAAAGCTGTAGATCACGCCGACCAGCAGCAGGATATTGAGAAAATCGAGTGCCGGTCGCAACAGCCAGGCATTGGCGCGCAATTCGGTAACGCGGGCGGCGTAATGCAGCTGGTTGGTGCGCAAGAAACGCTGGCTGAAGCGCGCGGTGGCATTGCTCGCCTGCAGCACCGTCATGCCGCCGATCGACTCGGCCATCTGCGCATTGATCTCGCTGCGCAACTCGCGCGCCCGCGCCACCGCCGGCGCGCTCATGCGCTGATAAAACCAGACGATCACCACCACGGTCGGAAACAACCCCAGTACGATCAGCATCAGGCGCCAGTCCAGCCACGCCATCGCCAGCATCGCACCGGTGACCACGATGCTGCTGTCGAGCATGACGAACAGCACCTGGATATACAGATTCTTGACTGCTTCGGTGTCATTGGTGACACGGCTGACCAGCTTGCCGGTGATGGCGGTGTCAAAGAAGGTCATCGGCAGGCGCAACACATGGTTGTAGACCGATTCGCGCAGGCGTCGCACCGAGCGCATCGCCAGCCCGGACAGGCGCACCAGTTGCAGATACCGCAGCGCGCTGGCGATCCAGCCGCTGACCAGGAAGGCCGCCAGCAGCCCGATCATCCGCGGCCAGTCGAGGTGACGCGGCAGCAGGTGATCGTCGATCAGCACTTTCCCCATCAATGGGCCCAGCACTTCGAGTCCCGCGGCCACCACCAGCCAGAGCACGCCCAGCCACAGATGTTTACGGTCTGGCGCAGCCGAATGGCGCAGCAGGTCGATCGCCTGCAGGGTTTCAGAGCGCATCGAGACTGGCCTCCAGTTGTTGGTAACGCCACTGGCTGGCATACCAGCCATCCAGCGCCAGCAGTTGCGCGTGGTTGCCGCGTTCGGTAATGCGGCCGTCGCGCAGCACCAGGATCTGGTCCGCGTCGACCACCGCACTCAGGCGATGGCTGGCAATGATCACCGTGCGGTCGCGGCGCGCCTCGCGCAGGTGCTGCAGGATCGCCGCTTCGGTGCCGGTGTCGACTGCCGACAGCGCATCGTCGAGCAGCAGCAAGGGACTGTCGGCCAGCAACGCGCGCGCAATCGCCACGCGCTGGCGCTGGCCGCCGGACAAGGTGATGCCGCGCTCGCCGACCGGGGTGTCGAAGCCCTGCGCAAAGCGGCCGATATCTTCGCGCACGGCAGCCAGCTCGGCGACCTGCTCGATCTCGGCGCGACTGGCGTGCGGTCGGGCCATGGCGATATTGTCGGCAATCGTGGCCGAGAACAGGAACGATTCCTGAGGGACCCAGCTGATCGCCTCGCGCAAGGTCGCCAGCGTGTAGTCTTCCAGCGAGTGCCGGCCCCATTCGACGCTGCCGCGCAGCGGGTGGAACTGCCGCAGCAGCAGCCGCAACAGGCTGGTCTTGCCTGACCCGGTCGGACCGACCAGGCCGAGTGTCTGGCCTGACTCCAGATGCAGCGAAATGTCGTGCAAGGCCAGCGCGTCATGGGTCGGATACGAAAAATCCACCGCGTTGAAGGCCAGCCGTCCCGGCGTCCAGTCCGTGACGGTGCCGTGATCGTCGACTGACAGCGGCACTTCCAGCACCGGTTCGAGCCGTTCCCATGCAGCGCGGCCGCGTTCGATCAAGGACAGTACCCAGCCGGCCGCAAACATGGGCCAGATCAACTGGCTCAGATAGATCGTGAAACTGGTCAGCGCGCCGATGCTCAGTTGATTGTTCCAGACCAGATAGCCACCCAGCGCCAGGGTCAGCACGCCGGCGGTGGACAACGTGATCCCGACCGCCGGTTCGTAGGCCGCTTCCCAGCTTTGCGCGGCCAGATTGGCTGCAGCGGCATGTTCGGCCAGTTCGGCAAAGCGTGCCGCGCTGCGTTGCTCCAGACCGAGGGCACGCAGCGTGCGCACCCCTGCCAGCGTCTCCTGCACGTGATCGTTGAGGTCGCTGAAACGCTTGAGGGCGTCGGTCGAGGCAGTATGGATCTGGTTCGAAATGCGCCAGAACGCGAAGGCCATGAAGGGAAACGGCACCAGTGCAATCAACGTCAGACGCCAGTCGACGCCGAGCAACATGATCGCCAGCACCATCACCAGCGTCAGCGAGCCATCGAAGCCGGCCAGCATGGCTTCGCCCGCCGCCATTTCCACGGCATCGATGTCATTGGTGGCCAGCGCCATCAAATCGCCGGTACGCTGTTTTTGATAAAAGCTCGGACCCTGCAGGCACAGCCGCGCATACAGGCGGGTGCGCAGGTCGACCCCGAATTGATAGGCGGCGGCAAACAGTTCCAGGCGCCAGCCGACCCGCAGAAAGTAAATCGCCACCCCCATCGCGACCAGCCAGCCCAATTCCTGCAGCAACGCCATGCCGCTGAGCTGCCCGGCCACCAGCGCATCGATGACATGCCCGATCTTGCGCGGCACCCAGACCGTCAGGATGGCGACCAGTAACAACATTACACCAGCTGCGCCATACGAACGCCAGTGCAGGCGCACGAAGGTGCCGATCAATCGAAACAGGGTCATGCAACGGCCTTTGCAGCGGGGTAGGTGAACAAGGAAGTGGCATTGCCGGCGGATCGCGCCGGGCTGCCGATTCTACCGCAGCCGCTGCGCCCCGGAAAGGTTCAGACCCGCGCCGGGATCTCCAGTCCGCGCTGCACCGCCGGACGTGCCACGAAAGCATCCAGCGCGCGCGTGACATGCGGAAAATCCGCCATGCCCACCAGATCGCCGGCCTCGTAAAAACCGATCAGGTTGCGTATCCACGGAAAAGTGGCGACATCGGCAATGGTGTAGTCGTCGCCCATGATCCACGCGCGCTCGGCCAGGCGCTGATTGACCACGCCCACCAGGCGACGCGATTCCGCCGCATAGCGGTCACGCGGGCGCTTGTCCTCATAGTCCTTGCCGGCGAATTTATTGAAGAAGCCAAGCTGTCCGAACATCGGCCCGATGCCACCCATCTGAAACATCAGCCACTGGATCGTTTCATAGCGCCGCGCCGGATCGGCCGGCAGGAACTGGCCGGTTTTTTCGGCCAGGTACAGCAGGATCGCGCCGGACTCGAACAGCGCCAGCGGCTGGCCGCCGGGGCCATTCGGGTCGAGGATGGCCGGGATCTTGTTGTTTGGATTGAGCGACAGGAATTCCGGCGACAGCTGATCTTCCGCGTCGAAACGGACCAGATGCGGTTCGTAAGGCAGCGCGCATTCTTCCAGCATGATCGAGACCTTGACCCCGTTTGGCGTCGGCAGCGAATACAACTGCAGGCGTTCAGGGTGGGTCGCGGGCCATTTGCGCGTGATCGGGAAAGCGGACAGGTCAGTCATGATGAAGTCTTTCGAAAGATGGATGGGTAGCACATCAAGGTATTCAATACGCGGAGCCGGCAGCGCGTGCCGCCGGCTCCGCCTGCACCGCGGCAAAGTAGGCGCGGATGCGCGCAGCATTGGCGCCAACATCGCTTTTGCCGACCCGCGATACCGATCGGACATCGATGCGACTGCCGCCGTCGGCCGCCCTGACGCGCACCGCGATATCGTCCTTGAAGCCAAACCACAAGGTCGTCGCGACTGCCTCAATGCGACCGTCTTGCGGGTCGGCCGCGATGATTTCCCAGCCGGCCTGCTTTGCCGCAGACAATGCGCGCGCGAAGGCCAGCGCTTTGCTATCGGTCAGCAGCAACGGCTGGATATCCGGATAGCCGGCGCGCTGTTGCGCCGCAATCGCGCTGCCGCCGTATGCGGCCGGGGCAGGACGTTGCGGTGCGACCGCCACGAACGCGGGCGGGTCCGACAGGTCGGTAGAAATATCGTGAATCGGCGGCAAGGATTTTGCGGTTTGCAGCATGTGCCACGGAAACCAGGCGCATGCAGCGCCAAGCACGGCACCAAGCAGCAGGACCACCGCCGCGCCGGCGCGCCAGCGTGGCACTGCAAGCCCGATGAGCCCGCCGGCTGCCGCCGCCAGCCCGATGTAGACCACCCAGCGCAGCATCTGGAATCCGGTGGGAAACGACCACCAGCCGAGCCGCACGCCAAGGCCGGACAGAGCCAGCAAGACAGCGGAAAGCAAGGCCAGCGCAATCGGGATGCGAGCAATTTTCATGGCAGCGTGACGTGGGAAGATGGGAGCTGGAGTATATGTCGTGAGCGGAATTCGTGTTGGCCGCCCCGGGCTGGCTATCGGTCAGAACCAATGCGGGAGGGGTGGAACGAACTTCCGCCTGCGCACCTCCAAGTCGAACCGCTGCGACGCGATGTTTAGCGCGCATTCATTCATGTACGCCACTCCAGGGATCTCCAATGAAACCATCCAGACTCCAACCCGCGTTGTATCTGATTGCCGGCCTCACGATCGCTGGCTGCGTGTCCAGTCCCGCGAAGCAGGCCGATGTCCCGGCGGCATTGCGCGCCGCCCCGGATCAGTCCATGTTTCTGGAAGCGTTGGCGTCTGGCGTGCAAATCTATGAATGCAGCGCCAAGCCCGATATGCCGGCAGCCTATGCCTGGAAATTCAAGGGACCGGAAGCAACGCTGCTGGATCGCGCCGGCCAGCCACTGGGCAAGCACTTTGGCGGGCCGACCTGGGAATCGATCGACGGCAGTCGCGTTGTCGGCGCCGTGGTGGGCAGCGATCCCGGCCCGGATGCAGCGGCGATTCCCTGGTTGCTGCTGAGCGCCAGGTCAACCTCTGGCAGTGGCGTGCTGGGCAAAACCACCAGCATCCAGCGCCTGTTTACCTCGGCCGGGCTGGCGCCCTCCACGCCTTGTACGGCAGCCATCGCGCAGCAAGTCGCACGGGTGCCGTACACCGCGACGTATCGCTTTTATCGACAGGCAAATTGAACGGTTGCGCTGATTGCCGCACGGAAGCCGGCCAGAACGCCGAAGCGTGAGCGTGCCGCGGTTTAACGCCCGATAAACTGCAGATCGCCGTACCACGCGATCGCATGTTCGCCGGTGTTATCGGTATCGGTGGCCAGCGCAACGGCCACCACATCCGGCGCATCCTCACCGAACGCGGCGCGAAAATCCGCCGCCACATCACGCGTTTCCGTGACCCATTGCCCGGCCTTGCCGGCGCCGCTTTCAAGCACCATCATGCGGGCCCGATCGGTGTAGGCATTGGATGCGATGGTGCCGACCGGCTGATGGTTGTCCCAGACATAGTTGATTGCCGCGGTCGGGATATTCTGGCCATACAGCGCTTCGCCGATTTTCAGTTTGGCGCGGGTGGCAAACGAGAGTTTGTCGGCCGGATAATCAAACATCACGTAAATCCGCACCGCATAGTCATCGCCCGACTTGCGCGTCATGTCACCGCTCTTGACCGGCGCGGTGATCTTCCAGCGCCATTGCAGCAATGGTGTTTTTTTCAGATCAATGCGGTTGGCAAACACCAGCCCTGACATCGACTGGTTGGCATCGGCCCGGAGCACAACACGGCCTTCGTCCTGCACCAATGCGTACAGCGTATCGGGCGCTTTCGGGGCCGGCTTGAGCACGCTCCAGCCAGTCACCGCCGCACCTGCCTGCATCTGCGAAAAGGCTGGAATCTCGTCGGCCTGGCACAGCGCCGGCAGCAACAGCATCGACACCATCCATCGTCGCATCGTTGCCACCTTAAAAAAACCGCCGTACCTGCGTGCCGAACGCGGCCAGCTTCTTGTGCAGGATCTTGTACACGTCGCGATCAAACCGTGCCTGACCGTGTTCGATCAACTCCCACGCGGCGGCCTCGTCGCCGGCGGTGCCGTAATAACTCCAGTTATTCACGATGTGCAGCGCAGCGCCCTCGCGAATTCCGACCGGCCCGGCATACGGCCAGCGCTGCATGCGTTCGCTTTCCAGTGCGGCGAACATGCGGGCCGTGTGCGATTGCGCCGTTTCGCGCCCGACACAGGCGCCCGGACATTGCATGACCTGACTGGCAAAGCAGGCCTTGCCGCTGCGGACCTTTTCCAGACCCAGCAAGGCGTGGCACAACTGATGGGCATCGGCAATCGCTTTCAGGGCAGTGGTCGCCTTGCGCGTGCTGGCGTACGGTCCGAACAGATGTTCTTCATCGCCGAAAAACAGATCCTCGGTATTGACCAGCGCCAGCTTCCACTGCTCGCCATGCTGCACCAGCCGCCAGGCGCAGGTCTCTTCATTGCGGCGCAACTGATGATTGTGGGTCGGCATCAGCTGCTTGATCAGCGCGGCTTCCTTGAGCAGCGCACCCAGTTCGCCGGCCGTCTCGATCCATTCCACGCGCCGGATTTGCTGCGACAGTTGCAGCTCTTTCGACGAGGTGTGATCACCGCTGAAATGCGACAGCACGCGCCGGCGTAAATTGTTGGCCTTGCCGACATACAGCGGCAATTGGCTGTCATCGTAAAACAGGTAGACACCGTGCGTGGTCGGCAAGTCGTCGATCAGCGCGGCATCCAGATTCGACGGCAGGCTGGGCAGCGTGGTCAATTCCTTCACCGCTGCATGGATCTGCTCGTGCGGCAGCGTGGCGTGAATGACCTGCCAGAACTGCCAGATCAGCTTGGCATCGCCCAGCGCGCGATGGCGCTCCGTGACCTGCAGGCGATGGCGCTCGGCCAGCGTATCCAGATTGTGTTTGGCAAAGCCGGGGTAGAGCTTGCGCGAGAGCTTGACGGTGCACAGCACGGTCGGCCGAAAATCGATGCCGAGGCGGCGGAATTCGTTCTTCAGAAAACCATGATCGAAGCGCGCATTGTGGGCCAGAAAAATCCGTCCTTCGAGGCGCGCATGGATTTCCGCCGCAAGGTCTTCGAAGCTCGGCGCATCGGCCACCATGGCATTCGAAATGCCGGTCAGGCCTTCGATGAATTCCGGAATCCTGCAATGCGGATTGACCAGACTGCTCCACTCGCGCACGCCGTCCTCATCGACTTCGACGATGCCGACTTCGGTGATGCGGTCGGAGGTGGCGGTGGCGCCGGTGGTTTCGAGGTCGACAAAGGCCAGGCGGGGATGCAGCGGATCGAAGTTCATGGGGCAAGTCAGTGCGGGTCAGGCACAGATCATAGCTGCATCGGTCGGTCAGCGGGATAAAGCTGCATGGTTGAATCCATTTTTGGCGGCATGTGGTTTGATCAACAATGCATTCCGATCTCATCGCAGGCGCGTGTATTAACGCGTTGACACAGATGGATAAATGTATAGACTCGTATCTACTTTACACATCAATGGAGAATTGACATGGTCAAAGCAAGTCTTACCGTTCAACAGTGGGGCAACAGCCTGGCTGTACGCATTCCCGCCGCCATCGCCAGATCGGCCCGATTCGCAGTCGGGCAACCGGTCGAAATATCGATTCAGGAGTCGGGCGTTGTCGTCAAGCGTGTCGGCACGCCAACATTGTCGCTGGCGCAGAAACTGGCGGCATTCGATCCCGCAAAACACGGCGGTGAGGTGATGACGACCGGTGGCCGTGTTGGTGTCGAGGTATTTTGATGGCGACTGGTAAATTCTGGTCGCCTGACCGCCGCGACGTGATCTGGATTGACTGCAACCCGCAAGTGGGCAAAGAAATGCGTGATGTCCATCCCTTGCTGGTGCTGTCGCCAAAAGCGTTTAATGAGCGCACCGGCATCGTCATCGGATTGCCAATGACGACCGCGGCATACAACGAAACGAACCCCTTCGCCATTCAGTTTGTCGGCGTCAAGGGCGTTGTCAGCTACATCCTCACGCATCAGCCAAAGTCCTTTGACTGGAAGATGCGTCAGGCAAAACCGCATCCGATGAAGCAAGCACCTGCCGATGTATTTGCGCTGGCGTGTGATTCTCTCAACCAGATCATTGCGATTTGTGAATAAAACGGCAACGCGGGTGAAACGCTAAACAGACAGCATGGCGAATTGTTTTCCCGGCATTTGACGACAGGCATCGGATATCACATATACTGTGTATTCATACAGTGTTTCATCAAACCACTGTCACTTGTCCAACTCACCTGCCCGGAGGTTCCCATGCTCGCATCCCCCACCCGAATGGCCGCACCGCAAGCCGCCGCCGCCTTGCTGGCGCAAATGCCCGATGTCGTCTGGCGCGGCAACCAGATGGGCTCCTATCGCGCCGTGACGACGCCGTCCGGTTTTACGGCGCTGGACCGCGAGTTGCCCAATGGCGGCTGGCCCGCCTCGGTCTTGATCGAACTGTTGCTGGCGCAACCGGGCATTGGCGAATTGCGCTTGCTCGCACCCATCATTGCCAGCCTCACCCAGGCCAGAAAAACCGTGATCCTGATGGCGCCGCCGCATATCCCGTTTGCCGCTGCGCTGACCGAGCTGGGCATCGATCTGACCCATGTGCTGCTGGTCGAGGCCGACAAACCGGCCGACCGCATCTGGGCCATTGAACAAACCTTGAAGAGCACCAGTTTCGGCGCCCTGCTGTGCTGGCTACCGCAATGCCGCGCCGATCATCTGCGCCGCCTGCAACTGGCTGCGGCCGGCTGCGAGGGCCTGACTTTCGTGATGCGCCCGGCCAATGCCCAGCATGAATCCTCGCCGGCGCCGCTGCGGCTGGCCTGCCGGGCGGCGCCGTCCGGCCAGTTGTCGGTCGAGGTCATCAAGCGCCGTGGCCCGGTGCATGCGCAGCCGGTGATCCTGCCGCTGGCCGTACCCGCCGTACTCCATCAACCTTTTGCCGAGCGCGTGCGCGTGCCCGACTTCTCCGTGACACCTGACCATGCTGTGGATCGCCCTCAATTTATCGCAACTGCCGCTCGATACCGTACTGCGCTGCCGGCTTGACGAACCCGGTACACCGGTGGTCGTGACCCAGCACAAACGGGTCGGCTGGTGCAACCGGGCCGCGCTCGATGCCGGCATCGCAGCAGGCATGTCGGAAGCCAATGCGTGGTCGCTCAGTGCGCAGTTGCAGGTCGTGCCGCGCATTCCCGAACAAGAGCAACAGGCCTTGCACGAAGCGGCGTTGTGGGCGCTGCGCTTCACACCGCAGGTCGCGCTGCAACCCGACGGCTTGCTGCTCGACGTCGGCGCCAGCCTGACGCTGTTCAATGGACTCGACCAGCTCGCCGCGCAACTGCTGGCCGGCATCGCTGATCTGGGCCTGCAAACGCAATGGGCCTGCGCGCCCACGGCGACGGCGGCCTGGCTGCTGGCGCAAGACGACAGCGATTGGCGTGACAAGAACCTGCCTGAGATGCTGGCGCCGATTGCGCTTGCGGCGATCGCAGCGGCACGCCCGCATCTGGCGACGCTGACCGGCATCGGTTGCCATACCCTGGGACAGTTGCGCCAGATGCCACGGGCCGGTATCGCGCGCCGCTTTGGCAACGACCTGCTGCGCACCATCGATCGTGCGTATGGCGATGAAGCCGAAGTGCATGGCTGGTTTACCGCTCCGGCCTGCTTCGATGTGCGGCTGGAATTGCCGGCCCGGGTGGAGCACACCGATGCCTTGCTGTTTGCCGCGCGCCGGCTGCTGCTGCAACTGACCGGCTGGCTCCATGCGCACCACTCGGCCATCAGCAGCATCACCTTGTGGCTGCACCACGAACCGACCCGCCAGCGCGATCATCGCAGCACCCCCGTGACGATCCAGCTGGCCAGCGCCAGCCGCGATCCCGACCACCTGACGCTGCTGCTGCGCGAACGGCTGGGCCAGCTCGCGCTGATGGCGCCGGTGATCGAACTGACCTTGCGCGCAGACCAGGTCACCGCGCTGGCGGCGCCCAACCAGGAACTGTTCGCCAGCCCGGCGTCGCAGACCGAAAGCGTGGGCCGTCTGGTCGAACGCCTGCAAAGCCGGCTCGGCGCCGACGCGGTACGCCAATTGGCCTTTTACGCCGATCACCGCCCCGAACGAAGTCACCAGTCACAGCCGCTGCTGCAACGGCGTGCACGCGGCACCGGCGTCCTCAGCCTGCCGCTGGCGGCCCGTCCGGCCTGGCTGCTGCAACAGCCGTTGCCCTTGATCACGCGCCAGCACAAACCGTTCTACCAGAGTCCGTTGACGCTGCTGGCCGGACCGGAACGGATTGAATCGGGCTGGTGGGACGATGCGCTGGCGTTGCGCGATTACTTCATCGCCGAGAACGAGCTGTTTGCACTGCTGTGGATATTCCGGCTGCGCTCAGGCAGTCACGGCAGCGGCTGGTTCCTGCATGGCTTTTTTGGCTGACGGTCAGAGCACATTGAGCACTTCGTAGCAGGCGCCCATGGTGTGATAGTCGGTCTTTCCGGCCGGGCTTTTTTGATTGGTGAGCTTGCGGTTGTCGGGGCCGAGAATGCGATACCAGGCGCCATGCTCATGGTCGATGAAATGCTCCCAGCACCAGGCCCAGATGCGCTGGTACCACTCCCAATACACCGGATCGCCGCTGCGTTCGGCCAGCAGTGCGGCTGCAGCCAGGCTCTCGGCCTGCACCCAGAAATACTTGTCGCCATCGCAGACAGCGCCATTCGGACCGAAGCCGTAATGCATGCCGCCATGCTGCCCATCCCAGGCATGCGCCAGTGCGCTGTCGAACAGGGCGCGCGCGCGGCAGCAGCCAGTCACCCGGGGTGTTCAATGCCGGGCCATGGCGCTCCATGATCAGCAGCAGTTTGGCCCACTCGGTCAAATGCCCGGGCTGCACGCCCCACGGCCGGAAGATATTCGTCTTGTCGTGCTTGTTGTAGTCCCAGTCGACCGACCAGTCGGCGTGGTAATGCTCCCAGATCATGCCGCCGGCGCGCGCTGCCTGGCGCACCGTGATGTTGTGGGCCAGCGTCTCGGCGCGATGCAGATAGCGCACCTCGCCGGTGGCATCGAACGCCGCCAGCAGCGCTTCGCAGGCGTGCATGTTGGCGTTCTGGCCGCGATACGGCGCCAGCGTGGACCAGTCGGCACTGGCTTCATCGGCATACAGCCCATGCTCCGCTTGCCAGAAATGCTGCTCCATCAACGCGAAGGTTTCGGCGATGTACGGCCCCGCTTCCGGCACCCCGGCCATCCACGCATGCGCATACGCCAGCAGCACGAAGGCCAGACCGTAGCAATGATTGGTCGCATCATCGATGGTTGTGCGGCCGTCGCGCCATTGCAATTGCCAGGCATAGGCGCCGGTATCGGGATCGCGATGGACGTCGCGCAAAAAGGCCAGGCCGTGGCGCACCTGCTGCAGATAGTCCGGTCGCCGGAACTGGCGTGAGGCCATCGCATAATTGAAGATGAAGCGCGTGCTGCTGACCAGATGGCGGGTATGCCGGTCGTACACGCTGCCATCGTCCAGGAAGAAATGGAAGAAGCCGCCGCTCGGATCGACGCAGCGCGGATCGTAGAACGCCAGCGTGGCGCGAATGTGATCGAGCAAGGTGGTGCGGGAACGAAAATCGGGCAGCGTTGGCATGTCATTTATCCAGTTTCAGAAACAGGTCGCGATCCGGCGCGAAGTGCGCATACAACGGCAGCAGCGCCCCGCCGATGGCGCGCGCATCAGCGCCAATGGTACCGGCAAGCACGGCCGGCCGGCTGATGCCTTCCCAGCTGTAATCATCCAGTGCCGCCTCGACCCGCACCAGCAGCAGCGCCAGCAGACGGCGATCGAGCGAACCGTCGATGATGATGTCGTCGAGATCAAGCAGGCCGGTGGCGCTGTTGATGGTCAGCGCAATCGCGCAGGCGGCATCATCGAGCCACGCCATCGTGTGCGTGTACCACGGCGCCTCGAGGGCGCGCGCGTCGGTCGAGGCGGTCGTGTCCAGGCCGGCTGCATCGAACAACTGCTCCAGATTGAACAACGAGGCGGCACTGAGCAGCTGCTCCGGCGGCGCAGCCGCATCGGCCCTGGCCAGTCCGAGCGGCATCGAGCCGAGGGCACCGGCATTGCCGTGTCGCCCGCTGCGCAGATGACTGTCGAGCACCACGCCACCGCCAATGAAGGTACCGACGAAGACATACAAAAAACTCTTGATGCCGCGTCCCCGCCCTGCCACCAGCTCGGCCACGCAGGCCGCCGCCGTGTCCTTGGCAAACTGCACCGGCAGCGCCGTCATGGCCTGGATGCGCGCGGCAATATCGATCTGGTTCCATTGATCGGTCTGGGCCGGCTCCAGCGTCAGCAATTGATGCCAGCCACCCAGCATCAGCGGCGCCGCGACACCAATGCCGCACAGTCGCCGCGCGCGTTCGGCGCCGATCACATCATGCAGACGCGCCAACTGGTTGGCAATTTCAGGAAACAGCCGGGCTGGATCAGGATACGCATACGGCAACGACGAACGGCTCTGCACATTCCCGACAAAATCGATCAGCAGCACATCCATGCTGCGGCGTCCGATGTTGACCCCGATCGCGTAGGCGCCTTCCGGGTTGAGTGCGATCGGCACCGATGGCTGGCCGATGCGGCCCTTGCGCGACGGCTGCTTGAGTACCAGCCCTTCGTCCAGCAGCCGGTTGATGATCAGCGAAATGGTCTGGCTGCTCAGATTGGTGAGCCGCGCAATATCCGCCTTGGGCATGCTGCCGTGAAAGCGGATCGCCTGCAGCACCACGCGCTCGTTGAACTGGCTCATGCCAATCTGGTTCGAGCCGCGCGGTCGCAGACGCCCGAGATCGTCGGCGTCGACGGTGCCTGATGCCGTCGTCATCGGGCTGCGGATTCAATCCGGATGCGCGGCTCAGGCATGCGCATCCTGCGGCAATTCGTGCGCCAGTTTGGCGCCTGTCATCACGGCCACCGCATCCGACATGCTGATCTTTTTCGGATTGACCACCGCAGCGCGCTTGCCCAGTCGCTGGATGTGAATTCGGTCGGCGATCTCGAACACATGCGGCATGTTGTGACTGATCAGGATCACCGGCAAGCCCTTGTCGCGCACGCGGCGAATCAGCTCCAGCACCATGTTGCCTTCCTTGACGCCCAACGCAGCGGTCGGCTCATCGAGGATCACCAGGTGCTTCGCGAAGGCCGTGCTGCGCGCCACCGCGACACCCTGGCGCTGGCCGCCGGACAAGGTCTCGACGGCCTGGTTCATCGAACGGATGCCGATTTTCAGATCCTGCATATGGCGCGTGGCTTCGGCCAGCATGGCCTTCTTGTCGATCAGGCGCAGGCAGCGACCGATCCAGCCGGACCGCAGGATTTCGCGACCGAGAAACAGGTTTTCGGCAATCGTCATGGCCGGCGCCACCGCCAGATCCTGGTAGACCGTCTCGATGCCGTGCTTGCGGGCGTCGATCGGCGACTGAAAATGCACGGCTTTGCCATCGAGATACATCTCGCCGGAGTCCGGCACCAGCGCGCCCGAGAGCGCCTTGATCAGCGACGATTTACCGGCGCCGTTGTCGCCGATGACCGCCAGAATTTCGCCGGCACGCAAATCGAAATCCACCCCATCGAGCGCGATCACGTGGCCGTAATGCTTGACCAGTCCGCGCGCTTCGAGGATGGTGGGAGCAGTCGTTGTCGTCATGGCTCAACCCTTCTTGTGTGTCAGTTGATCGGTTGCCACCGCCAGGATCACCAGCACGCCAGTGACCATGGTCTGGAACACCGAGGGCACGCCCATCAGCGTCAGGCCATTGCGAAACACGCCGACAATCAGCACCCCGATCAGGGTGCCGATGATGACGCCGCGTCCGCCAAACAGGCTGGTCCCGCCCAGCACCACGGCGGTGATGCTGTCGAGATTATCGGTTTGCCCGCCCTGCGGATCACCGACGCCGAGCCGGGCCACCGACAGCAGCGCCGCCACGCCATAGAAAAATCCCGCCATCGTGTACACCCCGATCAGCACCCGATTGGTGGCAATCCCGGTCAGGCGCGCGGCTTCAGCATTATTGCCCACTGCGTACAGGTGACGTCCGGGCGCGGTCTCGCGCAGGAACAGCCAGGTTAGCAGATACAGCCCCACCATCAGCACGGTGCCATAGGTAATGCTGGTCTGGCCGACGGCAAAGGTATTCCCGAGAAACAGCATCGCGGCCGGCAGATCGGTAATCGTCTGCGCGCCCGAATACAACTGGGTAGTGGCGAAGATGATGTTCATCGTGCCGAGCGTGACGATGAACGACGGCAGCTTGATCAACGTGACCAGCGCGCCGTTGGCAAAGCCGATCAGCACGCAGACCAGAATCCCGCAGCCCATCGCCAGATACACGTTCATGCCGTGTGCGACGGCGAACTTGGTCATGATGATCGAGCCGAGTGCCATCGCCATGCCGCACGACAGATCGATGCCGGCGGTCAGGATGATCAGTGTCTGGCCGATGGCGATCACGCCGACCACCATGACCTGCTGCAGGATCAGGGAAAAATTCTGGCCGCTCAGGAAGCGGTCGGACTGGAACGAAAAGAAGATGCACGCCGCCAGCAGGGCCAGAAACGGCCCCAGTGAAGACACCGGCGGCAGGTGGTCGGCTACCCGTCGCAATGCCTCGCGCGCGGGAAAGGGGGAATTTTGTACGTAGGACACGATTGACTCCTGATCGAAGGGAGGTTGCATCACAGGGCGTCCACGACGCCCCGGACCACGCTGTTACTTGTTACCCCAGCATTCATCCAGTCCAACTTTGGCATCCTTGCTGCTCACGCCGCTGACTGCCTGATGCGCAATCAGCGTCACGCCGGTGTCGACGTAGCCGCTGGCTTTTTTGCCGCTCTTCGCATATTCCGCCCCTGCGGCCACGCCCATCGCGGCCATCTTCAACGGATATTGCTGGGAAGTCGCTGCGATGATGCCGGACTGCACATCCTTGACGCCAGCACAGCCGCCATCCACCGAGACGATCATCACGCCCTTTTCCTTGCCGATGGCCTTGAGTGCCTTGTAGGCCCCCGCGGCGGCAGGCTCATTGATGGTGTAGACCAGATTGATGTCGGGATTCTTTTGCAGGCAGTTTTCCATCGCGGTCTGCCCCTTGCCCTGATCACCGAAGCTGTCTGCCATGCAGACCACGTCGGCGGTACGGGCCAGGCCGGCGGTCCTGGCGTCAATCCCGGGCGCACCGAAACCGGCCAGGAAGCCGTTGTGGCGGGCAATCCCCACCGGATGACCGGGGAACAGATCCAGCGTGGCGATTTTCGCCGGTTTGCCGGCCAGCGCGGCCTTGGCATATTGTCCGATCAGGACACCCGCCTTGAAGTTGTCGGTCGCGAACAGCGCATCGACGGCCTCCTGCGGTTCGGTCGGGCTATCGAGCGCAATGATCATCACCCCCTGGTCGCGCGCCTTCTTGATGGCGGGCACGATGGCTTTCGAATCGTTCGGCGTGATCAGGATGGTCTTGGCGCCGCCAGCCACCATGTTTTCGATCGCCGTGACTTGTCCGGCATTGTCGCCGTCGGCCTTGCCGGCGCCGGTGAGCAATTTGACGCCATTGGTCTTGGCCGATTGTTGCGCGCCTTCTTTCATTTTCACGAAGAACGGATTGGTATCGGTTTTGGTAATCAGGCCAACCACTGGCTCGGCCGCAGAAACGGCGCCAGCCGCCGCACCAAGAACGGCCGCAGCAATGCAATAGTGAAACTTCATGCGATGTCTCCTCACGTTGAGATGGATGCGGGGGGACGTTGCATTTCTGACTGGCCTGCCTGGTTCCGGCCCCGCTGCCTGTGAATATAGGCGTGAAATTCGATTAAATCAACTTGTTTTATTAATTAAAAAGCACGCAGAAATACGCTACAGTTGCAGCAACCGGCAGGCGCATGCCGCGCCCGCGCACTTACTTACGGACCGACAATGATTGCAACTTTAGGAGAAGCGCTGGTCGACATGATCGAGCAGCAGGATGGCCGTTTTGATGCCTGTCTGGGGGGATCGGTCTGCAATTTCACGCAGGCGCTGGCGCTGCAGGGGATCGACACAAGTTATCTGAACCCGCTGTCGGCCGACAACTTCGGTCTCCGTTTTCGCGCCCTGCTGTCGAGCCACGGCGTGCATATGGCGACAGGCCGACGCAGCCTCCGTCCGACCGCACTGGCCATCGTTAGCCTCGACGAACAGGGTTCGCCGACCTATGCCTTCCATCGCGACTCGGTGGCCGACCGCGACATCAGTGCCGCCGAATTGATCACCGCACTGCCCGATCCCTGCCAGCTGCTGCACACCGGCGGGCTGGCGCTGACCCCGGCCGATCTCGACAAAACGCTTGAGGTCGTGCGCGCTGCAGCGGCCAACGGCACGCTGATTTCGATTGATGCGAACTTGCGCCCGGTGGCGGTCGACGACCCCGCCGTGTACGTGACCGGGGTGCGCCAGGCACTGGCGCTGGCGCAGGTGATCAAGGTCAGCGACGAAGACCTGCAGGTGCTGGGGATTGATCCACACGATCTGGAGGCAGTCGCGACCTTGCTGCAACCGGCCAGCGTGCAGCTGATCGCCTTGACACGCGGCGCCAGTGGCGCGCTGCTAATGACCCGACAACACCGGATCGCCTTGCCGGCGCCGTCCAACCTGACCATCGTTGACACGGTGGGCGCGGGCGACTGCTTTCAGGCCGGCTTGATCGCCTGCCTGGCGCGCGCCGGCAAGCTCGACTCGGTTGGTGCGCTGGCCGAACTCGACCCTGCATTGCTGTGCACTGCCCTGTCCCACGCACTGGCCGCGGCCAGCATCAATGTCACACGGGCTGGCTGCAATCCGGCGACGTGGGAAGAGACCGTCGCCATCCAGCGTCAATAACGTCGCAAGGTCAGCCGACCCATTTGCGCGCATTGCGGAACATGCGCATCCACGGTGCATCGTCGCCCCAGTGTTCCGGGTGCCACGAATGAAGCACTGAGCGGAACACGCGTTCGGCGTGCGGCATCAGTACGGTGAACCGGCCATCATCGGTGGTCACTGCGCCAATGCCCTTGGGCGAACCGTTCGGGTTGTAAGGATAGTCCTCGGTAACGTTGCCCTTGTTGTCGACGTAGCGCATGGCCACCAGCGCCGACTCGATGTCGCCGGTCAGCGAAAAGTCGGCATGGCCTTCCCCATGCGCCACCGCGATGGCGGCACGGCTGCCGATCATGTCGGCGAAGAAGATCGAAGGCGTTGCCGTGATTTCGACCATCGTCAGTCGCGCTTCGAACTGCTCCGACTTGTTACGGGTGAATTTCGGCCAGGCCTGTGCACCAGGAATGATTGACTTCAGATTGCTCATCATCTGGCAACCATTGCAGATGCCCAGACCGAAGGTATCGGTGCGCTGGAAGAACAACGCAAACTGCTCGGCCAGGGCCGGATTGAACAGGATTGTCTTGGCCCAGCCTTCACCGGCGCCCAGCACATCGCCGTACGAGAATCCGCCGACTGCAATGACGCCCTGGAAATCGGACAAGCGGGCACGTCCAGCAATCAGGTCGCTCATGTGCACATCAATCGCCGTAAAGCCGGCCTTGTGCATCACGTACGCTGTCTCGATGTGGGAGTTCACGCCCTGCTCGCGCAAGATCGCCACTTTCGGCCGCACTCCGGTAGCAATGAAGGGTGCAGCGATATCCTCCTGCGGATCGAAGCTGAGGATCGGCGAAATGCCCGGATCGCTCTTGTCGAGGATGCGCGCATATTCGGCATCGGCGCATTCCGGATTGTCGCGCAGGCGGGCGATGCGCCAGCTGGTTTCGCTCCAGAAGTGATGCAGGTCGATCCGTGGTTGCTGGTAGATGACCTTGGCATCGCGCGTGAACTCGACCATGCCACGCTCATTGAGCTTGCCGATGATGTGACTGGCGGCGCCCAGATTGAAGCTGCGCAGCACATTCATGACCTCGGATTTTTGCGCGGCCCGGACCTGGATCACGGCGCCCAGTTCTTCATTGAACAGCGCCTGCAGGGTCAGTTCGTTGCGGCGCTCGCCCACTTGCGTGGCCCAGTTCTTGGAGTCGCCCCAGTCGGCTGCATGCTCGCTTTCCATGGCCAGAATGTCGAGATTGATCGAAATGCCGGTGCGTCCGGCAAACGTCATCTCGCACAGCGTGGCGAACAGCCCGCCGTCGGAGCGGTCGTGATAGGCCAGCAGGTGCTGATCGCGGTTGAGTTGCTGAATCGCGGCAAAGAAGCCTTTCAGGTCCTCGGCACTGTCGAGATCCGGCGCGGTATTGCCGATCTGTTGCAGCACCTGCGCCAGCGCCGATCCACCCATGCGGTTCTTGCCGCGGCCGAGATCGATCAGGATCAGCACCGTGTCGCCCATGTCGGTGCGCAATTGCGGCGTCAGCGAGCGGCGGATGTCCTGCACTGGCGCGAAGGCCGTGACGATCAGCGATACCGGTGAGGTGACCGACTTGGCCGCGCCGTCTTCCTTCCAGGTGGTGCGCATCGACAACGAGTCCTTGCCGACCGGGATGCTGATACCCAACGCCGGACACAGCTCCATGCCGACTGCCTTGACGGTATCGAACAGCGCAGCATCCTGGCCGGGCTGGCCGCATGCGGCCATCCAGTTGGCCGACAGCTTGATGTCGGAAATGTCGGCAATGGCGGCGGCGGCAATGTTGGTAATCGCCTCGCCAACCGCCATCCGGCCCGAGGCGGCGGCGTTGATCACGGCCAGTGGCGTGCGTTCACCCATGGCCATTGCCTCGCCGAGCCAGCCTTCAAAACTCATCGCCGTGACGGCGCAATCGGCCACCGGCACCTGCCATGGGCCGACCATCTGGTCGCGCACGGTCGATGCGCCGACAGTGCGGTCGCCAATCGTGATCAGGAAGGATTTATCACCGACCGTTGGCAGACGCAGCACGCGCTGGCCGACATCGACCAGCTCGACGCCGGTCAGGTCGATGGCGGGCAGGCTGCGCGCCAGATGCATCACGTCGCGATGCATCTTCGGCGGTTTGCCGAGCAGGACATCCATCGGCATGTCGACCGGCGCATTGTCGTGCGCCGGATCGATCACCTGCAGCTGGCGCTCCTCGGTGGCGGTGCCGACGACGGCAAACGGGCAGCGTTCGCGTTCACAGAAATACTGGAACAACGGCAGGCTGTCCGGCGCAATCGCCAGCACGTAGCGTTCCTGCGACTCATTGCTCCAGATTTCTTTCGGCGCCATGCCGCTTTCTTCCAGCGGAATCTTGCGCAGGTCGAAAATCGCGCCGCGTTTGGCATCGTTGGTGATCTCGGGGAAGGCATTCGACAGGCCGCCCGCGCCGACATCGTGAATCGACAGCACCGGATTGTTTTCACCCAGCTGCCAGCAGCAATTGATGACCTCCTGCGCACGTCGCTCCATTTCGGGATTGCCGCGCTGGACCGAGTCGAAATCCAGATCGGCCGTGTTCGAGCCGGTGGTCATTGACGACGCGGCGCTGCCGCCCATGCCAATGCGCATGCCCGGGCCACCAAGTTGAACCAGCAGACTGCCCACCGGCAGGTCGTTCTTTTTGGTGTGCAGCGCGGAGATGTTGCCGATGCCACCTGCGATCATGATGGGCTTGTGGTAGCCGATCACATCGCCGCCAACGTGTTGTTCATAGCTGCGGAAATAGCCGGTCAGATTTGGCCGGCCGAATTCATTGTTGAATGACGCGCCGCCCAGCGGCCCGTCGATCATGATCTGCAGTGCCGACGCAATCCGGTCGGGCTTGCCATAGACGTGACTGACGCCAGCCGCCGCCGTGGTGACATCGTGGGCGTTTTCCCAACTGCGGATTGCTCCCGGCAGCATCAGGTTGGAGACCGTGAAGCCGGTCAGGCCGGCCTTGGGCTTGGCGCCCCGCCCGGTCGCACCCTCGTCGCGGATCTCGCCGCCCGCGCCGGTCGACGCACCGGGAAACGGCGCGATGGCGGTTGGATGATTGTGAGTCTCGACCTTCATCAGGATATGGGTCAGTTCCTGCGAGCCGGCGTATTCATTGCCTGCGGCGGCGCCGCGCGGATAGAACCGCATCACGCCAGCGCCTTCGATGACGGACGAGTTGTCGCTGTAGGCCACCACCGTGCCCTGCGGGTGCAACTCGTGGGTATTCCTGATCATGCCGAACAGCGACTTTGCCTGCGGCTTGCCGTCAATGGTCCAGTCGGCATTGAAAATCTTGTGGCGGCAATGCTCGGAATTGGCTTGCGCGAACATCATCAGTTCGACATCGGTCGGATTGCGTCCGGCGCGCGTGAACGCTTCGGCCAGATAATCGATTTCATCGGTGGACAGCGCCAGTCCGAGTTCCGTGTTGGCCAGGCTCAGGGCGGCCTTGCCGCTACCGAGCAGGTCAATCGACGCCAATGGCTTGCCATCGAGCTCGCGGAACAATCCCGCCGCCTCATCGCTACTGCGCAATACCATCTCGATCATGCGGTCATGCAGGACAGCGGCAACACCACCGATGCTGGCGTCCTGCAGGTGGCGCGCGCCGCGCAGCAAGCCGGTCTTGACCTTGACGTGATACGAGATGCCGCGCTCGATGCGATGAATCTGGTGCATGCCGCAGTTGTGGGCAATGTCGGTGGCCTTGCTGGCCCATGGTGAGATGGTGCCGAAACGCGGAATGACGACAAACTCGTCGCCATCGGCAGCGCCGGCGGCTGGCTCGCCGTAGGTCAATAAACCGTGCAGGCGATCAAGGTCGGAGGCGTCCAGTGTCTGTTTGGCATCGATGAAATGCACGTATCGACCAGTGACAGCAATAATGGCCGGGTCGACATGATGCAAGAGCGACAACAGGCGGCGGGAACGGAAAGCGGGGAGCGCGTTAGAGCCCGGCAAAATCAACATGGCGTGAGGAAAGTTGAGGTGACGTCGATGGCAACGTCACGGGTTGAAACGACGAAGCCGGATTATACCGCGCTCAATCGCCAGCCCGTTTGATGTTGCCATTTGATGTGGATTCCATTCTGGCGGTGCTGCTAAAACAGCACGATGCGTCGATTGCGCGCGCCATCATCCCGACGATGGCGCGCTGAATCTGCGCTGAATCTATTCACCCAGCAGTTCGGCAATCGATTGCATTTCTTCGATGTGCTCTGCCACCACCCGCACGATGACCACGATCGGCACGCCCAGCAGCAAGCCCCAGACGCCCCACAACCAGCCCCAGAACAAGAGCGAGATGAACACCGCTGCGGCATTCATGCGCGCAATGCGCCCGGTCATCCAGGTAGTGACGAAGGTCCCCACCAGTGCTGCGACGCCGAGGCCTGCCCCCATCACCACCAGCGCCATCGACACCGTGCCGAACTGCATCAATGCGCTGACACCGGTGGCAAAGGCGATCAACAGCGGTCCGAAATACGGAATGATATGCAACAGCCCTGCCGCCACCGCCCAGGCGCCGGCGTTCTCCAGGCCGATGACGCGAAAGGTCACCCACATCAGCACCGTCAGCAGGACGTTCGTCAGCAACAGCATCGACATGTAATTCTGGATCGACTTGTTGATCGCATCGAGAATCTGCACCGTGATCTTTTTCTTCGAAAGGGTCGGCCCGGTCAGCTTGACCAGCTTGCGCTTGAAGGTGTCGCCGGACAGCAGCAGAAAGAACACCAGGAACAACACGACCATGGCCTGGCCGAGCAAGCCTGCGGCACCCATCGAACCGGCCAGCAATAGCTCATTGACGCGGAACCCGGGCGCCTCGGACACCACCGCGCGCTGCACGGTTCGGCTGCCGGTCGTGGCCGATGCAATCTCGTTGGCGGCCGATTGCATGCGCTGCATGGCACTTGGCCCGCCGGTTTGCACCAACAGCAGGGCACGGGAGATTTTATGGGATGCTTCCGGCAGGCTTTGCATGATGGACTGGAATTCATCGGCCAGCGTCGAGGTGCCGCCGCCGATGGCGCCGAGCAGTGCCAGCATCACCACACAGGTCGCGGCAAAACGTCCGATCCGCAGTCGTTCCAGCCAGTTCACCAGCGGATTGAGTGTATAGGTAAGAAAGATCCCGAAGATCAATGGAATCAGGAATTTTTGCGCCGTTTGCAACCCGAACACCAGCGCAACGGTCCCGACTATGGCAAGCGGTAATCCGTGCACGTCGACATGAATGCGTTGGGTGCGTTCCGGCTTCTCGGTAACGACGGGCGGCTCGGGCGGAAAACTATCCATTGGGGTCTCGATTTGAATGGGAGGGCGTCAACGATGTCGACGGTACTCGACAAAAAAACGGCCCGACATCATATGTCGGGCCGTCTTCAATTGTAAGCCGCAAAGTCCCGCACAGGGCACTCTGCTGCGCCAATTTACTTCATGCGAATGTCGTTCTTGACTGATACCACGCCTTTTACACCGCGGGCGATCTCGCCAGCCTTGACAGCATCAGGTTGCTGCTTGACGAAGCCGCTCAATTGCACGATGCCCTTGAATGTTTCGACGTTGATTTCGTTCGATTTCAAGGTTGGCTCATTCAGGATGGCTGCCTTGACTTTGGTGGTGATGACGGTGTCATCGACGTATTCGCCTGTGCCTTCTTTGGTGGAGGTCGAAGCGCAACCTGCGACGGCAACCAGAGCGGCGGCAAGGATGAAAGTGCTGATGCGGTTTGAGAAAATCATGATGGTATCCCTATTAAATTATTGAATCGAACAATGAGACTTGCTGTAACATATGGTCAGCGACAACGACTGCTTGCCAACCGTTTTCTGATTACTTCTTGAACGTGGCCTTGACCTGTTTCATGCAAGCGTCTTTTGCATCGCCGGCCAACGCGTCACATTTTTCCTTGGCAACCTTGTACTCGGCTTCCATCTTGTCTTCGCTGGCATCCTTGCGAATGTCGGCGATTTTCTTGTCGGCCTTGGCGTCTTCGGTTGCAGCGATCTTGGCTGATTTGGCTTCCTTGATGCAGACATCCTTGTCATTGCCAGTCATGCTGCCGCACTTGGTTTTGGCGACATCGTAGTTGGCATTGGCAACATCCTTGCGGGCTGCGGCACGTGCCTTGTCGGTACCTTTGTAGGTCGCTTCAGCTTCAGCCTTGGCGGTTTTTTCGGCGGCCTTGACTTCAGCAACGCACACGTCCTTCGGGTTGCCTGACAGGGAATCGCACTTCGGCATGCTGGCCTTGGCATTGGCAGTAGCGGTTTCGTTTGCGGCCTTGTAGGCAGCCTTGGCTTCAGGCGTTGGTGCAGCCGATGCGGCAAAGGCCAGGGATGTAGCGCAGAACAATACGGTCGAAATAATTTTTTTCATTGTTTATCCTCTTGGTTTTAGATTATGAATATCTTGTTGCGACAACCCGAACTCTAGCGATGCGAATGTCAGCCTTCTGTACGCCACCGAACACAAGCTGGCCAACTCAATAACTTTTTCCTGGACTGGTCTGCAGCCCCTTATCAATTTCGTAGCACGCGCATGCCGCCGCCTCAAGGCCGGGGATATCAGCCAGCGTGATGGCGCCGCGCCGATAATGAATCAGGTTTTTCTCATGCAATGTACTCGCTGCCCGGGTCACACCGACGCGCCGCACACCCAAAGCCTTGGACAAGAACTCGTGCGTCAGGTGGAACTCGTTGGACTGCAACCGATCACGCGTGAGCAGAAGGGCTCGTGCCAGGCGTGCTTCGAGCAAATGGTAATGGCTGCACAGGGCGATCTGACTGGCCTGCATCATCAAACTGCGCATCGAGGCGAAGATCGCATGTTGCAGTCCCAGGCTGCGCCCTGCCAGACGCGCAAACGCTTCTGCTTCAATGCGCATGGCGCTGCCGCCGACCTGCACCAGAGCCGTTAGCGGCGCTGCGCTGCCGCGCGCGCCGAAGGCAATGCTGAGCGCGCCCTCACGACCGATCAAGCCAACCTCAAGTCCGGCCTCGTCGGATATTTCAGCGCGCAGGGAAATCAGGCAGTCGTTGGGAAACCATACGTATTGCAGCGGCGTCCCGCGCTGTTCAATCAGGCACCCCGCTTCAAGTTCGATGTGCTCCAGCCCGCGTGCGAGCTCGACGTACTCTGCCACCGGCAGCTTTGCCAACAGGAGATTGGCAGGAACGAGAGGAGAACCGGATTTCAAAGCGCACTCCGATAGTTGGAATAACAGGGGCGGCCTGACCGCATGCTGTGGAGGCTAACGATGAAATTTTTTGCGGTATGTACGCTGACGTACAGAAGTTGACAGAACTGAAAGGCAACATCCGCATCAGCGTCACCGGCAAGTTGCCGTTCCGGTCGCAATGCATCCGGAGCGTGCCAGTATTTTTAACCGCAGCATCTGCTTCAGACGACGTGCCATGAGCACGCCCAGCCATCAAATTGCAAAGGACTTTCAATCATGCTGTACACCATCGCCGTTATTCTCGTCATCCTGTGGCTTCTGGGCCTGGTCACTTCCTACACGCTGGGTGGATTCATTCACATCCTGCTCGTGATCGCTATTGTGGTGATTCTGTTGCGCGTGATTTCCGGCCGCAAACCACTCTGATTTTTTTATCCATCCAACCTGCAGGAGCGACACCATGTTCAAAAAATTCATTGGATCCGCATTGACAGTGGTCTTTGTTGTTGGGCTGGCTGGCAGTTTTTCCGGATGCAACACCGTCAAAGGTGTCGGCAAGGACGTTGAAGTCGGTGGCGAAAAATTGCAGGACGCCAGCGACAAAGCAAAGAAATAACGCTGACTGCCGGCGTTGCCGGCACGCCGCGCGCGCATGACCTGCAGTGTCGCCCCGCATCCCGGGACGATCCCTGCGCCCTCCCCGTACTTTCATTCCCGCCGTTTTTCAAGGAGTCATCATGACCACCACCACAACGCCTCAATTGACCGATACCGCAACACTGCGCCAGCGCGCGCGCAAGCATATTGACGATGGCGCGGTTACCGACGGCTATGCGGGCGACCGCAAAGCCGTGCTGGCGATGCTCAATGGCGCATTGGCGACCGAACTGGTTTGCGTGCTGCGTTACAAGCGCCATCATTTCATGGCCGACGGGATTCACGCCAGCGCGGTTGCGGCTGAATTCATGGCGCATGCCAATGAAGAAGCCGGCCACGCCGACATGCTCGCCAAGCGCATCGTGCAGCTCGGCGGCGCACCGGATTTCTCGCCGGTCGGCCTGGCTGATCGCAGCCATGCGGAATACGTCGAAGGCGTCACGCTGGAAGACATGATTCGCGAAAATCTGGTGGCCGAACGCATTGCCATCGACAGCTATCGCGAAATGATCGCGTTCATTGGCCATACCGATCCGACCACGCGCCGCATGCTGACCGCAATCCTTGAAGTCGAGGAAGAGCATGCCGACGAGCTGGCAAGCCTGCATCACGGCATGAAATCACACAACGCCTGACAGAGGAGATGAGCATGGACGATTGGCAAAGTTTTTTCGAAAAGATCAGCGACATCAAATTCACCATGCTGATCACCCACGACGCAGACGGCGAGATGCAGGCGCGTCCCTTCACGACGCAGGCCGCCGGACGTGAAGGTGCGGTCTGGTTTTTTGCACGCACCGACACCGCTGCAGTGCGCGACATTGGCACCAGCGACAAGGTGTTGCTGTGCTACACAGATACCGAGAAGGGCCGTTTCATTGCGGCGGCCGGCCGCGCGACGCTGTCGCATGATCGCGCCCTGATTGAGGAATTCTGGGAGCCCGCGTACCAGACCTTTTTCCCGCAGGGAATCGATGATCCGGCGCTGGTGTTGTTGCGGATTGCAATAGACCACGCGGACATCTGGAACCCGCAACAGTCCGCCATGCAACAGCTGATCAGCGTTACCAAATCCGCTCTGGGCATGAAAATTGACAAGGAACAGCTCAGCGGGCATCAGGAGCTGAAATAATCATCACTCCCGTGTACACGAAACGCGGGCAGTCCAGACAGGAAAACATCATGCGCCTAACAGTCGTCGCTACCGTCATCGCCGCCCTGGCCCTGAGCAGTTGTGCTGACATGTCCGAGACCCAGCGCGGCACCGCCACCGGCGCCGGGATTGGCGCCGGCCTGGGAGCAATTCTGGGTGCATCGACCGGTGGCGGCGGCGGCGGTCGTACTGCCGGCGGCGCGGTGCTGGGCGCGGCCGCCGGTGCAGCAATCGGCAATATCTGGTCGACCCGCATGGAAAACCAGAAGCGCTCGCTGCAGCAGGCCACCCAGGGCACTGGCGTGCAAGTCAGCCAGACCGCTGACAATCGCCTGAAGCTGGAGATTCCGAGCGATATTTCGTTCGACACCAACCGCTCCGACATCAAGGCCAATTTCCGGCCGGTCCTGGACCGTTTTGCAAGCACGCTGGTCGAGCATCCGATCACCACCGTGACCATCATTGGCCACACCGACAATACCGGCAGCGACGCCATCAACGACCCCCTGTCCGTTGAGCGTGCCGCCCATACCCGCGATTACCTGGTGGCGCACGGCGCCGCAGCGGGACGTTTCACCATCTCCGGACGTGGCGAACGTGAGCCGATCGCCTCCAATAATGACGCCGCCGGCCGCGCCCGCAACCGCCGCGTCGAAATCTACATCGCGGAGCAACAACAGCAATAACCGACACCGGTTTTCAAGGCTGACCTGCCAGTCAGCTGCCTTGCGCTGTGGCCCGCGCGCCCAGGCGTTAAACTACGCGCCCTGAACGACCTTCCCTCCCTGATTGCATGCTGACTCTTCTCCAACGCATTGCGTCCGCTTCGGCGGGCGATGACATCGCCGTGCTGGCCGACCTGGTCGCCCTGCTCCGTCCGCGCAAGCCAACCCTCGGCGCGCAGGCCGCCGACAACGTGCGCGTGCTGATCGGGTTGCTGATGGCCGACCCGGCGCTGGCTGCCGGGCTGCGCCACTATGTGCTGCATGTGCTGTCGAGCCGGCGCCACACCACGCTTTACACCGACACCGGCATCCTGCCCAACGATGGGTTTTTTACCGAGTTGTTTCGCCGCCTGTCGTACCGCATCCTGCCGCCGGCCATCGACAATCTCTACCTCAGCGATTGTCTCGACCGCATACTGTCAGTCGAGACGGACTATGTCTGGTTGCGCGCGGTTCCGGCCGACGACTGGCTGGCCCTGCTCGATGTCATCGCCAATGGCGGTGTGCTGGTCACGCCGGAGGCCGCGACGCTGGTCGACGTGGCGGATCGGCGCAAGGCCCACCTTGAAATTCTCGAAGCGATCCAGACACTGTCGCATCGCATCAGCGCCATGGGACTGGAGCCGGCCCTGGTCCGGGTGCATCCCGACCTGGAAAATTTTGCCTCGCCATTTCTGGTGCAGAACGTCGAAGTGCATCGCTATCTCGATGACGCGCTGAGCCAGCTCAAGGACGACCAGGCGCCGTCCGACGACGCTGCCCACCTGCTGGTGATGCTCGATCAATGCGATACCGTGCTGGCGCGCATCCGCAAGAACACGCGGCGCCTCGGCACCAGCGTCGCACTGACCTATCTGATGGTGCGGCTGGCGCAGAACATCGAACGCCTGCGACGGTTGTTGTCGCTGCTCGACCTGACGCCGGTGCCAGCGCCGTGGACCGACAGCCGGCGACGCCGCGCGCTCGCCTTCGCCCTCGATCTGGCAGAGGCGCACAACCGGAAATACAAACTGCGCGAACTGTTTGCGGCAAACATTGATCTGCTGGCGCGCAATGTCACAGAGAACGCCAGCCAGACCGGCGAGCATTACATCGCCGATACGCGCAAGGAATACCTCGCGATGTTGCGTTCCTCCGCCGGTGCCGGCGTGATCATCGGATTCATGGCATTGATCAAGCTGCTGACCGCCACACTGCGCAGCGCGCCGCTGGTCGAGGCATTTTTGTTCAGCCTCAATTATTCGCTCGGCTTCATGCTGATTCACTTGCTGCATTTCACCGTGGCGACCAAGCAGCCGGCGATGACCGCCGCGCGCATCGCCGCCGATTTGCATACGCCCGACAGCCGCATGGTGGACGTCGATTCGCTGGCGGGTTTGATCGTCAAGGTGCTGCGCACGCAATTCGTCGCGGTGCTCGGCAATCTCGCCACGGTGTTTCCCACTGCAATGGCAATTGGCTGGGTCACGCACTATGTCACGGGCCAGCATCTGGTATCCCACGAGAAGGCCCTGCACATGCTACACGACGTCAATCCGTTCGCCAGCATGGCAATCCTGTATGCCGCCATTGCCGGCGTCTGCCTGTTCCTTGCCGGGCTGATATCAGGCTACTTCGACAATCGCGCCATGTACACGCACATGGCGCAACGGGTGCTCCGGCTGCACGGCTTGCAGCGGCTGGTCGGCCCGGCGCGGCATCTGCGCATGGCCAACTATCTGGAACACGATCTGGGCGGCCTGATGGGAAATTTTTTCTTCGGGATTCTGCTTGCCTTCATGAGCACGTTCGGCGATCTGCTCGGACTGCCGATCGACGTGCGACACGTGACACTGTCGTCGGCAAACCTCGCCATTGCCGTGTTCGCGCTTGATTTCAAGGTGACGTGGCAAGTGCTGGCGTTCTCCGGCGCCGGCATCCTGTGCATTGGCACCGCCAATCTGCTGGTAAGCTTCTCGCTCGCGCTGATGGTCGCAATGCGTTCGCGCCAGGTGCGTTTTCGCAAAGGTTGGATGCTGGTCAAGGCATTGCTGTCCCATCTGTGGCATCGTCCTCAGGATTTCTTCATCGCACCAAAAACACAGGCCAGCACACAATGACGCATTCTTTCCCAGTGCCCGCGCGCGCGGGCCACACATGCAAAGGCCTCAGGCAATGCAAGTAGCAGTGATCGGCGGAGGGGTGCTGGGAGTGAACACGGCCTATTTCCTGGCTGCGGCCGGACACGAAGTGGTAGTGCTGGAGCGGCGCAGCAATGTCGCCGAGGAAGGCAGCTTTGGCAATTCGGGACTGGTGGCGCCGGGGCTGGCAGCGCCGTGGGCAATCCCCGGCATGCCGCGCAAACTGCTGTCGCTGTTGTTCAAGAACGAGTCGCCGCTGCTGTTGCGACACAAACTCGATCCGGCACTGTGGCGCTGGGCGCGGCGCTGGATGGGCGAGTGTGAACTCGAACGCTTCCGGATCAACAAGACCCGCCTGCAACGCATTGGCTTTTACAGTCGCGATCTGCTGGAGCAACTGCGCCTGCATTACCACCTGGAGTACGAACAGACAGGCGGACACCTGCAACTGTTTCGCACCGAGCGCGATCTGCTGCTGGCGCAACCCGCGCTGGCCCTGATGGCCGAACACGGCGTCACGCATGCGCTGGTCGATGCACAAACGGCCTGCAGCATCGAGCCGGCATTGGCGAGCACGACCGCCCTCGCCGGCGCACTGCACCTGCCGCTGGACGAAGCAGGCAATTGCGCGCTGTTCACCAAGCAAATGAAAACCATTGCACAATCGATCGGCGTGACGTTCCGTTTCAACAGTTATGTGGAACAGCTGGAACAGCTCGACAATCGCATCGCACTGCATCTGTCGGCGGGCCGCTTTACCGCCGATGCCGTGGTACTGGCCGCAGGCATCGCCAATCCGGCGCTGCTGGGGGCCGCCGGCGGCCGGATTCCAACGCAGGCGGTACAGGGCTATTCGGCCACCTGCGGCATCCGCAATTTCGAGGATGCGCCGCTGTCATCGCTGACCGATGAAGCGTACAAGACCACCATCACCCGCTTTGGCAACCGCGTGCGCGTGGCCGGCGTCGCCGAGCCGGGCGCACGTTCCCAGGAAGTCCCCGAGGCGGCCCAGCGCACGCTGCGCAAGGTCGCCACCGACTGGTTTCCCAACGCCAGCAATTACAACAACGCGACCCTCTGGAGCGGCATGCGGCCAATGTTGCCCGACGGTGTGCCGATTGTCGGCGGCACACCGTTGCGCAATGTGTTTGTTGGCCTCGACGATGGCGCCAACGGCTGGACCGCGGCACTGGGCATCGGAAAAGTCCTGTCGGACCTGGTATCGGGCCGCGTTCCCGATATCGATATCGACGGCCTCACGTTGTCACGGTTCGGCTGACATGCATACCCTCCAACCCGTCGCCGCGATCCGCGCAATCGAACAGGCTGCCCAGGCGGCGCTGCCGGCCGGCACCCTGATGCAGCGTGCCGGCGCCGCAGCAGCACAAGCCGCGCTGGCATTGCTGACCATCCCGCCGCATCTGTCGACGATCCTGGTCCTGGCCGGTCCGGGCAACAATGGCGGCGACGCACTCGATGCGGCACGTCATCTGGCCGAAGCCGGCGCCAACGTGCACGTGCTGCTGTGCGGCGATCCCTCACGGCTGCCGGCCGATGCACATCAGGCGCTGTTGCGCGCGCGCGCCGCGCCGGTCAGCTTCTGTCATGACGTACCGCCGCTGGGCTGGTCATTGGTCATCGATGGCCTGTTCGGCATCGGCCTGAAGCGCGCCATCGATGAACCGTTGCGCACGCTGGTACAGGCCATCAATGCACTGCACTGTCCGGTGCTGGCGCTGGATGTGCCAAGCGGCCTCGATGCCGACACCGGCGCCATTGTCGGCAATGACGGCATCGCCGTGCATGCCAGCCACACCATCACCTTCATCGCCGACAAGCCGGGACTGCACACAGCGGCCGGACGCGAGCAGGCCGGCGCGGTCGAGGTCGCCGCGCTGGGCCTCGACCCGACCAGCTTTCCGGCCAGCCCGCTGATGCTGTCCGGGCCCGAGCTGTTCGTCCATGCCGCCCGGCCGCGCTCGCACACGTCGCACAAGGGCAGTTACGGCAATGTGGTCGTGCTCGGCGGCGCCAACGGCATGAGCGGCGCGGTCCTGCTGGCGGCACGCTGTGCGCTGTATGCCGGCGCCGGTCGGATTTATGCGGCCTTCGCCGGTACTGTGCCGCGCCATGATGTGCTGCATCCGGAACTGATGTGCCGCGCCGCCGACGGCGTCGATCTTGCGCAATCCGTGGTCGTGGTCGGCCCCGGCCTGGGCACCTCGGCGGCCGCTGCCACCCACCTGTTGCGGGTGATGGCAGCGCAGACGCCGCTGGTGATCGATGCCGATGCCCTTAATCTGCTGGCATCGGAATCGACCCTGCAAATCGCCCTCGACCGCCACGCCGCGCCGCTGATCATGACCCCGCATCCGCTCGAAGCGGCGCGCCTTTTGAAACGCAGCGCCAGCGCGGTGCAGGCCGACCGGCTGGCAGCTGCCGCCGAACTGGCGCAACGACGTCGTGCGATCGTCATCCTGAAAGGCTCTGGCACCGTCATCGCGCATCCGGATGGGCGACTGGCGATCAATCCATCCGGCAATCCGGCATTGGCCACCGGCGGCACCGGCGATGTGCTGGCCGGATTGTGCGGCGCATTGCTGGCACAAGGATGGCCGGAATGGGAAGCCGCGCTCGGGGCGGTCTGGCTACACGGGCATGCCGCTGACATGCTGGTGGCGCAGGGCATCGGGCCGATTGGGGTTAACGCCAGCGAGTTATTGCCGCAAATTCGGCGGGCGTTGAATGCGTGTGTGTCGGCGCGCCAAGGTTGAATCGGTATTGCTTGTTGCAGGATTAGTGCCCTTCTATCGACAGCAGCGGTTTGACCAACCCGGCCACTGCATGACCAAGCGTCAAATGCTGCGCCAAGTCGAGATGAACGCCATCGAGATTGCTGGAGGTGACAACCTCACCGGCATCGAAGAAGTGGCAGCCGAGTTCGTCGCAAACCGTCCGATAGGCAGCGGCCAGTCCAATGCATTTCGCTGCGCCGTCGGTGAATTTTGGAGCGATCGATCCTTTGGGCGTGCGGATGGCGGGCGGCGCAATCACCAGTATTGGCGGCACCGGCATGCCTGGCTCGACAGGCGCAGTGCGGATGGCCGACACCAGCGCGGCAATGCCTCGCGAGGCATGCCAGGCATTGTGCGCGTGCATGGACTGAAAGTCATTGGTGCCCAGCATGAGCACGACAAGCGCAAGTGGCGAATGCATCTCGATGCGCTGCGCCAATCCGACCAGGCCGTTGCGCCCGGGCTTGAACGGGTCATCCCACACAGTGCGCCGCCCATTCAGGCAATCTTCAATGACGCGCGACTTGCAACCCGATGCGCACAGTGCGATCTCCATGACGCCTGGCCAGCGCTGGTCGAACTGCAGGCGCTGTCGCGTCATTGGAACAATGCCCCACGACAAGGAATCGGAGTAAACGAGAATGTGCTGCATGGCGGCTCTTGGACAGGTGCAAGGTAATCATTGCAATTCTAACCATAAGCAATGACAAAAACTGCGCCGCCACCAGGCGGCGACGACGCTCAGTCGGTGACATTACCGGCAGGTTCGCCCCAACTGCATCAGGCCACCCGCCGCCCCGCCGCAATCGTGATGGTCGAGCCGCACTGGGCCGCAATCAATGGATCATGCGTGACCAGCACCAGTGTCGAGCCGCGTTCGCGATTGAGTGCAAACATCAGTGCAATGATCGCCTCGCCGGTGGCAGCATCCAAGCTGCCGGTCGGTTCATCGGCGAACAGCAGCGGCGGTTCGGTGACGAACGCCCGCGCCAGCGCAACGCGTTGCTGCTCGCCACCGGACAAATATTTGGGGTAGTGCTTCAGACGGCTGCCCAGCCCGACCCGTTCCAGCATCGCTTCGGCTTTCGCGCGTGCGTCATTGTCGCTACGCAGCTCGAGTGGCAGCATCACGTTTTCGAGCGCGGTCAAATGCGTCAGCAGCTGAAACGACTGGAACACGAAGCCGAGCTTTGCCATGCGCACGCCGGCACGACCATCCTCGTCCAGCGCAAAAATATCGATGCCGTCGATGCAGACCGTGCCCGACGACGGCGTGTCGAGCCCTGCCAGCAATCCGAGCAAGGTGGACTTTCCCGAACCCGAGGCGCCGACAATCGCAACCGTCGCGCCTGCTGGCACGGTAAAATCAACGCCGTCCAGAATCGTCAGCGTGCCGGTCGCATCCGCGACATGTTTGCTCAGGTGTTTGGCTTCAATCGCAGGTACCGCAGTGGAGAGATCAGGCATGCGCAATCAGTTTGAAGGAATGATGGGGTTGTTGAAATGGGCGCGGGCGGTGTTGCTGCTGGCGCTGGCGTTGGGTGCGACGAGCGCCTATTCTGCATCAAAAGTAGTGCTGGTGCTCGGCGACAGCCTGTCGGCCGAATACGGCCTTGGGCGCGGTGATGGCTGGGTCGCACTGCTCGAAAAGCGCCTCGCGGACAATCACCTGAACTTCGATATCGTCAACGCCAGTATCAGCGGCGAGACCACCAGCGGCGGCAAGAGCCGCTTGCCGGCGCTGCTCGAGAAAAACCACCCGGCCGTAGTGATCGTCGAACTCGGCGCCAACGACGGCCTGCGCGGCTTGCCGCTGGCGGAAACCAGGAAGAACCTGCAGGACATCGTCAGCGCCGCAAAGAAGGCCAACGCGCGCGTGCTGCTGGTCGGCATGCAGCTGCCGCCGAACTACGGCACCGATTACACCAAGCGCTTTGCCGCGCTGTTTCCGGCACTGGCCAAAGACAGCAAAGTGGCGCTGGTACCGTTCCTGCTGGAGGGGGTGGTGACGCAACCGCAGCTGTTCCAGGCCGACCGCATTCATCCCACGGCGGCGGCCCATCCGATCATTCTCGACAATGTCTGGCCGCATTTGAAACCACTGCTGGGGAAATAAGGCGATGAAATATCCCGCACTGATTTCCTTTCCGGAGCTGCTGCCGCGCCTGCACGAGTTCGAAACCATCATCGACGTACGCAGTCCGGGCGAATTCGCCGAAGACCACCTGCCCGGTGCGATCAACTGCCCGGTGCTCGATGATGCCGAACGGGTGCGCATCGGCACGATGTACAAGCAGGTCAACGCGTTCGAGGCGAAAAAAGCCGGCGCCGCGCTGGTGGCCCGCAACATCGCACATCACATCGAGGCCACCTTTCACGACAAGCCAAAGGACTGGAAGCCCCTGATCTATTGCTGGCGCGGTGGCAACCGCAGCGGCGCGATGGCGCACATTCTGGCCAGGATTGGCTGGCCGGCAGTGCAACTCGATGGCGGTTACAAGGCGTTCCGGCAGCATGTCAACGCCAGCCTGCCTGCGCTGGCGCAGCGGCTGCAGTACCGGGTCGTCTGCGGCACCACCGGCAGCGGCAAGAGCCGGTTATTACAGGTGCTGGCCGCCCAGGGCGCGCAGGTGCTGGACCTCGAACAACTGGCCGAACATCGCGGCTCGGTGCTGGGCGGCTGGCCCAGCGCACCGCAGCCGAGCCAGAAAATGTTCGAGACCCGATTGTGGCAGGCCATGCGCAGCTTCGATGCCGAACGGCCGGTGTTTGTTGAGTCCGAAAGCAAGAAGGTTGGCAACGTGCGTGTGCCGGAGGAATTGATGGAACGCGTGCGCGCCTCGGCGTGTATCGCACTCGGCTTGTCGCAGGCGCATCGGGTCGAACTGCTGATGGAAGAATACGAACACTTCGTCAGCGACCCGGAAACGCTGGTCGAGCAACTCAATTGCCTGGTCACGCTGTACGGCAAGGAGCGCATTGCAGCATGGGCCTGCATGGCGCGCAGCGGTGATTTGCGCCCGCTGGTCGAAGAACTGCTGGTGCAGCATTATGATCCGGCCTACCTGAAATCGATTGCACGCAACTTTGCGCAATATGGCAGCGCCACAGTGGTGGAACTGCCTGACATCTCGGCCAGCGCGTTTGAAAACCTGGCGCGGACATTGCTGGCATCATCCTGACGGTCGCTGAAATGTTGGTGGCGTGCCAATCAGCCACACATTTCACCGCGATGGCGCCATAATTTCTCAAAAGAATGTTTTTCAGGCGCCGGTGATGTACCCTTTCGACAAAATCCAGTAGCACATCAAAAGAAACAGCAAATTAACATGCTGTCGCCTTTCCGCTACCCACCCCAACTGCTGATTACCCGATCACTTCAAGTTCACGCGGACTCCTGCATGCAACAATTCATTGCGTTTGTTTTACTACTGGCATGCGCTGCCTTGCCGGCTCTGGCGTCACCTGGCTATTACCTCGTCTCGACCTACGACAAGGCCGGTGAAGCCACCATCGATTTCAAATTCTGGTCGTTCAAGAGCCCGGAATATCCGGCCGTCTTTGCGCCCGAGATCGGTTTCGGATACGGCGTGACCAGTCGCTGGTACACCGAGCTGACGCTCTCCTGGCTGCATTTGGCCGACAGCGGCACGCGCAGTGACGGTTTGCTCTGGCAGAACGATTATTTGCTCACGCAGGGGCAATATCCGTTCGATCTGGCGCTGCATACCAATATCAAGAAGTATTACGACGGTGCGCCACGCGCTGCCTCCGCCTATTTTGGCAATGCACACAGCTATGAACTCGAATTCGGCCCGGTATTGCAGACCGAACTGGGCCGCACGCAGTTCAATGCCAATATATTTTTCACGCGCAGTTACCGCACCACGGTCGCCAGTCCGATGCAGGCCGTCTATCAGTGGCAGATCAAGCATCGCTGGCGGCCCGCGTTTGCGTTCGGCCTGCAGGGCTTTGGCGAACTCGGCAAGTGGGACCATTGGGCGCCGCGTTCGGAGCAGTCACACCGCATCGGCCCGGCGATTTTCAGCAGCCTGCCGATGGCCGGCGGCCGCGCGATGACCATTGAAGCCGCGTTCCTGGCCGGGTCGCTGTACGCCGAGCATGGACAAACCTTCACGATGCGGGCGCAGTACGCCTTTTAACGCCGCCGCGACTGCGCGCGCGACAGGTCAGGCCAGTGCCGGCAAGCGCTCCAGCGGCACCGTCAGGCGCGCCGTCATGGTCGCCTGCAGTGACGGGATCGAACCACCCGCCCGGTAGGAAAATGCCACGTGCAGCATCTCTCCCGCAACGACCTGCACGGGTTCCGCCAGCGGCAGCACCATGTGATTGTTGAGCCAGTCGATGGTGGTCTGTTGTTGCATCAGCACCGCCAGCACATTCTTGGTGATGAACCGCAGCGACGTCACGGTGCCGCTATGCGCCATCGTGAAACTGCCGCTCCAGCGGATCAACGGGTCCACCGCAGCCTGAAAATCGAGCACGCTATAGACCGCTGGCGCGGCCATCTCAAGCGTGCCGTCGGCGACTGGCGAGAGCGGCTGGAACTGCACGATCGGGGCATTGAAGCCCTCGAAGGCATACTGCTGCTGCAGCGGCTGCACCGCCATGATGATGGCGTCCGGAATAAATACTGGCAGCGTACCGCCGAATTTGGCCAGATAGCGCTGCTTGAACGACGCGATCACCTCGACCTGTTTTTCGCGCAGCATGCCGACATGAATCATTTCGCAGATGACGACATCGACCGGCTCCGGCGGCAGGTACTCGAACGCGTCAGCATGCACCACCTCGACCCGATCCCCATTGGCGTTCATCGCCAGCAGGCGACGCGCCTCGGCCACCATGTCCGGGTTGTATTCGACGCACCAGACCTTGTCGGCGTGGGCTGCGGCAAAAAACGACAGTACGCCGGTGCCACCACCCAGCTCCAGCACCTTCGCGCCGGGGAATACCACATGATCAATCGCTGCCTTGAAATTCTTCATGCGGTTCTGATCCATCAGCATGTTGTGGTGGTAGTGGAGCGGGATGAATTGTCCGAGATAGCAGCTTTCGATTTCGCGTTCGGTCAGCATGGCAGGTTCCTGAGAAGTGGGCGCCGTCCGATTATCGGTGGAGTGGTCGGAATCAAAAGGTCGAGCAGACAGGTTTTGTGGCGCAGTCGGTGTCCGACCGAACAGAATCGAAAACGCAAACGCGGCTACACTCTGCCCGGCGTGCGTGCCCAACTCATCAAGGAAATTGACAAACATGGTCCGACTTCAACTGCTCTCTCGCAATCTGCCCGCGCTTTTGGTGCTGATGGCGACACTTAATTTGTCCGCCTGCGCCAGCCTTCCCAACGTGCAGTATCTCGATGCATCGCTGGATGCGAAGCCTGTTGCGACCGTACAGCCCGGCCGCGGTCCGCAGCTGTCGCAAGCCAAGGTCAGGGCGATGCTGGACAAGCGATTGAACAAATCCAGCATTGATCTCAATGCGCGCGCTGCGATCGAAGAGGCCGCCACCGGGACGCCGCTCATTGCCGGCAACCGCGTCACGCTGCTGTATGACGGCCCGCAAACGATGGCAGCAATGATGGCGGCCATCAGTGCAGCCAAGGACAACATCAATCTGGAAACCTACATTTTCGACCAGGACGAAGTCGGTCTGCGCTTTGCCGATCTGCTGATGGCCAAGCAGCGCTCTGGCGTCACGATCAATATTTTGTATGACAGCGTCGGCACCTTGTCCACGCCACAGCTATTTTTTGACAAGATGAAAGCGGCTGGCATCAATCTGCTGGCGTTCAATCCGATCAACCCGCTCAATCGCGTCGGCCACTGGGAGATCAACAGCCGCGACCACCGCAAGATTCTGGTCGTCGATGGCAAGGTCGGATTTACCGGCGGCGTGAATATCAGCGAAACCTACTCGCGCGGTTCGCTGTTTCGCTCGAAACAACGCAGCAGCAGCGACACCGGCTGGCGCGATACCCATCTTCAAATCGAAGGGCCGGCAGTCGCGGCGCTGCAGGCGATCTTCATCTCTGGCTGGGACAGTCAAACCTCGGAGCCCATGGCGGACCGGGACTACTTTCCGGCGCCAGTCGTTGCAGGCGACCGGTTGGTGCGTGTGCTCGCCAGTGGCCCGGACACCGATCATGAAATTTACAAGGCGTACGTGTTGTCAATGCAGCAGGCATCGCGCTCGATTCATGTGACATCGGCCTACTTTGTGCCGGACGTACAAATCGTCAACGCATTGAAAGCCGCCGCTGCGCGCGGGGTCGACGTCAAGCTGGTGCTCTCCGGGGTCACCGACAGCGGACTGGTGCAGCACGCCGGCCAATCGTTCTATACCGACCTGTTGGCCGCCGGCGTGAAGATTTACCAGCTCAAGGTCTCGGTGCTGCATGCAAAAACCGCGGTCATCGACGGCGTCTGGTCCACGGTTGGCTCGACCAATCTGGATACCCGCAGCTTCCTGCATAACAACGAAGTCAATGTCATCGTTATTGGCGACACCTTTGGCGCCAACATGGAAAGTGCGTTTGCGGAAGACTTGCGCGATTCGACCGAAATTACACGCGACGCCTGGGATAACCGCCCGATCAAGAACCGGCTCAAGGAATTTGCCGCGCGACTGTTCGAATACTGGCTGTAACAGGCGATCCGGACGTGGCCCCCGCGCATGGCGTCGCCGCGATGCACGGGGGCCAGCGTGATGCGTTCCAGCGCGTCCCTTGCGCGGTTGCTGGTCAGGTTCCGCTGGTGGAGTGCGCCTGATCGCGCATGCGCTTGATCTGGTCGTGATTCTGGCGCGCGCCCTGGTACTGCCGTTCGATCACGGTCCGTACCGCCGGCGGCAGGTCCTGTTCCAGCGCCTCGCGATAACTGCGCACCGCGATGTCCTCGCCGCGTTCGCACTCGACGAGCACGGTTTCATCGTCCTTGCCAAACACCGCCGCCTTGATGTCAACCCAGCGCCGGTGCAGCGCGCCGCTCAGGCTGCTGCCGGTTTCCGGCTTGCCACCATAAGAACGCACCAGATCCTGCAGTTCACGCATGGCACTTGCGCAACTTTGTGCGCGATCCGAAAACAGGGTCTTGAGTTGCGGGTTGGAGGCGTCATCCGCGCAGTCGCGAAAACCTTCTTCGCCATCCTTGCAAGTCTGAATCAGGTCATTCAGGGTTGAAACTATTTGCCGGTTTTCCATATTCTCTCCATCGTAGTTGGGTACGTCCCGCTGTCCATGCAAACCATATGCCATCGGTTTCTTCACCCTTGACGTGCCCGAGCGCCGCGTTTTGCGGAAAAATCTACACGACGTCGGTAGAATTTACCGCGCGGCCGATCGGCGCTGTTGCGGTAAAATGCGGCCCTTCCCGCCCTGCCCGCAATCCACCCGGATTACCAAGAAAACATTCATGCTGCGACTGACAGATATTCAACTTGCGCTGGACCACTCGGACGACGAATTGCGCGCCGCTATCCTCGGCCGCCTGGCCATCGACGCCGATCGACTGCTCGGCCTGACCATTTTCAAGCGCAGCTACGATGCCCGCAAAAAAAATGCGGTGCTGATGATCTACTCGCTCGATGTCGAGGTGGCCGATGAAGACGAGGTTTTGCAGCGCGTCGGCGGCAACCGGCTGGTCATGCCGACTCCCGACACCGCGTATCGCTTCGTCGCGCAGGCGCCAGCGCAACTGGCGCAACGTCCGCTGGTGATCGGCACTGGTCCGTGCGGCCTGTTTGCCGGACTGATTCTGGCGCAGATGGGCTTTCGCCCCATCATTCTCGAGCGCGGCAAGTCGGTGCGCGAACGGACCAAGGATACCTTCGGCCTGTGGCGCAAACGTGAACTGCATCCGGAATCGAATGTGCAGTTTGGCGAAGGCGGCGCCGGCACCTTTTCCGACGGCAAACTGTACAGCCAGATCAAGGACCCGAAACATTACGGCCGCAAGGTATTGATGGAATTCGTCAAGGCCGGTGCGCCGCCGGAAATCGTGTACGTCAGCAAGCCGCATATCGGGACCTTCCGGCTGGTCAAGATGGTTGAGCAGATGCGCGCCACCATCGAAGGTCTCGGCGGCGAGTTCCGTTTTGAAAGCAGGGTCGACGATGTGCTGATCGAGCACGGCAAGATTCGCGGCGTGAGGCTGGCCGATGGCACTGAACTGTTGAGCGATCACGTGGTGCTGGCCATCGGTCACAGCGCGCGCGACACCTTCGAGATGCTGCACCGGCGTGGCGTGCATATCGAAGCCAAACCGTTTTCGGTGGGCTTCCGGATTGAACATCCGCAATCGGTCATCGATCGCAGCCGGCTCGGACCGAATGCCGGCCATCCGGTGCTGGGCGCGGCCGATTACAAGCTGGTGCATCACGCCTCCAACGGACGTTCCGTGTACAGCTTTTGCATGTGCCCCGGCGGCACCGTGGTGGCCGCCGCCTCCGAACCGGGCCGGGTGGTCACCAATGGCATGAGCCAGTACTCGCGCAATGAGCGCAACGCCAACAGTGGCATCGTGGTCGGCATTACGCCGGCCGACTACCCGGGTGATCCGCTGGCCGGCATGGAATTTCAGCGGCATTGGGAATCACAGGCGTATCTGCTCGGCGGCAGCAATTACAACGCCCCCGGCCAGCTGGTTGGCGACTTCATTGCAGACCGGCCATCGACCGCGCTGGGTGCGGTGATGCCGTCGTACACACCAGGTGTGACGATGTGTGATCTCAACAGCGCACTGCCGGACTATGCCATCGCCGCCATCCGCGAATCGCTGCCCGAATTCGACAAGCAGATCCGCGGCTTTGCGATGCAGGATGCGGTCCTCACCGGGGTTGAGACGCGCACCTCGTCGCCGATCCGCATCACGCGCAACGATGACTGCCAGAGCCTGAATACGGTCGGGTTGTTTCCGGCCGGTGAAGGCGCCGGTTACGCAGGCGGGATCTTGTCCGCGGCGGTGGATGGCATCAAGGTCGCCGAGGCCGTCGCGCTGTCGATATTGCGCGGGTGACGCGCTACAGCTTGCCGGCTTTTTGCAGCCGCGCGGTCAGGCCATCGGCGATATCGGCATGGTCGAATTTCTTGGCCAGGTCGATTGCGCTCAGGCCCTGGTCGTTTTTCAGCGAAGCGTCGGCGCCTTCGTCGAGCAGCAGCTTGACGGTCAGAATATGCCCGCCACGCGCCGCCATCATCAGCGGCGTGGTCTTGTTGGGTGACTCGGCATCGATGTAGGCGTAGTGATCGAGCAGCAACTGCACGATCTCGTTGGCGCCTGCGGTGGCGGCGTAATGCAGCGCGGTCCAGCCGGGACGATTGACTTCGGCCTTGCGCTCCAGCAGCGCCTGCACTGCAGCGGTATTGCGCATGAAGGCCGCAATCATCAGCGTGGTATCACCGTTGCGCGCCTTGACTTCGACATCCAGAGCCGGGGCTTTCAACAGCGCCTCGGCGGCGCGCAATTTTTCTTCGCGCAAGGCAATCATCAGGCCGGTTTCACCGCGTTCCGGATCGACTGTGTTCGGATCGAAACCGCGTTGCAGCAGCTGGTTGATCTTGTAGGGATTGTCGTTGCGCACCGAATAAAAAAACTCGTCGTACGAACCTGCCGTCGCCAGCAGCGGCAAGGTCAACGCCAGCAATCCCAGCAGCAGGTGTCGTCGCAACGGTTTCATCGGGCAATCTTGAACAGCTTGAAAAAATTGTCGGTGGTCTGATGTGCCACTTGCGCGACCGGCACGCCTTTCAGGCTGGCGATGTATTCGGCCACATGCCGCACCAGGCCCGGTTCGTTAATTTTGCCGCGATGCGGCACCGGCGCCAGATACGGCGAATCGGTTTCGATGAGCATGTTTTGGAGCGGCACCGCCAGTGCGACGGCTTGCAGCTCCCTGGCACTCTTGAAAGTGACGATGCCGGAAAAGGAAATGTAGAACCCCATCGCAATGGCAGCCTGCGCCACCGCCAGCGATTCGGTAAAGCAGTGCATCACGCCGCCCGCGCCACCGGCGTCGGTGCCGGCACCCTCCTCCTGCATGATGCGGATGGTGTCCTCGGAGGCCGCGCGGGTGTGGATGATCAGTGGCTTGCCGGTCGCACGCGAGGCGCGAATGTGGACGCGAAACCGTTCGCGCTGCCAGTCGAGATTGCCCTCAAGGCGGAAATAATCCAGCCCGGTCTCGCCGATCGCGACGATCTTCGGATGCTGCGACAGCGCAATCAGCTGCTCGACACTCGGTTCCGGCGTGTCGACATAATCCGGGTGCACACCCACCGATGCGTAGATATGCGGATGCTGCTCGGCCATGGCCAGCACCTGCGGGAAATCCGGCAGGTCGACCGAGACGCACAGCGCGTGGGTAACCTTGTTCTCGGCCATCTTGCCGAAAATTTCCGGTAGCCGCGCGGCCAGTTCGGGGAAGTTGATGTGACAGTGCGAGTCAATGAACATGAGGTGGTCAGTCTACCCGTTTGCCAACGATGATCAGGTCGCGCTCGATGCCGTCCAGCGTGGCGACACGCGGCATCTCGGCCCAGCGGGTAAAGCCGAAGGCGTCGAACAGATTCAGGCTGGGCTGGTTGTGGCCAAAGATAAAACCGAGCAGCGTGTGCACGCCAATCTGCGGTGCGAAGGCAATGGCTTCGGTCAGCAAATACCGCCCAAGTCCCTTGCCGCGTGCGCCGACGCCGATATAGATCGACAGCTCCGCCGTGCCCGAATATGCCGGGCGGCCATAAAAATTCGAATACGACAGCCAGCCGAGCAGCGCGCCGTCGGGCCCGTCCACCACCCACAGCGGGCGACGCTCGGGGTTGTGTTCAGCAAACCAGGCGCGCCGCGACTCGACCGACACCGGCTCGGTGTCGGCAGTGACTTCACGCGAAGCGACCGTGCTGTTGTAAATCGCGACGATGGCTGGCAGGTCGTCGGCGCGGGCAAGGCGATGGTGCATGGACATGCGGCGACGTTACAGCGTGTGGGTGGCGCGCGATGAGCCCAGCGCGGCACCTAACAGTTCTTCAATGCGCAAACGCACCCGCACGCCGCTCTCGTCGCCCGGCAAATGCACGCCAATGCCCTGCGCCTTGTTGTTGTTGGCGCCGGCCGGCGTGATCCATGCCACCTTGCCGGCGATCGGATATTTGCTCGGGTCGTCCATCAGGCTGAGGATCAGATAGATTTCATCGCCGATCCGGTAGGCCTTGTTGGTCGGCACAAAGATGCCGCCATTGGTCAGGAACGGCATGTAGGCCGCATACAGCGCGGACTTTTCCTTGATGGCCAGGGAAAGGACCGATGGCCTTGTGACGACGGGAGGGAGTTCTGCCATGACGAATGGGTCCTATGAAAAAAGGGTCGAATAATCCAGCAGCATGTCTTCGATGAACAGCTTGGCAGACAACGGATGGTCGGCAATCGCGCGCCGTTCGCCGAGTTGCTTGATCGCGCCCAGCAGATCCGCGATGGCAACCCGTCCGGCCAGCGCCGCCAGCTCTTTTCGATAGCGTGGATAGTACCGGAGTTTGCCCGACAGCTTGAAGCTACAGATGTCATGCAGCCAGCGTTGCAGCCACAACACCAGGTCGGCGGCAGCGGTTTTCTGCAATTTTTCTGCGCTCTTCAAGGCGCCTTCGATCGAAGGCTGCGCCAGCATCGACAGTAATTCATCCTGCAACTCACGCGAATTGCGTTGCGCGTGGTCGAGCGCACTCAACGGCGCGCCTCCTTGCTCGGCCAGCCAGGCGTCGGCATCCTTGACCTGTTGCGCCGCCAGCCATGCCAGCGCCACGTCGGTCGACGGCATCGGCAAGGCAAATTGGCGACAGCGCGACAGGATCGTTGGCAGCAGCCGGTCGATGCCGTTCGACACCAGCAGGAATACGGTGTGCGGCGGCGGTTCTTCGAGCGTCTTGAGCAGGGCATTGGCCGATGGCGTGTTCAGTGCTTCGGCGGGATACAGCAACACCACCCGATTGCCATTGCGGTGCGTCGACAGATTCATGAAGTCGGAAAGCGCCCGAATCTGCTCGATGCGGATTTCCTTCGAGGGTGTCTTGCTGGCCTTGGCGGTTTTCTTTGGTTCGGCGTCTTCGTCGTCGCTGCCAGCGTCGTCCAGCATTTCGGGGCGCACGCGGCGGTAATCCGGATGGCTGTACTGGACGAACCAGCCGCACGACAGACAGGTGCCACAGGCGCGTCCGTCGGCCAGCGGCGTCTCGCACAGCAATGACTGCGCGAAGGCTTCGGCAAAGGCGGTCTTGCCAATGCCGGCATTGCCATGAAACAGAATCGCATGCGGCAGGCGCGCCCGCAGCGCATGCAACTGCTGCCAAGCGGCGTCATGCCACGGATAGATCGCGGTGGTCATCGGCACGGCGGCAGCGGCGGCGTCGGCGGCTTTCATTCGGCGCCGACAATCGTGGTCAGTTGGCGCCGTACTTCATCCATCGGCCGGGTCGAGTCGATGATCCGGAAGCGCTGCGGAAATTGCGCCGCGCGGCGCAGGTATTCATTGCGCACATCGGCAAAAAAAGTGCTCTGCTCCTGCTCGAACTTGTCGAGCTGGCCATTATTGTCGAGACGCGCGCGCGCCACCGCCAGCGGCACATCGAACAGCAACGTCAGGTCCGGTTGCAGATGCGGATGCACCCAGGCTTCGAGCTGTGCCAGCCGGTCGATCGACAGATGCCGGCCGCCACCCTGGTACGCAAAGGTGGCGTCGGTGAACCGGTCGGAAATCACCCAGTCGCCGCGCGCCAGTGCCGGTTCGATGACCTGCGCCAGATGTTCGCGACGGCTGGCAAACATCAGCAGCGCCTCGGTGTCGAGGTGCATGGCCTGATGCAGCAGCAGGGTGCGCAACTGCTCGCCCAGCGCCGTGCCGCCGGGTTCGCGGGTCGTCACAACCTGCACGCCGCGTGCAGTCAGCAGACTGGCGACAAAGTCGATATGACTCGACTTGCCGGCGCCGTCGATGCCTTCGAACGTAATGAATCTGGCGTCGCGCGTGGGCTGGGTCGTCGCTGAGGTCGTCGCTGAGGTCGTCGCTGGTGTCGTCGCTGGATTCATCGCTGGTATTTGTTGACCGCCCGATTGTGCTCGGGCAGGTTGGTCGAAAACACGCTGCTGCCATCGCCGCGCGCCACGAAGTACAACGCGTCGGTAGTCTCGGGACGTAACGCCGCCGTCAGCGCCGCGTTGCCCGGCAATGCGATCGGCGTCGGCGGCAAGCCGGCCCGCGTGTAAGTGTTGAACGGCGTGTCGGTCAGCAGATCGCTCTTGCGAATGACGCCCTGGTATTTGCTGCCCATGCCGTAGATCACGGTGGGATCGGTTTGCAGCAGCATGCCGGTCTTGAGGCGATTGATGAAGACGCCGGCGATCATGCGGCGCTCGGCTTTCTGGCCGGTTTCCTTTTCGATAATCGACGCCATCGTCAGCGCCTCGTAGGCCGTCTTGTAGGGTAGCGACAGGTCGCGCTGCTCCCAGGCCGCGTTGAGGCGCTTGAGCAGCGTGGCATGCGCCTGGCGGTAAATCTGCAAGTCGCTGCTGCCCTTGGCAAACAGATACGTATCGGGAAAGAACAGGCCTTCCGGCACCTTGTAATCGGGCGTGATGCGTGCCAGCAGTTCGGTGTCCGACAGCAGCGCGGTGTCGTGCTTGAGCGCCGGATGCAGCGCAATCGCGTCGCGCATCTGGCGGAAGGTCCAGCCCTCGATGATCGACAGCGACTCCTGGGCAAATTCGCCGCGCACCAGCTGGTTGATCAGACGCAGCGGCGTGGTACCCGGCTTGAGCTCGTAGTTGCCGGCCTTCAGGCGCGCGCTCTTGCCAGTCGCTCGGGCCAGCGCTTCCAGCAGCAAGGGATTGACCGGGATATTTTCGCTGGCAATTTGCTGCGCCGCACTGCGCACGCCGCTGCCGGCCTTGATGGAAAAGTCGATCGCGGCAGCGCCCGGCGCGAGCACCGGCTGCTGTGCCCAGAACGCAAAGGCACCGAGTGCGAGCAGGGCCGCGGCAAGCAGGATCAGGAAAAATTTGGTCAGCACGGTCATCAATTCGGTGGGTTCCGACGCGATCTGTTTCACGCATCTATAATCAGCCAATAATGATAAACGTTTAACCGACTCTCCATCTCACTTTATCGACCGACACATGGCTGACTGGCACGATTTTACTGAACAATCCGGCGCAACCCATGCCGCACCGGTTGCCGCCGACACGGCTTTTTTCGGCGCGCTGACCGATCTGGGCCTGATCGCCTTCAGCGGCGACGACGCCGCCAATTTCCTGCACAACCAGTTGACCATCGATGTGGAACACCTGGGCCCCGCCGCTGCGCGCCTGGCAGGCTACTGCACCCCGAAGGGCCGTCTGCTGGCGTCGTTTCTGATGTGGCGCAGCGCCGACAACATCGTGCTGGAACTGGCGCGCGAACTGCAGCCGGCGATCCAGAAACGCTTGCAGATGTTTGTGCTGCGCGCCAAAGTCAAACTCGCCGACATCACCGACAGCCACGCGTTGATCGGGTTGGGCGGCGCGGCCGCAGCGCAGGCCCTGCTGCAGTGGTTTCCAGTCCTGCCGGCCCTGCCCTACGCCGCACTCAGTAATGACCATGGCACCTTGATACGACTTGCCGATGCCGCCGCCCTGCCGCGCTATCAGTGGATCACCACGCCGGAACTGGCGCAGGCGGCCTGGCCGATCCTGCAGCAAGCCGGCCTGGCGCTGGTCGGGGCCGCACACTGGCGGCTGACCGAGATCATCGCAGCGGTGCCGCACATCACGCTGGCGACGCAGGAAAAATTTGTCCCGCAGATGGTCAATCTGGAAGCCATCGGCGGCGTCAACTTCAAGAAGGGTTGCTATCCCGGCCAGGAAATCGTCGCGCGCAGCCAGTATCTCGGCAAGCTCAAGCGGCGCATGTTGCCGGCCACCGTGATGGCTCCGGACGTGACGGCCGGCATGGAAGTGTTCGCCGCCGCCGACCCGGAGCAGCCGTGCGGCATGATCGTCAACGCCGCAGCGGGCAGCGATGGCAAGGCCCACTGCCTGGTCGAAATCAAAACGGCAGCAATCGACAACGACACCATCCATCTGGGCGCCGGCGGCCCGATCCTCACCTTCGCAGCACTGCCGTACGCGCTGCCCGACACGGTCTGAGCCGGGCATGGACCTCTACATTTATTACACGATCCAGGCCGGCGATGCGGCCCTGGCGCTGCAGCGCGTGACGCAGCTTCAGCAGCAGCTGGCGGCTGCCTACGATATCGTGCCGCAGCGCAAACGCCGCGTCGACCAAAGCGATGGCGTGCAGACGTGGATGGAAATCTACCCGGCGGTGCCGCCCGGTTTCGACCGGGTGATTGCGCAGGCCGCCGCCGAACATGGTTTGACTGCGCTGGCACAAGGCGAGCGTCATGTCGAATACTTCTCGGAGCTGACGCCATGTGCCTGATCGTATTCGCATGGCAGGTGGTGCCGGGCATGCCGCTGATCGCCGCTGGCAACCGCGATGAATTTTTTGACCGCCCCAGCGCCCCGGCGCAATGGTGGCGCGACTTCCCGCAGGTGTATGCGGGTCGCGATCTGCAAGCCGGTGGCAGCTGGATGGGCGTCACGCACGATGGCCGCTTTGCCGCCATCACGAATATCCGCGCACCGCAGGAGCGTCGCACCGACGTACAGTCGCGCGGCCGGCTGGTCAGCGACTTCCTCACCGGAAGGCAGTCGCCGAGCGCGTATGTCGCCGCGCTCAATACCCGGCCCGACCACTTCAATGGTTTCAATCTGCTGGTCGGCGACCGCAATGAACTGATCTGGTTTTCCAACCGAGCGCGCGACAATCTGCGCAACGGCCGTCCGATCGCGCCCGGCATCTACGGCTTGTCGAACGCCGAGCTCGATGCACCCTGGCCGAAGGTGGTGCGGGCCAAGGCGGACTTCGCCAGTCTGCTGTGCCAGGGCGCCTCCGACGAAGCCTTCTTTGAAATGCTGACCGACACGCGCCAGGCCTCCGATTGCCGCTTGCCGAAAACCGGTGTGCCGATCGAGCTGGAACGGGTATTGTCGGCGGTGTGCATCGAGACTCCCGACTACGGCACCCGAGCGTCGAGCATCGTCCGGCTCGATGCGGATGGCAATGCGACGCTGAGCGAGCGCACCGTGCGCTGAGAGGGGCCCGGCCGCGCCGACATCCTGCAACGGAACCATCCGACCACGCAACGCAACCCACTTGCAGATGCCCCGGAGCCGATCACGATGCCACACCATCCCCTCTCCCTGCCGACTGAATCCGAGCTGAGCGCCATCCGTTTTGATCCGGATAACCTTGATGGACTCACCCGCGACCCCGACACCGCGATGCGGGTGCGTGATCTGCAACGGCGCGCCATGGCAAGTCTTGAGCAGAACATCGCCGCGCTGCTGGCCGAGCTGGAAACGGTCGAGCCACTGCCTCCCGCGAACCGCAACATCGCAGCCACCAACAACGTGCGCGCCCTGAGTACCTCGGCGCGCCAGGCCAGCGCCGCCACCATCGATCGGCGCAAGATGGCGCATGACGTGCTGGTGTCTGCCATCCTCAACCGCAACAATCCCGACTGGGTGATGACCGATCCGGCGACCTACAAGGTCGATCGCCATGACCTGCTCGGAACATTGATCCGGCTGCCACCCCTGTAGCCGATGCCAGCCGCATCCAGCAACGCGCTGCGGATACGGAACCAACCGGTCGCCATTCACGACTCATCGGCAGGACAATTTTTTGCACCGGCGACGATCCGGGGCAGCCTGAATCGGGTTGAAAAATGGGAAGCAGTTCACACAGCAGTCGGGACATGAACAGCGCAAGCCGGATCACCTTGAGTGAGCGGCTGAACGGCTTTTGGAATCCCCGAGCGCATACGCCCGTTGAGACATCAAGCCGCGCATATCACGCCAAAAGCCTCGTCGACCTGGCATCACCTCCGGATTTTGGAGAGAGCGCGAAACGCGTCGGCAGGCTAAGCCAAGCCGGCCAGAACACGGTCCAAGCGCATTGTGAGCACATGACCGACCGCACGGTGCATGTGCAGCACCACCGTGCACCCAGTGGGCGCGGATGGAAAGGCGCAGCACTCGGCGCGCTGCTGGGCGGCTTGTTGCTGGGGCCGCTCGGTCTGGTTTTCGGCGGCGCGATCGGGTATTGCGCGGCGCCGGGCAGTTCAAGCTATCAGCCGGTCTACGGGCATTATTTCGTCCCGCCGAATACCGTGGTGTATTACCCGGGCGGTGTGTTTTATCACCCAGGGGTGGTGCCATTTGGCATGCCTGCGCATTATCCGTTCATGGCGGGATTCTTCCCGCAAGTCGACGCGCAGAACCCACCCCATGCCAATCCGGTGGCGCATCCGGCGCACTTCCCTGTGGCAAACGCCAGCAGCGTTCCAATGGCAACGGCAGTGCCGGCGCCCGTCTCTTGATGCCGCCGCTTATAGCAGTCGGCGCATGCACACGTGCACAATGCCGGCCTCGACGAACAGCTCACCATCGCGCACAAAGCCGTGCCGCAGATAAAAAGGTTCAGCGCTTTGCTGCGCATTGAGCACCACTTCGGTATCGCCACGCTGGCGCGCCGCCTCAATCAGCGCCAATAAAATCACGCCGCCGAGGCCCTGTCCGCGCCCTGTCCTGAGCACCGCCATGCGACCGATATGACCGTCCGGCAGCAAACGTCCCGTGCCGACCGGCGTGCCATGCGGGTCGAACGCGACCGCGTGCAGGCACAGCGCATCCATCGCATCCTGTTCCAGTTCGAGCGGAATTTGCTGTTCGACGACGAACACTGCAGTACGCACGGCGCGCGCGGCCTCGCGCAATGCGTCCCAGTCGTCGATCCGCAGCGCGACCTCAGCCGGGTGTGAGGGCATCGCCGATCCAGTAACTGTCGACATCCTTGAGATGCCATTTCGCCGCATCTTCGCGCGAGACAATCTTGTCACGGATGCCAGGCCCGGCAAGGTCGATCAGTTCCGGCTTGATGTAAGTGGCGGATTTGGTCGAAAAGAACACCCGCACTTTTGGCGACAACAGCGACTTGCCGATTTGTTGCTCCACCACCACGCCGAGCTTGCCCGATGCCAGCAACACCAGGGTGCCGACCGGGAAAATACCGATGCTGCGGACAAAGGCCTGGAACACCACGTCGTCAAAATGGCTGTGGCTCCATTCGGCCATGCGGCGCAACGATTCAGCTGGACACCAGCCTTGCTTGTAGGGACGGTTCGAGGTGATCGCGTCGTACACATCGCAGACCGCACCCATGCGGGCATGCAGGCTGATCTGCTCACCGGCCAGGCGATGGGGATAGCCGCTGCCATCCATTTTTTCATGGTGATGCAGGCACACATCCAGCGCGATTTCGCTGATGCCGGCCGTGGCCAGCAATATCTTGTGTCCGGCGGCGGGGTGCTCTTTCACCGCGATGAATTCGGCATCGGTCAGCTTGCCCGGCTTGTTGAGAATGTCAGGCTCCACCGCCATCTTGCCGATGTCGTGCAACAGTCCGGCCAGACCGGCCTCGCGGGTGGCGTCCTCACCGAGCTTGAGCTGCCCGGCCAGCGCAATCATCAGCGCGCACACCGCGACCGAGTGCATATAGGTGTAATCGTCGGCGGTCTTCAGGCGCGCCAGCCCAATCAATGCGCCAGGATTACGCATCACCGACGAGGCGATTTCATCCACCAGCGCGACCACCTTTTCGGAATCGATCGCATTGCCCATGCGCGCTTCGTGAAACATGCTTTCGACTGCTTGCCGGGAGTGGTCGACGATCTTGGCGGCCCGTCCGATTTCCTCTTCCATGGAAACCGGTGCAATCGATGACAGCACCACGCGCACCTTGCGTTGCGGCGGCGCTGCGACCAGCGGCGCAGCAACGCTGGCGGCGGGCTCCTCTTCCGCTGGGGCGTCCTCGACGGGCTCGGCTTCGACATCAAGGCCGCGGTTGGTGTCGATGACCACCTCTTCGATATTGCTTTTCAAGATCTTGTCGAGGGTCGGCTTATCGTCGAGCATGAACGATTTTTTCCAGAATGGCGTGTCAAGCCAGGAACCGCAGAGCTCCTGGATATACATTCCTGAACGCAGCTGTCCGACACCGATTTTTTTTAACATTGACCGACCCTACCCCGGGGAAATGGAAATGATGCAATTTAGCATCATAACAAGCCCTGCAAGCTTAACCGATAAACTTTCGTAAAAAGCCATTCACCAGCGCCGGCTGTTCATGCACGATCCAGTGCGAACCGGCTGCCACGCGTTCGATTTGCAGATCGTCGATGAAGCCGTCGAGGCCATCGAGGAGGGATTTCGGCAACGCCATATCCGCTTCGCCCCAGATCACCCGTGTCGGCACCGTCACGCGAAATGCCGCCGGGTCGAGTTGCAGCGCCGTCGGACCAGGATGGCCTTCGGTGGCCGGATGCAACGGCGAGGCACGGTAGTAGTTCAAGCCACCGGTGATGCCGTGCCGCCAGCACGCGTGGTAGCGCTGCCGCACCGCCTCGGTGAACCACGGCGCTTCCGGCTGCCCCATGCCATTGAAAAAACCGTCCAGCAGGGCAAAGTCATCCTTCTCCAGCGCCGCCTCGGCGCCCTCGGCGCGCAGCCAGTTCATGTACTGGCTCGAGGCCTGCTGGGCCGGATCGTTCGCCAGTGCCTGCATGAACAGGTACGGATGCGGCGAATTAATGATGATCAGCTGATGCAGCAACTGCGGCAGCGCAATCGCCAGGTTCCACGCAATCGCACCGCCCCAGTCGTGCGCCACCAGCACAAAGCGGTCGTAACCGAGCTGGGCTGCCAGCAAACGCAGGTCGTCGACGATGTGGCGCGCCTTGTAGGCACCCAGATCAGCCGGCATGTCGGATAAATTGAAGCCGCGCAGATCCGGCGCCACCGCATAGTGGGTGGTGCCGAACTCCTGCAACTGCGCCTCCCACTCGGCCCAGAACTCCGGGAAGCCGTGGACGAACAGGATCAATGGCGCACCGGGCTTGCCGGCGCTGGCGAAATGCAGGCGGGTGCCATTGGGCAGTGTTGCGAACTGCCCGCTTTCGATTGCAGCTGTCATGCTTTGCCTCCGGTTATGGATTGGCTTTCAGTTTGGCTTGCAACATCTCGCGCACATGCTCGGCGCCGGCATATGGATCGCCCGGATTGGTTTGCGTGACGATTTCCTCCATGCGCTTTTGCACGTGGCCCAGCGCGTTCGGATGCGAGAACACATAAAACTGGTCGCGCCCGATCGCATCAAAGGTCATTTGCCCGACTTCGGCGGCGGTCACCTTGCCGGAACTGACGGCCTTGTCCGACATCGCCTGCGCCGCCAGCTGGCTGGTGGTCGGACGCGACGCGTTGGCAACGTCATCAGGGCGATTGCGGTGCGACTGCGAAATCCCGGTCGGGACGAAATACGGGCACAGCACCGACGCGCTGATCGGCGCTTCGACCAGGCGCAAATCCTGATACAGCGATTCGGACAGCGATACCACCGCATGCTTGGAGACGTTGTAGACGCCCATCGTTGGCGCATTGAGCAAACCGGCCATCGAGGCCGTATTGACGATGTGACCTTCGTAGGCCGGATCGGTCTTGGCGCAGGCCAGCATCAGCGGCGTAAAAATGCGCACGCCATGGATCACGCCCCACAGGTTCACGCCCAGCACCCATTCCCAGTCGGCCTGGGTGTTTTCCCAGATCAGGCCGCCCGAACCGACGCCGGCATTGTTGAACAGCAGATGAACCGCGCCGAATTTCGTCATCGTGGCATCGGCCAGCGCCTGCACTTCATTGGCATGGCGCACATCGCAGTGCATCGCCAGCACCTCGGCGCCGAGCGCCTCGACTTCGGCCTTGACGCGGTCGAGTGCATCCTGCTGCACGTCGGCCAGCACCAGTTTCATGCCCAGACGTGCGCCGATCAAGGCAAATTCACGACCGAACCCACTTCCACCACCGGTGATGACGGCGACCCTATTGGCAAAATTTTTCATGTTGTCTCCTGTGTTGTCAGACTGCGATTTTTTTCAATTGATAGCCAATGCGCGGGAAATGCACGATCACGGTGCCAGCCCGCTCGTCGGTGCGGCGCAACGACAGCATGCTGGCGCTGGCCTGCACCAGTTCGCCCTCGACCGGATCGAGCGCGTAATCGGTCGGCGTAACCGTCACGCGGTCGCCCGGCGCGACGTCGGACAAATGCACAAAGGTGGCGTCCAGCGCGGCCGGCGTACTGCTGTCGGCCAGTTGCAACGCCTCGACGCTGGTCATTTTGCCGAACGTACCGTGACCGATCGCCGCCATCCGGTCGGCCCACGCCAGCAGCTTCGGCGCGCGCTCCAGAATCGATGCGATGCTCTGCACGCGGCGCACGTACCAGATCGAGTGAACCACCGAGAAATCGGCAATGGTGGCGGCCGCGCCGAGCAGGAACGGCCGTTCATCGGCCAGCATGTTTTCCAGCCGATCGAGGTAATCGGTCAGATTGGCGGTGGCTTCGGCCGCCGACAGGCGCGGCGCATTGCCACGCATTGCCGCGCGGTCCGCGCCAAACGCCTTGGCGTGCTCCGGCGGTACATTGGCGAACATGCTTTGCAGGCCGGCCGGCTGGAACGCATAGGCAATCGCGGTCCAGAACAGCGTACTGTCGGCCCACTGCGCCAGCGTGCGCGCCAGGCCGGCGCTCTGCACCGGGTACAGCGGCGGCGTCGGCGCAATGCGCTCCAGCACCTCGCCGATCAGGGCCGAATCGCAATAGATGTCGGCACCAATCTGCAGAAACGGCGTGCGCCGGTAGCCGCCGGTCAGGGCGACCACATCCGGCTTGGGCATGATCACCGGGATCAGCACTGACTGCCAGGCCAACTGCTTGAAACCAAACATCAAGCGCACTTTTTCCGAGAACGGCGAGTTGGGATAGTGATGCAGAATCAGGTCGGCCATGGGTGTTCCGTGTGCCATCGTTACACCAGCTTGACCAGTTGCTTGCCAAAGTTCTTGCCTTTGAGCAGACCGATGAATGCTTCCGGCGCCGATGCCAGTCCCTGTGCCACCGATTCGCGAAACTTGAGCTTGCCGGTCGCGACCAGCGTGCCCAGTTCCTTCAATCCCTCGGGCCACAAGTCCATGTGCTCGGCAACGATGAAACCGCGCAGCGACAGGCGCATGGTCAGGAAGGTGCGCACATTGTTCAGCGCCATCGGCTCGCCGTTGTAGCCAGCGATCATGCCGCACAGCGCGATGCGGCCAAACGGATTCATGCGGGCGATGCAGGCATCGAAAATTTCACCGCCGACGTTTTCGAAGATGGCGTCGATGCCGTCCGGCGTGGCAGCCGCCAGATCCGCGATCAGATTGCCGGCCTTGTAATCGATGCAGGCATCGAAGCCCAGTTCGTTGACCACATACGCGCACTTTTCCGGGCCGCCGGCGATACCGACGGCGCGCACGCCGCGCAACTTGGCAAGCTGTCCGACCACGCTGCCGACCGCGCCGCTGGCGGCCGAGACGACGATGGTTTCACCGGCCTTCGGTTGCATGATCTGGGTCAGGCCGTACCAGGCGGTCATGCCCGGCATGCCGACCGCGCCGAGATAGGCCGACAGCGGGATATGGCTGGTATCGACCTTGCGCAACATGACGCCATCGGACACGCCCATCTCGGCCCAGCCCAGCATGCCGACCACCTTGTCGCCCACGGCGAACTTGGGATTCTTGCTCTCGACGACTTCACCGACGGTGCCGCCGATCATGACCTCGCCGATGACTTGCGGGGCCGAATAGCTTTTCGCATCTTCCATGCGACCGCGCATGTAGGGGTCGAGCGAAAGATAATGATTGCGCACCAGCACCTGGCCATCGGCGAGGCTCGGGACCGGCGCGTCTTCCAGACGGAAATTGCCGGCCACGACAGCGCCTTTGGGGCGCGAGGCCAGAACAATCTGTTTAAATGTGCTCATTGTTGTCTCCATTGAGTGAACCGAATTTTTGTGCGACATCGAGTCGCTTGATGAATTTGAAGGTGCCCATCGCCTTGGCCACCACGCGTTCGCCATTGCGTACTTCAGCTTCGCAAAACACCAGCGTTGTGGAGCGGTGACAGGCGCGGCCTGTGGCGATCAGGCGGCCGCCGGGCTGGCCGGCCGGTTGCAGGAAGCTGGTCGTCATGTCAATCGTGACGCCGCCGCGCGCAGTTGGCTCCAGTGAGCGTCCCGCCATGGCCATCGCCACATCCAGCAGCGTCATCGTGACGCCGCCATGGCCGACCTGCCAGCCGTTCATGTGGCGCGCGGTCAGCGTCAATGCCACCTGCGCCTGACCGTCGGCCATGCCGAGAAATTCGACGCCGAGATCGTCCAGAAACGGGATCTCGGACGGGAACGGCTGCGGCCGGCTGTCGATCATCAGACCGCCGACACGCCGCCATCCACCGCCAGGATCTGGCCGGTGATGTGCTTGCCGGCGTCGGATGCAAACAGCAGCGCAGCACCCTTCAGGTCCTCGTCGTCGCCGATGCGCTGCAGCGGCGCATGTGCGGCCAGTTCATCCTTGCCGAGTTTTTCCAGCACGCCCTTGGTCATGCGCGACGGGAAAAAGCCCGGCGCCAGCGCATTGACGGTAATGCCGTACTGACCCCATTCGCCCGCCAGCGTGCGGGTGAAATTGATCACCGCGCCCTTCGAGGTGTTGTAGGCGATGGTCTGCATCGTGCCCGGGGTATTGCCACCCAGGCCGGCGATCGACGCGACGTTCACGATGCGGCCATATTTGCGCGGAATCATCGAACGCTTGCCGACCATCTGCGACAGCAGGAAGATGCTGCGGATATTCAGGTTCATGACCTTGTCCCACGCCTCGATCGGATGGTCTTCGGCAGGCGCGCCCCAAGTGGCGCCGGCGTTGTTGACGAGGATGTCGATGTGTCCGAGACGATGCAGGGCTTCTGTCACCAGCGGCTCGACCGCGGCGTCCTGCGACAGATCGGCGGCAATCGCGGTGGCGGTGATGCCACGGCTTTTCAGGTGCTCGACCGCATCATTGAGGTCCGACTGCTTGCGTGACGACAGCACGATGGTGGCGCCCTGCTCGCCCAGCGCTTCGGCGATTTGCAGTCCCAGACCGCGCGAGCCGCCGGTGATCAGTGCGGTTTTTCCAGCGAGATTGAAGAGTTGTTGTGTGGTGCGCATGATGTCTCCTTTTTTTATGATTAGAACCAGTTGTCCTGCATGTCGAGCGTGGTGGTGTCGAGACTGGCCAGCAAATCGAGTTGCGGCGCGATTTTTGGCAATTCCCATTGGTAGAAATAGGCACAGGCCTGCAATTTGCCGCGATAGAAATCGGCATCGTGCGCCGCTGCTTGCCCCACCGCCAGCAACGCCTGCTCCAGCCAGATCCATGCCACCACCGCATGTCCGAACGCCTCCAGGTACAGCGAGGCATTGGCCAGCGTCTTGTTCAGATCGCCGGCGCCGTGCAGTGTTCTGGTGACTGCCGCCAGACGTGTCAATGCGTTACCGAGTGCGCTTGCGTAGCCCTGTAACTCAACCACTTCAGCCGCACGCGCAATGGTCTTCTGCACTTCAGTGGCCAGCGCCTTGAAGGCTGCGCCGTCCTGCATCACGACCTTGCGGCCGAGCAGATCGAGCCCCTGGATGCCGTGGGTGCCTTCGTGGATCGGATTGAGGCGGTTGTCGCGGTAGAACTGTTCGACGTTGTATTCGCGCGTGTAGCCATAACCGCCATGCACCTGGATGGCCAGGTTGTTCGCTTCGAGGCACCATTGCGACGGCCATGACTTGACGATCGGGGTCAGGATATCCAGCAGCAGCGTGGCGTGCCGGCGCTGTTCGACTGCGACCGCGGTGCGCTCGTCGTCGACCAGTTTCGAGCAGTACAACGCCAGTGCCAGGCCGCCTTCGACATACGCTTTCTGCGCCAGCAGCATGCGCTTGACGTCGGTGTGCGCAATGATCGGCAGTTGCGGCGTGGCCGGGTCCTTGGCCTGCGGTGCACGGCCCTGCGGCCGGTTGCGGGCGTAATCGAGCGCATGCAGATAGCCGGTATAGCCCAGCATCACGGCGCCCAGTCCGACGCCGATGCGCGCCTCATTCATCATGTGGAACATGTTGGCCAGGCCCTTGTGGACCTCGCCGACCAGATAGCCGATCGCGCCTGCCTTGCCCTGCGGCTTGAACTTGCCTTCGCCGAAGTTGAGCAGGCAATTGGTAGTGCCGCGATAGCCCATCTTGTGATTCAGGCCAGCCAGCACGACATCATTGCGCTCGCCCAGCGAGCCGTCGGCATTGACCAGTTTCTTGGGCACGATGAACAACGAAATGCCCTTGACGCCCGGAATCAGCTTGCCGTCCTGATCCGGCACCTTGGCCAGCACCAGATGCACGATGTTTTCCGACAGGTCATGTTCACCGGCGGAGATCCACATCTTGTTGCCGGTCAGCCGGTAGCTGCCGTCGGGCTGGACTTCGGCCCGGGTCACGATGTCCGACAGGCTGGAGCCGGCTTGCGGTTCCGACAGGCACATGGTGCCGAAAAAACGACCGCTCAGCATCGGCTTGACGAAGGTCTCGATCTGTTCCGGAGTGCCGCATTTCATCAGCGTGTTGGCATTGCCGATGGTCAGGAACGGATACGAGGCGGTACCGACATTGGCGCCCTTGAAATACGCAAAACCGGCTTTCTCGACGACGCACGGCAACTGCATGCCGCCATTGTCAAAGTCCTGCCCCGCCGCCAGCAATCCTGCCGCGCAGAATGCGTCGAGCGCGACCTGCACTTCGGGAATCATGTGCACCGTCGCGCCATCGAAGTGCGGCTCGTTCTGATCGCTCTTCTTGTTGTGCGGCGCGAACAGGTCGGTGGCGATCTGCTCGCAGGTGTCGAGTGCGGCATTGAAGGTTTCGCGCGAATGATCGGCGAAGCGCTCGCGCTCGGTCAGCTGTTCGACATGCAGCCATTCATACAGCAGGAAATCGAGATCGCGGCGGGGGAGGATTTTGGATTGCATCAATGGCTCCGGACAAGGCGCGTGAAAATGAACGCAACAACGCACACCCGCGCATGGCAACGGGTGTGATGGTCATCGTTGGTGGAAATTAAAGGACTTCGAACAGGCCCGCTGCACCCTGACCGCCACCGATACACATCGTGACGACCACGTACTTGACGCCGCGCCGCTTGCCTTCGATCAGCGCATGGCCTGTCAGGCGCGCGCCCGATACGCCATACGGATGGCCGACCGCGATGGCGCCGCCATTGACATTGAGCCGATCCATCGGGATGCCGAGTTTGTCGGCGCAATACAGCACCTGCACGGCAAACGCTTCATTGAGTTCCCACAGGCCGATGTCTTCGACTTTCAGCCCGGCTTTCTTGAGCAGCTTGGGAATCGCGAACACCGGACCGATGCCCATCTCGTCGGGCTCACAACCGGCCACCGCAAAACCGCGGAACACGCCGAGCGGCTTCAGGCCACGCGCTTCGGCGACCTTGCTGTTCATGACGATGGCCACCGAAGCGCCATCGGAAAACTGGCTGGCATTGCCGGCGCTGATGACGCCGCCGGGCACGGCACTGCGGATCTTGGAAACCGCTTCGAGCGTGGTGTCGGCGCGGATGCCTTCGTCGGCGGAGATGGTGACTTCGCGGCTGACCAGCATGCCGGTGGCTTTGTCGGCCACGCCCATGATGGTGGTCATTGGCACGATTTCATCGTTGAACTTGCCGGCGGCCTGTGCGGCGGAAGCGCGCTGCTGGCTTTGCACGCCGTACTCGTCCTGGCGTTCGCGGCTGATGTTGTAGCGCTTGGCGACGGTTTCGGCGGTTTGCAGCATTGGCCAATACACTTCCGGCTTGTTTTGCTTGAGCCAGACTTCCACCATCATGTGCAAATTCATTTCCTGCTGCACACACGAGATCGACTCGACGCCGCCGGCGGCATAGATATCGCCTTCGCCGGCAATGATGCGTTGCGCCGCGGTCGCAATGGTTTGCAGGCCGGACGAGCAAAACCGGTTGATCGTCATGCCACCGGTGGTGACCGGGCAACCTGCGCGCAGTGCAATCTGACGTGCAATGTTGCCGCCGGTAGCGCCCTCGGGCGTGGCGCAACCGATCATCACATCTTCGACTTCACCGGATTCAATGTGCGCGCGCTCGATGGCGTGCTTCAACGCATGCCCACCCAGCGTGGCGCCGTGGGTCATGTTGAACGCGCCTTTCCATGATTTGGCGAGGGCGGTACGTGCGGTCGATACGATGACGGCGTCGATCATGTGAGTCTCCTGAAATTATTGGTATTGGGTGGTTGGAATGCAGGCTGGCGGAGCACCTATCTTACGGCGGTTCGACGCAACGGTGATCGAGAATAGCATGATTTAGTACGGTCGTTCGCAAAATTGAAAGTGACTTGTCGGGCGATGAAAGGCAGGAAGCATTTCACGCCCTGAAACATGCGTCAGGTGCGATTGTGCGCACAGGCTGTGCGGGCTTTTTCGCCGGGTTGCGGCGAGGTCATTATTGGTTGCCGGCGCAACGTTGCGCCGACCGGGTTCAAAGCGGGACAGGTGCTGCCGCTCGCTCAGGCAACGCCGGACTGAAAAACTGCCGCTGCCGTTGTGTGCGACCCCGAACGGACACCCGACTGGTCAATTGCATAACCTCCGAATTCGCCGACCGATTCGCCCAACCTGATGGGAACCAGTCAGGCGGATGGCAATTTGCATCAGCCGGACCGTTCCGGCTTTCCGGATCCTGGCATCGGATTGAAATCGGCATTGGTGCAGATTCCGGTTCCGCCCCAACCAAATTTGACTGTCACACGACCAAACGAAGGAAACACCATGGATTCATCCACCCGCGTTACCGCACAGCCCATCGAATACAAAACGAGTTTTGAAGTTCCCGAAGAGGGAGAAACCGAAACGCAAGCAGAATTGTTGAAGACACTGACGCACATTTCCGAAATAACGTTGAAAGATTCCGGCCATGCGACCCGCAGCGTGCATGCAAAAAGTCATGGCCTGTTACGGGGCGAGCTGCATGTCCTCGATGGCTTGCCCGCGGTTCTGGCCCAGGGCATCTTTGCCGAAGCCGGCACCTGGCCGGTGGTCATGCGCCTTTCCACGGTGCCGGGCGACATACTCGACGACAGTGTCTCGACCCCACGCGGCCTCGCCGTCAAAGTCGTCGGTGTTGCGGGTACCCGGTTACATGGCAGCGAAGACGATGTCACGCAGGATTTCGTCCTGGTCAATTGCGGGCCCGCATTTTCAACGCCCGGGCCAAAGAAGTTTCTGGGTGGTTTGAAGTTATTGGCCTCGACCACTGACAAGGTGCCGACATTGAAAAAAGCGTTGTCTGCCGTGTTGCGCGGTGCGGAAAAGGTGATTGAATCCGTCGGCGGCGAAAGTGCCACCATTATTGGGATGGGCGGCCATCCGGAAACGCACATACTGGGAGAGACTTTCTTCAGCAAGGCGCCCATTCTGTTCGGCCCGTACATGGCAAAACTTTCACTGGTGCCGGTTTCCGGGAATCTGAAAGAATTGACTGACGCGCCGCTCAACGTCAATGGCAAGCCAAACGGGCTGCGCGAGGCGGTGGTTGAATTCTTCGCGCAGCATACCGCCGAGTGGGAATTGCGGGTCCAGTTATGTACAGACCTGGACAGCATGCCAATCGAGGACGCGTCGATCGCCTGGCCCGAAGACAGCAGCCCATATGTCACCGTCGCGCGTGTTACGGTCGCGCCGCAGGTCGCGTGGAGCGAGGCACGGTCGAAAGCGGTTGACGATGAAATGTCGTTCAGTCCATGGCATGGCGTTACTGCACATCGACCCATTGGTGCCATTATGCGTATCCGCAAGGCTGCCTATGAAATGTCGGCAAGATTTCGCGCGCAGCACAATGGGCTGGTGATTGTTGAGCCAAAAAATCTGGATGATTTTCCTGCCTGACCTGTTCACGTCCGTGGACCAGCAAGCGATCTGATCGCAGCTGTCGGGAGGCGGTGTCGACAGATAGCGGTCGACTGATGCCGCGCTTGCACATCCCGACAGGATCTTTGCCATGGCTTTTCGCCTGGCCATGACGGTGGGCTTGGCGGCCATGGGCCTGCACGATCAGCGCCGCGCGACCAGCAACACCTCGCTGCAAAATTGCGCCTGCCCTGCCTTCCACTTTTGGTGCAGCGCGCACAAAACACATGCACTGCGCCATCCCGAGCCGCAACTTGCGGCCGTTCCTGCGCCTCAACAAGGCGCGCAGCGCGTGTTACCACGCAAAACTAGCTGGCATGCAACGTGCTTTTACGGACTTAGTAGTATTTTTCTTCATTTCCGTAATACCACCTAGCGTAAAGGATGTTTCCATGAAATCTGATTCCTTGTCGGCTTCGCAGCGTAAGCTTCTCGCCATTGCTGCTGTGACGGTCGTGGTTCTGCAGTTTCCGCTCGTCGCCCGTGCCGAAGACGGCCCTGAGCCCGAGAGCACCCTGACCTACAACGTCGGCGTCACATCCGATTACCGCGTGCGCGGCATTGCGCAGACGTCGAAAAAACCAGCCATTCAGGGCGGCGTTGATTTTGCGCTGAAGAGCGGCCTCTACCTCGGACTGGCAGCATCCAACGTGAAATGGGTCAAGGAATTCAACGGCGCCACCAAGGGTAGCTACGAGCTGGACCTGTACGGTGGCTACAAGGCGCAGATTACCGATACCAGTTTTACCTACGATGTCGGTGTGATCAGCTATCGCTACCCGGGCAACAATTCGGGCGTGGAGGGATTCTTCCCTGCCGGGACGTATTCGAACGCCAGCACGACCGAAGCGTTCGGTGCGCTGAGCTACGGCATCTACACCTTCAAGTACAACCGCAGCCTGGGTGACTTCCTCGGCAACGTCAACAGTTCGGGCAGCCAGTATTTTGACCTCAGCGCCGCCATCGACATGACCAACGGCTATGTCCTGACACCACACATTGGCCGCCAGTTGATTCCGAACCAGACCGGCCAGGCGAACTATTCCGATATCGCACTGACCCTGAGCAAGGACTTTGGTGGCGGTCTGACCGGTACTGCGGCGGCACTGGCGACCAATGCCGATCGCACGTTTTATACCGACACGCACGGCCGCTTCCTGGCCAACAGTACGCTTGCCATCGGTTTGAAGTACAGCTTCTGACCCTGCTGCTGACCGGACCGGTCATGTGATCGTGCCGGCCTTCATCACAAATTTTATGTAGCGAGTGCGGACACCATGCCAATCAGTTTTGCCGACCTGCCAGCCCTGGCCCAAAGCGCGGTACCCAGGGTATCCACCCCCTTTTCACCCGACCAGGTGCTGTGGGAAGAGACCGTGCCGGGTGGCGCGCACTGGTCCGGCGTGCTGCGGCGCGGCACCACGTTGCGCCTGACCGACCTGAACGGCACGGCCAACGTGTCGGCACTGTTCTTCAATCAGGAGGAGAAGACCGAGCGTTACAACATGCCCGATACGCTCAAGGCGCAGCACACCGCGTTTCTGACCAGCGGCCATGTCTGTTTTTCGGACATGGGCCGGATTCTTTGTTCGATTGCCGACGACACCTGCGGCTGGCACGATCCGCTGTGCGGCGTCTTGAACGAGGCCGACATGCATGCGCAATATGGCGAGGCCAGGTATCAGGAACACCGCAATGCGATGTTCCGCAGCGGGCGCGAAGGACTGCTGATCGAACTGAGCAAATGGAACCTGAGCAAGCGCGACCTCGGTGGCGCCGTCAATTTCTTCAGCAAGGTCGACACCGACGAGCACGGGGGCCTGTCCTTCCAGCGCGGCCATCGTCACGCCGGCCAGTACGTCGATCTGCGCTGCGAAATGCATGTTCTGGTGGTGCTGTCGGCCGCGCCGCATCCCCTCGATCCGGCCACCGCCTATGCACCCGGCGCCGTGCGGATGACGGCGTGGCGTTCGGGCACCGCCGGCGCCGACGACCCGTGCCGGCTGATGTGCCCCGAGAACGACCGTGGCTTCATCAACACGGAACGCTGGTTTCTCTGAGCCAGCCTCCAGACACTTACCGAGGATTCCATTCATGTCCGTCTCCACACAGGCCAGCACGCGCGACCCGGCCAATGCCTGCCTCGACCACATCGTGCCAGCCGGCGAGCCCTGGATGACCAGGCTGCAGCGCGGCCAGGTGTTCCGGATCGTCGACCTCGAAGGCAACCAGGCCGTCGATACGCTGTTCTTCAATGCCGATGATCTGCAAGAGCACTACAGCGCGACGCAGACCATCCAGGCACAGCGTGCGCTGTATCTGGGCCTGGGCACGGTCCTGATGTCCAGCGACGCACGCCCGATGCTGACCATTACCGCCGACACCTGCGGACGCCACGACACCCTGGGCGGGGCCTGTTCGTGCGAAAGCAATACGGTGCGCTACGCACTGGAAAAACGCTTCATGCACAGTTGCCGCGACAATTTCATGGCGGCGATTGCCAACGACGCGTATGGTCTGCACAAACCCGACATCGTTGCCAACATCAATTTCTTCATGAATGTGCCGGTTACGCAGACGGGCGGGCTGACCTTCGAAGATGGTATTTCGGCGCCCGGCAAGTACGTCGAGATGCGCGCCGAGATGAACCTCGTGGTGTTGATTTCGAACTGCCCGCAGTTGAACAATCCCTGCAACGGCTATAACCCGACACCGGTGCGCTGCCTGGCGTGGGATGCCGAATAAACCTCTTGCAGCCGCGGGACGACCCGCGCCTGTTTTTCTGACCTGCCGGACGACCTGCACCAGACCCGGGCTGCACCATGTTCAATAAAGTACTTGTCGCCAATCGCGGCGCGATTGCCTGCCGCGTCATTCGCACGCTGCGGCGCATGGGCATCGGCGCCGTTGCCATCTATTCGCAAGCCGATGCCGGGTCGGCCCACGTGGCCATGGCCGACGAAGCCATCTGCGTTGGTCCGGCAGCGGTCGCCGACAGTTATCTCGCCATGCATCGGATCATCGATGCTGCGCTCGCCAGCGGCGCCCAGGCGATCCATCCGGGCTATGGATTCCTGTCCGAAAACGCCGGCTTTGTCGACGCCTGTGATGCGGCCGGCCTGGCCTTCATCGGGCCGACGCCACAGCAGATGCGGATGTTCGGACTGAAGCACACCGCGCGGGCGCTGGCGACGGAGGCCGGAGTGCCACTGCTGCCGGGAACCGGGCTGCTGGCCGACCTCGACAGCGCACTGCTGCACGCACGCGCCATCGGCTATCCGGTCATGCTCAAGAGCAGTGCCGGCGGCGGTGGCATCGGCATGCAGATGTGCCGCAACGCCGACGAGCTGAACGCCGCATTCGATTCGGTGAAGCGACTGGCACAATTGAATTTCTCGGATGCCGGCGTCTTCCTCGAGCGCTACATTACTGACGCCCGGCATATCGAAGTCCAGGTGTTCGGCGACGGTGCTGGCGGCGTGCTGGCGCTGGGCGAACGCGATTGTTCGCTGCAACGGCGCAATCAGAAAGTGGTCGAGGAGACGCCGGCGCCGAATCTGCGCCCTGCCGTTCGCCAGGCGCTGCTCGACACGGCCTGCACGCTGGCCAGATCGGTATCCTACCGCTCGGCCGGCACGGTCGAGTTCGTGGTCGATGCGCAGACGCAGGAGTTCTATTTTCTGGAGGTCAACGCCCGCCTGCAAGTCGAGCATGGCGTGACCGAAGCCGTCACCGGCGTGGATCTGGTGGAATGGATGGTGCGGCTGGCGGCCGGCGAGATGCCGCCGCTCGATAGCCTGCACATCGTGCCGAGCGGTCACGCGGTGCAGGCGCGGTTGTATGCCGAAGATCCATTCAAGAATTTCCAGCCCGCCACCGGCATCCTGACCCAGGTCGCTTTTCCTGATGATGTGCGGGTCGACACCTGGGTCGCTGCCGGCACCGAGGTCAGCGCGTTCTATGATCCGATGCTGGCCAAGGTGATCGCCCACGGCGCCACGCGCGAGCAGGCGCTGGCCCGCCTGGAGCAGGCACTGCTTGAGACGCGGCTGGCCGGACTGGAATCGAATCTGGACTATCTGCGTGGCGTGATGCAGTTTCCCGCATTTCTTGCCGGACGCCACACCACGCGCAGCCTGAACACCTTTGTCGCGCCGAGCCACGCCATCGACGTGCTCAGCGCCGGGGTCCACACCTCGGTGCAGGACTGGCCTGGCCGCCTCGGCTACTGGAATGTCGGGGTCCCGCCGTCTGGCCCGATGGATGGGCTGGCGCTACGCCTGGCCAACCGCCTGGTCGGCAATCGCGAGGGCGATGCGGCGCTGGAGCTGACGGTGGCCGGGCCGAGCTTGTGCTTTCGCAGCGCCCATCGGTTTGCCGTCACCGGCGCACCCATCGAGCTGACCCTCGATGGCGTAGCAGTGCCGATGAGCCAGGCGCTGTCGGCGCAGGCTGGACAGACACTGCGCATCGGCCGCGTGCAGGGCGCCGGGTGCCGCGCCTATCTGGCACTCGCTGGCGGCATCGAGGTGCCCGACTATCTGGGCAGCGGTTCGACCTTCACGCTCGGCCAGTTCGGCGGGCATGGCGGTCGCACCTTGCGGGCCGGTGACGTGCTGCATGTCGGCAAGCCAGCCGGTCTGGCGCCACTGTCTGCCGCTGCCGTTGCCGCGCTCACCCCGGTGTATGCCAGCCACTGGGACATCGGTGTGCTGGTCGGGCCGCATGCCGCGCCGGATTTTTTTACCGATGACGACATGACGATGTTGTTCGCCACCGACTGGCAAGTGCATTACAACTCAAGCCGCACCGGCGTCCGGCTGATCGGTCCCAAGCCGCACTGGGCCCGCCTCGACGGCGGTGAAGCCGGTTTGCACCCATCAAACATTCACGACAATGCCTACGCCATCGGTGCCATTGACTTCACCGGTGACATGCCGGTGATCCTGGGGCCCGATGGTCCGAGCCTGGGCGGTTTCGTCTGCCCGGCGACCGTGGTGCAGGCCGAGCTGTGGAAGCTTGGCCAGCTCTCGCCGGGCGATACGGTGCGTTTCCAGCCGCTGCGGCTGGAGCAGGCGAGCGCGCTGGCACGGGATCAGCAGGCCGCGCTGGCGACCGCGACGACGCACCTCGCGCCGCCAGCGGCGAGCCTGCCCGTGACTCCGCTGGATGCGGCGGTGCTGCTGCGTTCACCCGGCCTCGGCGACCGGGTCGGTGTGGTCTACCGCCGCGCCGGCGATGCCTACGTGCTGATCGAATTCGGCGAACTCAAGCTGGACCTGACCCTGCGTTTTCTGGCCCACGCCTTGATGATGCGTCTGCAAGCATGGCGCGACGAGGGCCGCCTGGCGGGGGTGATCGACCTGACTCCTGGGATCCGCTCGCTGCAAGTGCATTACGATCCGCTGGTGCTGCCACTGCCAGCGCTGATGGCACTGCTGGTCGAGGCGCAGACCGGACTGGATGACAGTGCCGACATCGTCGTGCCGAGCCGCACGGTGTGGCTGCCGTTGTCGTGGGACGATCCTGCCACCCGGCTGGCGATTGAAAAATACATGCAATCGGTGCGGGCCGACGCGCCATGGTGCCCGAGCAATATCGAGTTCATCCGCCGCATCAACGACCTGCCCGATATGCAGGCGGTGTTCGACATCGTGTTCGAAGCGACCTATATGGTGCTCGGCCTGGGCGACGTCTATCTTGGCGCGCCGGTGGCCACCCCACTCGATCCGCGCCATCGGCTGGTGACCACCAAGTACAACCCGGCCCGCACATGGACGCCGGAAAATGCGGTCGGCATCGGCGGCGCCTATCTGTGCGTGTACGGCATGGAAGGACCGGGCGGCTACCAGTTCGTCGGTCGCACGGTGCAGATGTGGAACCGCTGGCGCGATACCAGCCAATTCTCACGCGCCAAACCGTGGCTGCTGCGTTTCTTCGATCAGATCCGCTTCTACCCGATGGAGCCAGAGGCGCTGCTGGCCTACCGCGACGACTTCATCGCCGGTCGGGTTTCGCTGCGTATCGAGGAAGGCGAGTTCCGGCTGTCGGATTACCAGCGCTTCCTGCACGAGCACAGCGCCTCGATCAAGCACTTCAAGGATCGGCAACAGGCGGCCTTCGAAGCCGAACGCGAGCGCTGGCGCCTGGCCGGGGTCTCCGAGACAGTCGACGACGACAGCGCCGGCAACAGCGCCGCCAGCGAAGCCGCCGCCAATGCCTTCGATGGCGAAGTGATCGCCTCGCAGGTAGCCGGCGGGGTCTGGTCGATGCGGGTCGCCATCGGCGACCACGTCAAGGCTGGACAGACACTGCTGGTGATGGAGACCATGAAAATGGAAATCAATGTCCAGGCCCACTGCGACGGCGACATTGTGCAGCTGCTGTGCGTCGAAGGCCAGGCCGTGACGGCCGGACAGTCACTCATTCTTATGCAACGGACCGAATCATGATGACCCAACCTGAGCGCCTCGATCTCTCGTTTCCGGCACTGCGGGCGCGCTATCTCGCCGGCAGCCTGACGCCGCTGCAACTGGTCGATCTGCTGGAGCGGCAGATGACAATCGAAGACAGCATCGTCGATCGGCATGTCTGGATTCAGCGCCTGACACTGGAACAGATGCGCGCCCATGCAACCGCACTGATGGACCGCGACCCGGCATCGCTACCCCTGTACGGCATTCCGTTCGCCATCAAGGACAACATCGATCTGGCCGGTGTGCCGACCACGGCGGCCTGCCCGGCTTATGCGTACACGCCGGCAATCAGCGCAACCGTGGTGCAGCGCCTGATCGATGCCGGCGCAATCCCGGTCGGCAAAGCGAACATGGATCAGTTCGCGACCGGTCTGGTCGGTGTGCGGTCGCCCTACGGCGCCTGTCGCAACAGTATTGATCCGGACTATGTCTCGGGCGGCTCGTCGGCCGGCTCGGCGGTGGCCGTGGCACTGGGGCTGGCCAGTTTTTCGCTCGGCACCGATACGGCCGGTTCGGGCCGGGTGCCGGCCATGCTCAACAATCTGGTGGGCCTCAAACCCAGTGTCGGGCGGATTCCAACCACCGGCGTGGTGCCGGCGTGCCGCACGCTGGATGCGGTCTCGGTATTTGCCTTGACGGCGGCGGATGCGGCGGTGGTGCTGGGGGTGGCGCAGGGAGTCGATGGCGGCGATGCGTATTCGCGTGCCCTGCCACCGCACGGCGTCAATTTTGGCGCCGCGACGGCGTTCCGGTTCGGGGTGCCGCGGCCGGCCGACCTGGAATTCCACGGCAACGCCGACGGCCCGGCGCAATTTGCGCAGACCGTCGCCCATCTGGTGGCCCTGGGCGGCATTCCGGTGGAAATCGATTTCACATCGTTTCGCGCGGTCGCCACCTTGCTGTACGACGGGCCATGGGTAGCGGAACGGTATCAGGCAATTCGTGCCTTTATCGAAGCGCAGCCCGATGCCTTGCACCCGGTGACCCGCGCCATTACCGAAAAAGCCCGCGGCATCTCTGCTGCCGACACCTTTGCGGCGATGTACCAGCTCAAGCAACTTGCACAGCAGACGGCAGCGCTGTGGAACAGCATCGACTGCATGGTGACACCGACGGCCAGCACCCACTACACGATTGCCGCCGTGCTGGCCGACCCGGTCCGGCTCAATTCGAACCTGGGTTATTACACCAATCATGTCAATCTGCTCGATCTGGCCGCAGTCGCGGTGCCGACCGGCTTCTTGCGCGGCGCGCTGGCCGGACTGCCATGGGGCGTGACGCTGGTGGCGCCCGCGGGCAAGGATCTGCCGCTTCTGTCGCTGGCTGCACGACTGCATGCACGGGCCGTCGAGCGCGTCGGTGCGACTTCGCACGCTCCGCATCGCGTCGCCGATCCCGCGCCCGACGCCGCCCCGTTTGATGCAGGCCAGGTGCAGGTCGCCGTCTGTGGTGCGCATCTGAGCGGACTGGCATTGAACTGGCAACTGACGCAGCGCGGAGGCCGCCTGGTAAGCACCGTCCAGAGTGCTGCCTGCTATCGCTTGTTCGCCCTGCCAGGCGGACCGCCGTATCGCCCCGGCATGGTCCGGGTGGAGCAGGATGGCGCAGCGATCGCGCTCGAAGTCTGGGAGCTGCCGGCGCGCGAGTTTGGCGGATTCGTGGCAGGCATCCCGGCGCCACTGGGCATCGGAACCGTGCTGCTTGAGGATGGCAGCAGCGTGCAGGGATTTGTCTGCGAAGCACACGCCACCCGGCACGCGCAGGACATCAGTCATTTCGGCGGGTGGCGCAACTACCTCGCCAGCATCGCCTGACGCACCCTCAGCGCAGGCGTTTTGGTCGCGGCGAAGCGACCGGCGCCTGCAGCGGTGGAATGATCGCCGCGTGGACCTGAAGACGGCAGCTGAACACCCCGCGCCGGGTCAACATCACGTTGGCGATTTCCTGCAGGCGCTGGGTATGGCCCTGGACCAGGAGGACTTCCATCACCTGGTTCTCGCTCAACTGAACGTGCAGCGAGCTGATGACTTCATCAATGTATTGATACTCGATGTCGGCCAGCTTGCTTTGCAGGCCGCGCACCGAGCGATCGTAGTGCACCGTAATCGTGCCGACCATGATGTCGTTGCCGACGCTGCGCTTGTACTCCACCAGTTCACGATTGACCATGTCGCTGACGGCTTGCGAGCGACTGCCGAACTGGCGCGACTCGACCATCTGATCGAGCTCGGTGAGCAGCGCCGGCGCCAGCGAAACGCTGATCCGGCTGACCAGCTCACTTGCCTTGTCTTTCTTTATCACCATGCGCGCATCCTTTAGCCTGAATTTTGCATAAAAAAGGGCAAGAATGCCGTAAGTGATTGATAAAATGTAAGTTATCGAGAAACACACTCATCAACACAAACGCCACCTTGCCCGACATGAATTCTACTTCAGAGCAGCTCCGTTTTGCATCCATTCCAGGACATACCGTTCGCGCCGACTTTGCCGGCGGTGGTTTGTCATCCGACCTTGGCCCGCTGCTGCTACGCGGTGTTGATCGCCAGATTGGACTGACCGAGCGCCTCACGGCCGCCCTAGGCGATCGTCGTCACCAAAGTTACATCAGCCATTCTTATCGTGACTTACTGACGCAGCGAATCTTTCAAATCGGCTGCGGCTACGAGGACGG
>NZ_JAXCHT010000011.1:0-118791 GCF_035984655.1 Actimicrobium sp. GrIS 1.19 | reverse complement strand
TCCGAGAGATCCAGAGCCACCTGGAGGAGATGTACGGCACCGAGGTGTCACCCACCCTCATCTCCAACGTGACGGACGCCGTCAGCGAGGACGTGAAGGCCTGGCAGGCCCGGCCGCTCGACGCTGTGTACCCGATCCTGTATCTCGATTGCATACACGTCAAGGTGCGCGACAGTGGGGCCGTACGCACCAAAGCGGTCTACCTGGCCATCGGCGTCAACATGGAAGGGCACAAGGAGGTGCTAGGCCTGTGGATCTCTCAGACCGAGGGCGCCAAGTTCTGGCTGCAGGTCGTAACAGAACTCAAAAATCGCGGCGTGCAGGATATCTTCATCGCCTGCGTCGATGGCTTGAAAGGCTTCCCGGACGCGATCGAAACGGTCTACCCGAAAGCCGCCGTCCAACTGTGTATTGTGCACATGGTGCGCAACAGCCTGAACTTCGTTCCCTGGAAAAACCAGAAGGAAGTGGCCGCCGACTTGAAACTGATTTACAGCGCTGTCACCACCGACGAGGCCGAACTCAGGCTCGCCGAGTTCGAGACAAAATGGGATAAGCAGTATCAGCCCATCAGCCAGTCCTGGCGCCGTAACTGGGCGCGCGTGGTGCCGTTCTTCGACTACCCGCCGGAAATTCGCAAGGTAATCTACACCACGAACGCCATCGAATCGATTAACATGAGCCTGCGCAAGGTCATCAAAACCCGCAGTTCCTTTCCGACTGACGAGGCCGTCAGCAAGCTTTTTTACCTGGCGCTCAACAACATCAGTAAGAAGTGGACGATGCCAATTCGGGACTGGAAAGCGGCATTAAATCGCTTCGCCATCCAGTTTGAAGACCGGGTGCCGCAGGCTTAAACGAAAACCCGTTTACACAAAATACCTGACACCCCCAGTTGATCAGGAGAAGCAAGCGACGCGTCGTATTGCACCGTTGCCGTTCCGTCCGCAAGGGATACGCGGACGTCGCCGACGCCGTGGACCAGTTTAAGCGCGTTCGTTACGCTGCTGCTGCAGCCGCCGCACGTCATGCCGGTTACTTTCAATAGTTCGGTTTGCATGGTAATTCCTTCTGGACGCAGTGGCTTAAGTGTTGGGAGAGGCTACGTGCCGGACGCCCGTGTTCAATTGATGTGGATCAAAATCGACCATTGCGCGTGACCGCAAGCAAGGCCAAAGCTTTTCGAGCATTCAAATCATTGCCACAAGGCGCGCCCAATCTGCCACCCAATGCCGATGATGTCAGTCCACGCTTTTGCACGTGTTCCACTTCGCCGCGAGCAGGAATATCAGTGGCGGCAACACAAGCATTTGTGCCACAGGAACCAATCCCACCTGCAATCCGGGGATGATTGGCATTGCCGCTCGGTAGGTCCAGCGATCGAGGATGTTGATGGCAACCCATTCGATACCAACTGCGATCAGAAGGCCTGTCAAGAACATCATCAAGTATGTCCGCACGGTTGGGTGGCAGTACCAGTCGACGCGACGAAACGTCGCGCAGCCAATCGCATCGATGATCCCGATCAGGACACCGTCGCCGAGGCTGGCGACAAAGCAGTGCCAGCCGATGTCGCTCCAACCATTCATCCCGACAAACAACGGCGCTTGTGCGATTTCCCACAGATAGTTCAATGCCACCGCGGGCAGATAGATGATGAGCATCTGCGGAACGCCGCGCTTACGAAGATTCGGGCCAGTCATCGCTGTGGATCCAGTCTCAGGGGGAACATGTCAATCCGGGCGCAAAGGCAAAATAATTTTCACTGAAATACGTCGGCAGAAAATCTGCCCGCTGGTTCCGCCGCTGCATTCTGCATTACGTCAAAACGACGATCCCGGGCGCTTCAAAAATTCAATCTCTTCATCCGTCGACGTGCGTCCTAACGTGGCATTCCGATGCGGATACCGTCCAAACCGGTCAACGATGGCGCGGTGCTGGGCTGCTGATTTGGCGGCCTGTCCTTCTTCCTGGAACAGTGCTGCAGCACCAGCGTGGATCGCAGGCGATTCGCTATGCAGAAAGGGGGTGTACAGGAAGACCTTTTGCTCGGGTGTGAGGTGCGCCGGAACGCCAGCGGCCAGCGCCTCTTGCGCCAATGCCAGCGCTAGCGCATCGTTGGCAAACGCCAGCGGCGTGCCGCGATCGATGTTGCGCGAGAACTGGTCCAGCACGATGATTTCGGCCAGCCGTCCCGGCGGCGTGACACGCCAGCCGGCCAGTTCGCAACGTGCCGCCTGGGCGTGGATCGCGCCGAAGCGCGAGCGGATCAGCTGGTCGAATTCGGCGGTGCTGGTCCACCATTGCTTGGGCGCGGCTTCGGTGAACCAGAAATGGATGATGTGTGCGGGTGTCATGATTCGTTTTCCTGTGCCTTTCGTCCGATAGGCGGTTTGCAGCGACGTGCTGCCAGCCGGTAGCAAGGTAACCCATTTGGCTGGGCGCTCGAAAAACCATGCCGAATCCCTGCTTCGTCAGCCGCGGCTGTGCGCGGTTACAAAAATTCCGCGACCCGCTCCGGCGCCGGCGCGTCCGCATTGGGCAAGCCGGCGATGACCCGAACCGCGAGTCCGCCCAGCGCAGGCGACCGCTGCACTTGCAGCTCCAGCCGATGCACCGTTGCGATACGCTGCACGATCGACCAGCCAAGGCCACTGCCACTTTCGATACTGCCCGGCACCCTGAAGAAGCGCTCGCCCAGTCGCGCAATGTCGGCGTCGGACAGGCCCGGGCCGCTGTCCTCCACGCTCAGCACCACGCGGCCGCTTTCCCGTTGCAGTCGCACGGTCACGCGGCCCGAGGCCGGGCTGTATCGCACTGCATTGTCCACCAGATTGCGCACCAGCACGGCCAGCAAGGTCTCTTCGCCGTGAATCGAGGTCGACTCGATGGCCTGGAAATCCAGCGTCTGGTGTTTGCCGAGCGCCTTCGGCGCCAGCTCCGCCAGAACCCGTTGTGTCAGCGTGCGCAAATCGACGCTGGCCATCGTCGGCGCCGCAACCGCCTCCAGCCTGGCAAGGGTCAGCAATTGATCCACCAGGCGGGACGCGCGATCGCAACCTGCCAGGGTATTTTCCAGCGCGTGGCGGCGCAAGGTGGCGTCGGTTTCGGCCAGCGCCACCTGGGCCTGGGTACGGATGGCGGCAATCGGCGTGCGCAGTTCATGCGCGGCGTCGGCAGTAAAGCGGCGTTCTGCCACCAACAGGCGGCCGATGCGTTCGAACAGGCCGTTCAGGGCGCTGATCAGGGGCGCCATTTCCGCGCTGGCGGTGTGCATTTCGACTGGGTGGACTGCTTGCGGCTGGCGCGCCGCGAGCACCCAGCCCAGTCGGCGGAGCGGGGCGACACCCCGGTACACCGCCCACCAGATCAGCAATGCCAGCAGAGGCAATGCGGCAACCGTCGGCCACAATGTCGTGCGCAGCAGCGCCCACATGATCGCGACGCGCGATTCCGTTTGTTCGCCGACGTAGACCTGCACGTCCTTGTCAGCGTCACTGGCAGTGAAAACCCGCCAGCTGGTGCTGTCGATCCGGCTGGTCGAGAAACCATCGTGATGCCGGCGCCCCGGCTCGGCCATCGGCTGCAGTGGTGCATTGGCCGAGCGCAATGCGAGGCGACCATCGTGGAAAACCTGGAAGGCAACGTTCGGCGCAAGGCGATGCAGGATCGGCGCGTCGATGCTGCGGTCTTCGGCGTCGGACTCGCGGGCCTGCTGCACCACCAATAGCGCTGCGGCCTGCGCCAGATGGCTGTCCAGCAGCGCATCGAGTTCGCGCCGCGCATCGAACCAGATCAGCGTTGCGGAAACCAGCCAGACAGCAGTCACAACCGCCAATACCAGTAGCAGCAGTCGCCCCTGCAATGACGCGGGCGATCGGATCATGGATTCGGTGCTTCCCGCAGCACGATGTAGCCGACTCCGCGCACCGTCTGGATTAACGCGTTGCCAAGCTTGCGGCGCAGATTGTGGATATGCACTTCGATGGCGTTGCTCTCGACCTCCTGCCCCCAGCTGTACAGATGCTGTTCCAGCTGCTCGCGTGACAGCACCCGGTCGGCGTGCAGCATGAAGGCGTGCAGCAGTGCGAATTCCCGGCTCGACAGCGCGACAGGCTGGCCCAGTCGCAGCACGGAATGGGCCGCAGGATCGAGGATGACGTCCTGCGCACGGAGGCATTCCTGTGACTGGCCGCAGGCGCGCCGCACCAGTGCACGCAAGCGTGCGGCCAGTTCATGCAGGTCGATTGGCTTGACGATGTAGTCGTCAGCCCCCATGTCAAGAGCCCTGATACGGTCCGGCACCGCGTCGCGCGCCGTCAGGATCAGCACCGGCACAGCGACGCCGGCACGCCGAATCGCCGCCAGCACCTCGATACCATCCTTGAACGGCAGGCCGAGGTCGAGCACTGCGGCGGCATAGGACCGGGTGCGCAACTCGGTTTCCGCCGCATTGCCATCGCGCACCCAGTCAACCTGAAAACCGAGCTGCCGCAATCCGGCTCTCAGGCCATCGCCGAGCAGTACGTCATCTTCAACCAGCAGGATGTGCATAAGATGGGCCGACGCACGAAGGCGTCCTCAGTCGTTATCGCGATCATGCCCAGCCGCCCTGGTTGCGGGCACGGGCCGATCCGCGAGGTTGCCTGACTGTAGCGCACTTTGTCCTTGCACCCACCAGAGCGCCAGCACTGCCATCAGCAACAGTGCTGCCACGCCGCGCCAGGCGCGTCGAATGCCGTCCTCAGGCGCGCCCTGCTTGCGTCCGGTGAACATCGCGCCAACCAGGTTTTCGCGGTGCAGCCAGCTCGCCAGCAAGACACCGGCAATGTGGACGCCGACGATGGCCAGCATCAGATTTGCCGTCACTTCGTGCAGCTCCTGCACCCAGTCTCCCGCCAGATCGTTGTAAGCGGCATAGCCGGACGCGCTGACTGCCAGCGCCAGGGCAAGCAGGCCCACGCTAGCAACGGCGCCGGCGGGATTATGTCCGGTGTAATGTTTGGGACGGCCCTGCAGCAATGTCCTGAGGTAGGCCGCGACCGCGCCGGGGCCGCGAACAAAGGTCGCGAAGCGTGCATGGCGCGAGCCAACCACGCCCCACAGGATGCGAAAGCCGACCAGCAGGGCCATCGTATAGCCGAGTGTCACGTGCAGCAGCCGCCAGCTTTCGCTTTCGGCGGTGAGATACGCCCCGCCAAAACTGAGCACCAGCAGCCAGTGAAACAGCCTGGTCGGGACGTCCCACACCAGGATGGTGCGCTGGTGGGTTTCTGCCGGTGCGGCCTTAGCGGGGGATGCGGACATGCCGTTCATTGAAATCTCCTTGGTCGGATTGGGTGTGGCAGGCAATGCAGTTGGCGGCACTTTTCACTGCGGGTAATTTCCAGGTGGCCGCCGGTACTTCATCGTGCTGCCGCAGGAACCACGATGAACGCGTAATGCGATCGTCGGGCGGCGTTGCCGTCGCGCGCCGGTCGGTGCCAGCGTGGCTCGCGAGCCAGCTCGCAATTTGCTTCGCGGTGGCCGGATCGAGCGACGCATCGGTGCCGAAGTGGCGCGGCAGATTGGCCATCAGCCGCTGCCACGACGCGGCGGGAAGCAGCTCGGGTGGATAGGCGATGTGGCAGGCCGCGCATTCCTGCTGGTACTTCGGCAACAGCGGCAGTGGTTGCGCGCGCCGGTCATTGTCGGCCATGGCGGGCGCCGCGATGCCGACCGTGGTGAGCAAACCGAACAGCAGTCGGGCGATGCCTGCATTCAAGAGATGTGTCATGGCAGTCCTCATGGCGAATTGAAGGGGCGTGGTTGTCATGGCTTCAGCGTGATTAGCCAGGCCAGGATGTCGGCCTTCTCGGCGCCAGTGCATTCACGGCCGATGACGTCGTTGCAGTTACGCCGAAACCACTTTTCGCTCTTGGCCGCGTCGGTGAAGCGCTCGGGATTGGCGGCCGGTGCCATCGGATGGATGGGCTTGCCGGTGGAGGCATGCTTGCCGGCTCCGATGGGCACGGCGCCATGGCAGGAGGCACAACTCCATTCGCGGCCGTGGCGGGTGGTAAAGAGTTGTTGTCCACGGGCCGGGACGGCGGGCGCTCCGGCCTGGGCGGAATACTGCGCGAGCAGTTCCGCCGGTGTGGCGGCATGCACCGGCGCCGCCAGCAGTGCGGAAGCGCACAGCATGAGTGCACACGCTAGCGGTTGAATTAATGGCTTGGAAAACGGCGACAGATGCATGGCACGATCCTCATCGAGTGATGGCTATTTCGTGGGATCGATGATGCGGCTGTTTCCTTAACGTTTTCTTAGCATGCCGCGACTTGCCGGCATGCCAGGCCGCCATGGCGATTATCCGAAGCAGCGATCAGTCTGGCTTGCGATGCAAACTACGGCGCCACCGCCGCGCCCACACCCGCGCCACCAAGCGTGAATGACGCTGTCGCAACGCCCCCGGACGGCACAGCGAACACGGCATCCGCGGCGATCAGGGACAGGCCGCCAAGACCGAGCGCCCACTTCCTGATCTGCGTACGGCGCGATTGCTGCGCTTCCTCCGCGTCGTTCGCGTCGGCCAGTATCTTCGCGCCCTTGCAGGTCTCGACGCGCAGCTTCTCGATGTTGGCCAGCAGCCGTTGCGCCGACAGCGGCTCCCGCAACGCGTCCCTGGAGAGTGCCGCTGCGATCAGGATGTCGGCGCTCGCGCCCGGTGAGGCGCCCGACTTCAGCAGGTATTCCTGCTCCTGCGGCGCGAAGCTGTCCATGAAGAACACCAGGTCATTGGCCAGCTGGCGATGAAACGCGAGGTTCTTGTGCGAGGCCGAGGCCAGCGCCTCGATGTCCTTTTTGAAATTGGGATCCTTGTCCAGCAGGATGATCAGCGTATTGCAGGCCCGGCTGGCAACCGCCGCGACGTCGGCCGGCGAAGGCTTCATCGCCTTGCGCTGGATCTCGAGGATTTCTTCGACTGTCTTGTGCAGGTAGCCGTAGCGCGATTGGGCGTGCGCCGCGCCGGCGACAAGCGCGAGAAGCAAAAGCAGAAGCATGCGAATGGACTTCATCGGATTCTCCTTCAGCGGTCGGGGCAGTAGGGATGGCAAACCGTGTGAATGTGATTTTTCAGCGGTCGGACAATGTCAATTTAGCAGGACTTGCGTCGCTTTGACATGGCTATCGGACGCTGCCCCGCCGTGCCTGCCGGCGGAGTTTCCGCTCGCTCTGCACTGGTAATGCGCGGTATGCCCCACGCTGTCAACGTGCGCAAATTCGTTCGGGCCGCATTTTCGAACGAATCTTGATACCAACCGCATTTCGCGCCGCCGCAACACACGCAGGTGTTGGTATCGCTCTGGCCGGCAGGAAAAATGCAATTGCCGAAGGGTGGTTCGCGGCATAGTGCAGTTAGTTAAAGTTGCTAACTGACAGTTGGCATCAAGGTAATTATGATCAAAAATCAGCTGGCCTTTTACCTGCGTCCTGGTGCGCAAACCGGCAGTCCGTCCGTATCCATCCAGATGATTAAAGCAATCCTTTGGTCGCACTGCACCCAGACAGGCACAGCCATCATCATGCAACCGAGCCCTCAACATCGCATCCTCGTTCTTTCGTCCAGTGAGGCGGACGTCGAGATCCTCAAGCGGGTGCTCAGCAAGGCGCATGACGGTCCGTTCCGCATCGAGTCGGAGAACAGTCTTGCCGCTGGGCTCGCCCGACTCGCCGATGGCGCTATTGATGTCGTGCTGGTTGACCTGACGCTTGCCGATAGCCGTGGTCTCGACACCTTCGACGGCTTGTTCGCCGCGTATCCGCGCACGCCAATCATGACGCTCACTTCGCTTGAAGAAGAGGAAGAAGCAATTGAAGCGGTCACGCGCGGGGCCCAGGGTTATTTGCTGAAAGGGCATTTCGAACGCAATCTGGTGCCGCAGGCGCTGCGCAGCGTGATCATCCGCAAGGAAGTCGAAGAAGCGCTGTACCTGGAAAAAACGCGGGCGGAAATTGCGCTCAATTCCATCAGCGATGCAGTCATCTGCACCGACATCGCGGGACGGGTCAATTACCTCAACGTCGCAGCCGAAACGATGACCGGATGGTCGCGCCAGGACGCGGATGGCCAGCCGATCGCGGCTGTCTTCCGCATCATCAACAGCGTCACGCGCGAGGCCGAGGTCAACCCGGTCGACCTGGTTCTGCAACAAAACGAGGCGATGGGGCTGGCAGCAAATACCGTGATGATCCGGCGCGACGGGGCCGAAGTGCCGATCGAGGATTCGACGTCGCCCATCCATGACTCGAACGGCAAGCTGACGGGCGCGGTGGTGGTGTTTCATGATGTCGGTGCAGCCAAGGCCATGTCGGAGAAAATGGCATACCTGGCGCACCATGATTTCCTCACCGATTTGCCCAACCGGCTCCTGCTCAACGACCGTATTTCGCAGGCGATCACAGCGGCACGGCGACGCGGTACCAAGGTCGCCGTCCTGTTTCTGGATCTCGATAATTTCAAGCACATCAATGATTCGCTTGGCCATGCCACCGGCGACCTGTTGCTGCGGTCAGTGACCCAGCGCCTGAGTGCTTGCGTACGGTCGAGCGACACCGTGAGTCGTCAGGGCGGCGACGAGTTCGTCATTCTGCTGTCGGACTGCAGCGACGAGAGCCACATTGCCAGCACGGCAGAAAAGATCCACGCGGCGCTGTCGCTGCCGCATCTGATTGCCAAGCGCGAGCTGCATGTCAGCACCAGCATGGGCATCAGTGTCTATCCGGCCGATGGCGCCGATGCCGAAGCGTTGATCAAAAGCGCCGATACCGCGATGTACTACGCCAAGGCCAAGGGACGCAACAATCACCAGTTCTTCAGCAACGAGATGAACACGCGTGCCGTCGAGCGGCAATTCATCGAATCGAATTTACGGCGCGCCCTGAAGGAGCAGGAATTCGTCCTGCATTACCAACCCAAGGTGAACCTGGTTACCGGCAAGATCATTGGGGCGGAGGCGCTCCTGCGCTGGCAACATCCGGAGTGGGGCATGCTGCTGCCGGAGCGCTTCGTGGCGATCGCCGAGGATTGCGGCCTGATCGTGCCGCTCGGACAATGGGTCTTGCGCGAAGCCTGCAGCCAGGCCCAGCGCTGGATCGACGCCGGCGTCATGCCGATTTCGATGGCGGTGAACATCTCTGCACTGGAGTTTCGGCAGAAGAGTTTTTTCGAGAATCTGGATGCGATTCTGAAGGAAACCGGGTTGGCGCCCGCATTGCTGCAACTGGAGATCACCGAAGGCGTGCTGATGCACGACGCCAGCGCCAGTGCCGCGATCCTGCAGCAGCTCAAGGACCTCGGTTTGCAACTGGCCATCGACGATTTCGGTACCGGCTATTCGAGCCTGAGCTATCTGAAACAGTTTCCGATTGACGTGCTCAAGATCGACCAGTCGTTCGTGCACGACATTGGCGGCGATGACGACGAAGGCATCATTGCCAGCGCGGTGATCGGCATGGGCAACAGCCTGAAGCTGAGAGTGGTCGCAGAAGGGATCGAAAACCAGAAACAGCTGGCGTTTCTCAAGATGCAAAATTGCGAAGAGGGACAGGGTTTCTTGTTCAGCAAGCCGGTTGATGCCGAGCAGTTCGCGCAGCTGCTTGCTGCCAACGTGGAGCAGGTCGGGTAGTGTTTCGGCAGTGCGCGAGAACCCGGCCGGCACGCTGATCCCGGCCAATCGTCAGGCCGGCGCCGCAGGCCAATCGCACCCGGTTGAGCCGGGATGCGATACTGCCGCAATCCCGTCGCCCGTGTTGTCCACCCATGCCGTTTGCCAAACTCGCCATCCTGCACCAGCGCGCGCCACTGCAGATCCAGCTGATCGATTGCAGCGACGCGCCCGGACTCAGCCTGATCGGGCTGGCCGAGCCACTGCGGCTGGCCGAAAAACTGCTTGGCCCGACGCGCTTGGAATTGCGCGTGGGGCCGCCCGCCAGCGCGACCCTTGCGGCTGATCTGACGCTGCTGGTGGCCGACGGCGTCGGCCTCGCGCCCGATCTGCATGGCGCCGTCGCACTCTGTCGCCAGTCGGTATTCTGGGGTGCGGTCGGCGCGGCCGTGCTGTGGCTGGCCCGCGCCGGCCAGTTCGATGGCGTGCGGGTCGCGTTGCCATGGGCGCTGTACGCCCAGGCCGACGATGAACGTGCCATCCTGACGCCGCAACTGTTCGAACTCGATGGCAACGTGCTGACCTGCTGCGGCGGCAGCGCCAGCGTCGATCTGGCGATGACGCTGATCGCGGCGCTGTTCGGCCCCGAACTTGATGCGACCATTCGCGCCGCACTCTGTATCGACCGCGTGCGCGCGCCGCAGGAACGACAGCGGCTGGCCTTGCAGGAACGCATCGGCGCCGTGCAGCCAAAGCTGGCCGAAGCGCTGGCCCTGATGGAAGCCAACCTGGAGGAGCCGCTCGCTGCCGATGATCTGGCCAGCCTGGTCGGCCTGTCGCGCCGCCAGCTCGATCGCCTGTTCAAGCAGCATCTGGCCAGCGTGCCATCGCGCTATTATCTGGAGCTGCGCCTGCAGCGAGCGCGCCAGTTATTGCTGGAATCGCACCATTCGATCGTGCAGGTCGGGCTGATGTGCGGATTTTCGTCCGGCTCGCATTTTTCGACGGCCTACGGCGCGTTGTTCGGCATCACGCCGCGCCAGCAGCGCCAACGCCAACCGGGTGCTTTGTGAAAATCCATGTCCGATTTTGAAAAGTATTTCGCGCAGCCCTTGCCTATAATCTTCACACCTTGTCCTTGCCGGAGCCGTCCATGAATGCTGTTGATGCCGTTTTCACTTCCCCGCCCGTGTCGCGCCAGACCTTTGATGAAGTCATGGTGCCAACCTATGCGCCCAGCAACGTCGTGCCGGTGCGCGCACTCGGGCTGGATGTCTGGGACCAGGCCGGCAAGCAATATCTGGATTTCACCGCCGGCATTGCCGTCACCAGCCTGGGGCACGCGCATCCGGCGGTGGTCGAGGCGCTGACGGCCCAGGCGCAGCAACTCTGGCATGTCAGCAACGGCTACACCAACGAACCGGTGCTGCGCCTGGCCAGTGCCCTGATCAAGGCGACCTTTGCCGAACGCGCTTTTTTCTGCAATTCCGGCGCCGAAGCCAATGAAGCCGCCTTCAAGCTGGCGCGCAAATACGGGCATGACAAATTCGGCCCGCAGCGCTCGCGCATCCTGTCCTGCCTGAATGCCTTTCACGGCCGCACGCTGTTCACGGTCAGCGTCGGCGGCCAGCCGAAATACACCGAAGGCTTCGAGCCGCTGCCGCCAGCCATCAGCCACATTCCTTTCAATGACATCGCCGCCGCCCGTGCCGCCATGGGCGACGATGTCTGCGCCATCGTGGTCGAACCGGTGCAGGGCGAGGGCGGCGTGATGCCGGCCGATGCGGCCTATCTGCAAGCGCTGCGCGCGTTGTGCGACCAGACCGGCGCGCTGCTGATTTTTGACGAAGTCCAGTGCGGCATGGGACGCACCGGGGCGCTGTTTGCCTACATGCAGTACGGCGTGACGCCGGATATCCTGACCTCGGCCAAGGCGCTCGGCAACGGCTATCCGATTGGCGCAATGCTGACCACCAGCGCGATTGCCGCCACCTTCGTGCCCGGCACCCACGGCACCACCTACGGCGGCAATCCGCTGGCGGCGGCGGTGGCACTGAAGGTGCTGGAGATCATCGACACCCCGGTCTTCCTGACGCGGGTGCAAGAGGCCGGTGCGCTGCTGCGCCGCATGCTCGATGCGCTGGTGGTCGACTATCCGCAGGTGTTTGCCAGCGTGCGCGGGCGCGGGCTGATGCTGGGCATGCTGCTGGCCGACGGTTATCGCGGGCGCGCCAAGGAAATCACGAAATACGCCGAGGCCGAAGGCTTGATGATCCTGATCGCCGGCATGGACGTGTTGCGCTTCGTGCCGGCGCTGACCGTGTCGGACGCGCAGCTCGGCCGCGCTGACCAATTGCTGCGCACCGCGCTCGACAAATTTCTCGCCGCGCCAAAATGACGCCGACCGTGCGCCCGGTGGCGCTGGCCGATATTCCGGCGTTGGTGGCGCTGGCGGCCGGTGCGACCAGCGGCGTGCATACGCTGCCGAAAACACCCGAGGCGATCGAGCGCGCAGTGCGCCATTCGCTGGCCTCGTTTGCGGCGGATGTGGATATGCCGGGCGACGAGTCGTACACCTTCGTGCTGGAAGACAGCGACGATCAGCGCATTCTCGGCAGTGCCGCGCTGGCGGCGTCGGCCGGGGTCAACGGCACCTTCTTTGCGTTTCGCAACGACGTCATGCAGCAGGTCTCGCGCGAGCTCAACATCGGCCACAGCGTGCATGCGCTGACGTTGTGTTCCGGCCTGACCGGGCACTCGCAGCTGGCCAGTTTTTATGTCGCCAGCGATGACGAACAGCATGCCGTGCTGCTGTCGCGCGCGCGCCTGATGTTTGCAGCCAGTGCGCCGCAGCGCTTTGGCGACCGCTTCTTTGCCTCGCTGGCCGGGATCACCGATGATGCCGGCCGCTCGCCGTTCTGGGAAGCGCTCGGACGCAAATTCTTCCAGATGGATTTCCTGGAAGCCGAACGCCTGATCGAAGGCGGCCGCAACCGCAGCCTGATCGTCGAGTTGATGCCGCACTATCCGGTGTATGTGCCACTGTTGCCGGGCGCGGCCCAGGCCGCGATGGGGCAGGTCCATGCGGAGGGCGAATTGCCGTTGCAGATCCTGTCCGACGAAGGCTTCGAAGCCGATGAATTCATCGATATCTTCGACGGCGGCCCGATCCTGCAGGCGCACAAGCATGCGCTGCGGTCGTTTTCGGCGGCCTTGCCACGGCGCGTGAAGGCGGCCGACGGCGGCGCCGGCGAGCCCTCCTATCTGGTTTGCCATGGCGCGCAAAATGCGTTTTGTGCGATTCTGGTCAGCGCTGCAACGCTGGAAACCTCCGACAGCATCGGCCTGTCGGCGCAATCGCAACGCAGTCTGAACGTGGCTGTCGGCGATACCGTTACCTGTGTCAGATTGTGAGGCCCGCGATGCTGGTTGTACGTGCAATTCAGGAGCGTGACCTCGACGCCCTGCTGACGATGGCGACCCAGGTCGGCGGCGGCATGACCACCTTGAAGCCGGACCGGCAGATGCTCGGCAAGCGCGTCGAAGTGGCGTGCGCCTCGTTCGCAGAAACCATCCCGCCGGAGCAGCGCGACTACCTGTTCGTGATGGAAGACACCGGCAACGGCCGATTGGTGGGCGTGTGCGCCATCAAGGCGGCAGTCGGACTGACCGAACCGTTCTATAACTACCGCATTGGCACGCTGGTGCATTCGAGCACCGAGCTCAATGTGTTCTCGCGCATGGATACGCTGTATCTGTCGAATGACCTGACCGGGTGCGCCGAGCTGTGTTCGCTGTTCCTGCATCCCGATTACCGCAGCGGCAGCAACGGCAAGCTGTTGTCGAAGAGCCGCTTCCTGTTCATCGCCCAGTTCCCGCACCTGTTTTCGACCCGGCTGATCGCCGAGATGCGCGGCTTCCAGCAGGCCGATGGCACCTCGCCGTTCTGGGACCACCTGGGCCAGCATTTCTTCCGCATGGACTTCGACCGTGCCGACGAACTGTCGGCGCTCGGCAAGAAATCCTTCATCGCCGAGCTGATGCCGCGCCATCCCTTGTACGTGGCCTACCTGCCGCAGGAAGCCCAGGACGTGATCGGCGTGGTGCATGTCGATACCGCGCCGGCGCGCCGCCTGCTGGAACAGGAAGGCATGTATTACGAGGGCTACGTGGATATCTTCGATGCCGGGCCAGTGCTGCAGGCGCGCGTGTCGGAATTGCGCTCGATGCGCGAAAGCACGCTGGTCACGGTCGACGCCGCCGCGCCGGCCGACAGCGATCCGTTGCTGCTGGTTGCCAGCACCAGCCTGCAGGACTTCCGCGTGGTGGCGGCCCAGGCCGACGTCAGCCAGCAGCGCGTGACGCTGTCCGGCCACAGCCGCACGCTGCTGGGCTGTGCGGTTGGCGATCCGGTGCGCACCATGTCTCTCAATCCTTCCAGAAAATAATCATGCTCAGTCATTTCATCAATGGTCACTGGAGCGCCTCGCAGGGTGCGGCGCTGACAGTCGTCAATCCCGCCAGCGGCGACGCCGTGTGGCACGGCAACCAGGCTGGTGCCGCCGAAATCGATGCCGCCTGCCGCGCGGCGCGCGGTACGTTTGCGGCATGGGCGTTGACGCCGCTGGAACAGCGCTGTGCGATCGCGGCACGCTTTCGCGATCTGCTCAGGCAGCATGCCGAGGCGTTGGCCCGGACCATTTCGCAGGAGGTCGGCAAGCCGCTGTGGGAAGCCCGCACCGAAGTCGCCTCGATGGCCGCCAAGGTGGATATTTCGATCCAGGCCCATACCGCCCGCACCGGCACCGTCAGCGGCCACATTGCCGATGGCGACACGGTGTTGCGGCATCGCCCGCATGGCGTCTTCGGCGTGTTCGGACCGTACAATTTTCCGGGCCATTTGCCGAACGGGCATATCGTGCCGGCGCTAATCGCCGGCAATACGCTGGTGTTCAAGCCGAGTGAGTACGCGCCGCAGACCGCCATCAAGACAGTCGAGCTGTGGCAGCAGGCCGGCTTGCCGGCCGGCGTGCTGAATCTGGTCAATGGCGCGCGCGATACCGGCGCGGCGCTGTCGCAGCATGCAGAACTCGACGGCATCCTGTTCACTGGCAGCTACCAGACCGGCGCGATCCTGCACCGCCAGTTCGCCGGGCAACCGGACAAGATGCTGGCGCTGGAAATGGGTGGCAACAATGCGCTGGTCGTGTGGGATGTGGCCGAGCTGGACGCTGCCGTGCACCATGCGATCTTTTCCGCCTTTGTCAGTGCCGGGCAGCGCTGCACCTGTGCGCGCCGCCTGGTCGTCGAGGACTCGCCGCGCGGCGCCGCCTTCATCGCGCGACTGGTCGAGGTGGCCGGCAAGATTCTGGTCGGCGCGCCCGATGCCGATCCCGCGCCGTTCATGGGTCCGGTGGTGTCGGCCGCAATTGCCGGCAAATTGCTGGCGGCGCAGGCCGACCTGATCGCGCGCGGCGGCACGGCCCTGCTGACGATGCGCCAGTTGCAGGCCGATACCGGCTTGCTGTCGGCCGGGATCATCGATGTGACCGGCGTGGCCGGCCTTCCCGACGAAGAGTTTTTCGGGCCGCTGCTGCAAGTCGTGCGGGTCGCGGACTTCGACGCCGCCATCGCCGCCGCCAATGCCACCAGCTACGGTCTCGCAGCCGGTTTGCTGTCGGACGACGAGATGCTGTGGAAGCGTTTTCTGAACAGCGCACGCGCCGGCATCGTCAACTGGAACCGTCCCACCACCGGCGCCGCCAGCAGCGCACCGTTCGGCGGCATCGGCAACTCCGGCAATCATCGCCCCAGTGCGTATTACGCCGCCGACTATTGCGCCTATCCGGTGGCCTCGATCGAGAATGCGGCGCTGGCGATGCCGGCGCAGCTGTCGCCCGGCCTGACTTTCTGACCACGAAGAGCATCCATGCCAACTGCACGCGAATATAACTTCGATGGCCTGGTCGGGCCGTCGCACAACTACGCCGGACTGTCGTTCGGCAATGTCGCCTCATTCAACAACGTCAAGAGCGTGTCGAATCCGAAGCAGGCCGCGTTGCAGGGTCTGGCCAAGATGCGCGCGCTGGCGCAACGCGGCTTTGCGCAGGCGGTGCTGCCGCCGCAGTTGCGGCCGGATTTCAGGCTGTTGCGCAGCATCGGCTTCACCGGCAGCGATGCCGATGTGCTGGCCCGGGCGTTCCGCGATGCCCCGGCGATCCTGTCGTCGGCCTGGTCGGCCGCGCCGATGTGGAGCGCCAACGCCGCCACCGTGAGTCCGTCGGCCGACACCGGCGATGGCCGCGTGCACTTCACGGTCGCCAATCTCAACAGCAAGCTGCATCGTTCGTATGAACACCTGCAGACCGAGCGCACGCTGCGCGCGCTGTTTTCCGATGCGCGCCATTTCGCGGTGCATCAGGCCTTGCCGGGCACGCCCGCTTTTGGTGACGAAGGCGCCGCCAATCACACCCGCCTGTGTGCCTCGCATGGTGCTGCCGGCGTCGAGATGTTCGTCTATGGCCGTGTCGAATTCAATCCCGAAGCGCCCGCGCCGAAGCGCTTTCCGGCGCGCCAGACGCTCGAAGCGAGCCAGGCCGTGGCGCGCCTGCATGGGCTGCAGCCGCAGCACACCGTGCTGGTCGCGCAGGACCCGGCGGTGATCGACATGGGCGTGTTTCACAGCGATGTCATCGCGGTCGGCAACGGCAACGTGCTGTTCTATCACGAGCAGGCGTTTCTGGATGAGGCCGGCATGCTCGCTGCGCTGCAGCGCGGCATGGCGTCGGTCGGCGCCGAACTGGTGCCGGTGCGGGTCGGTTTTGCGCAGGTGTCGATGGCCGATGCGGTGGCCAGCTATCTGTTCAACAGCCAGTTGCTGAGCAAGCCGGAAGGCGGCATGGCGCTGGTGGTGCCGCAGGAGTGCCGCGAGAATTCGCGCGTGGCGACCTATCTCGACGGGCTGGTCGCCAGCGGTGGCCCGATCGACGAGCTGATCAGTTTTGATTTGCGCCAGAGCATGCGCAATGGCGGCGGTCCGGCCTGCCTGCGCCTGCGCGTGGTGCTCGACGAGGCCGAGGCGGCCGCCATGCACCAGGGCGTCATCATGACCGAAGCGCTGTACGCCGAATTGGTGCAATGGGTCGAGTTGCACTATCGTGATGCACTGGCGCCGGCTGATCTGGCCGACCCGCAGCTGGCGATCGAAGTGCAGACGGCACTCGACGCGCTGACAAAAATTCTTCAGCTGCCGCAACTTTATTCGTTCCAGTAAGACCATAATACGGCGTCCAATCCAGCCCACCGAATGCATCTTACCGAGACAGGAAAGTCATGAAACGCTGCATGCCCGTCGTCACCCTGATCGTTGCACTGATCGCCGGTCTGCTGACCGCCACTGTTACCGAAGCGCGCACGCTAGACCAGATCAAGGCCTCGGGTACCCTGATCGCCGCCACCGAAGGGGCCTACCCGCCATTCAATTTCTACCAGGGCGCCAAACTGACCGGCTTTGAAGTCGAGCTGGCCGAAGCGATGGCCAAGAAGATGGGGCTGAAAATCGAATGGAAGGCGCTGTCGTTTGACGCCCTGCTGGCCGGACTGGGCCAGGACCGCTGGGACATGGTGATTGCCTCGTTCGGCGTCACCGAAGATCGCGCCAAGGCGGTCAGCTTTACCAATCCACACTACTGCAGCGGCGGCGTGATCGTCTCCAAATCAGCTGCGATGAAAGATGCCGCATCGCTGGCCGGTAAAACCGTGGCGGTGCAAACCGGTTCGACCTACATGGCCAATGTGAAGAAGATTGCCGGCGTCAAGGAGGTCAAGAACTTCCCGCAGGATACCGATGCCCGTTCCGCGCTGGTGGCCGGCCGGGTCGATGCCTGGGTCAGCGACCGCTTCGCCGTCAAGACCATGCTGGAAAATAATCCGGCGCTGGGGCTCAAGGCCGGTGGCTACCTGTTCGTCGAACCGATCGCCACTGCCGTCAAGAAAGACAACACGGCGCTGATCGGTGCACTCAACAAGGCGCTGGCCGACGTGATGGCCGATGGTACCTACAAGACGCTGTCGGAAAAATACCTGAAAGAGGACATTCGTTGCAAATGACCACCGGGGTATTGCCGCGCAGCTGGTCGCGCCGCCGCCGCAGCGCGGTGACCATTGCGATCGCATTCATCGGCCTGTTGCTGTTCCTGTGGCTGATGGCGATTCCGATGGCATGGCTGCCGCCGCCGATTGGCGAGGCCGCGCAGCAGTTCGCCGAAGGCGCCCGCGTGACCGTGATGCTGACCGTGGTGTCCGGCCTGATCGGCATCGTGCTCGGCATGCTGGCGGCCCTGGGCAAGTTGTCGGCGCTGTGGCCGTTGCGCTGGATCGCCGGTTTTTATATCTGGGTGATTCGTGGCACGCCATTGCTGGTGCAGGTGCTGTTCGTGTTCCTGGCCTTGCCGGCGATGGCGCCGGGCTTGCAGCTGTCGGATTTCTATTCGGCGGTGGTGGCGTTGTCGCTCAATGCCGGCGCCTACAATGCCGAGGCGATTCGCTCCGGCATCCTGGCGGTCCACAAGGGCCAGAGCGAAGCCGCGCGCTCGCTCGGGCTGTCCGCCTTCCAGACCTTCCGTGATGTGATTTTTCCGCAAAGCATGCGCATCGCCTTGCCGCCGCTGGTCAACAATTTTGTCTCGCTGCTCAAGGATTCCAGCCTGGCCTATGTGATCGGGGTGGTGGAGCTGTCGAACATCGGCAACCGCATTCAATCGGTCACGTTCCAGCCGATCCCGGTGTTTTTGACGGTGGCGGCGATCTACCTGATCCTGACCTCGGTGATGACGCAGATCTCCGGCGCCATTGAACGACAACTCGATGTGGAGCGTCACCATTGAAGGCCGATAGCAAGCAGCCGCTGATCAGCGCCACCGCCGTCAACAAGCACTTCGGGCCGGTGCACGTGATCAAGGACGTCTCGTCCAGTTTTTATCAGGGCGAAGTCGCCGTCATCATCGGCGCGTCCGGTTCCGGCAAGTCGACCTTCCTGCGCATGCTCAACCGGCTGGAGACGCATGACTCCGGTCGCATCGTCATCGACGGCATCGAACTCAACGACAACCTCAAGAACATCGACGCGGTGCGGCGCGAAGTCGGCATGGTGTTCCAGAGCTTCAACCTGTTTCCGCATCTGACCGTGCTCGACAACATCACGCTGGCGCCGCGCCGCCTGCGTGGACTGACACGCGAACAGGCCAATGTGGTGGCGCTGGAATTGCTCGGCAAGGTAGGACTGGCCGGGCATGCGCACAAGTACCCGCACCAGATGTCGGGCGGGCAGCAGCAGCGCGTGGCGATTGCGCGCTCGCTGGCGATGCAGCCGAAAGTAATGTTGTTCGATGAACCGACCAGCGCGCTCGACCCCGAAATGATCAAGGAAGTCCTCGACGTCATGAAGGACCTGGCGCGCTCCGGCATGACCATGATCGTGGTCACGCACGAGATGGGATTTGCGCGCGAGGTGGCCGACCGGGTAATTTTTTTCGAGCACGGCAGAATCCTGCATGAAGCGCCACCCGAGGAATTTTTCGGGAACGCGCACAATGACCGCATACGCGCGTTTCTCGGCCAGATTGCCAACCAGTAATGGTGTGATCACGCAACACCACTACCCCGCACCGGCGGGTTTTTTTTCAAGGTGACGCAACGCAGGCAGCAATCCGAATGGACTGACACAAATCAGGTAAATTCAGCAGCACACGAGGCGCCGCTACCCGCAGCGCCGACGCAGCAGCAACGCCCAACCATTATTCGATTGAGGATGTCATGAAAGAAATCTCGCAGAATCTGCGCAAGCAAACCCTTGCTCTGGTACCGCCCCAGGCCGCCCCGGTGTCTGGACTGATCGAACTCTGGCTGAACTCGCTCGATGAAGAGGATTTGAGCGGCATCGCGCCGGCCAGTCTGGCATCGGCACTGGTCGAGCCGTTCACGCGGGCGCAGCAGCGCATTGTCGACGGTTGCCAGATCGATGTCGGCAGCTACGATGACGGCCGCGGCGGCCAGGCCACTGCGCTGCTGATCGTCAATCCTGATGTGCCGTTCCTGGTCGATTCTTTCGTGATGGCCCTGCGTAAGCTGGGCATTGCCTCACGCTCGGTGCTGAATGCGGTGCTGTCCGTGAAACGCACCGCCAACGGCGAAATCGACCAGCTGGCGTCGGCCAGAACCGGCGCCCCCGCGCTCGAATCATGGGTGCTGTGCCTGCTTTCGGAAGCGCTTGATGCGGCCACGCTGGCGGCGCTGGACAAGGCCATCCACCTGGTCGCGGCCGATGCCGCCACGGTCCATCGCGACGCCGCCGTGCTGGCCGAGCGCATGACCGGCGTGGCCGCACTGGCCGCCGCCAACCGCACCGACGAGGGCAACGAAGTCGCTGCCTTCATCGAATGGGCGCGCGACGGCGGCTTCGAGCCGTTCGGTTACGCCTACTACCGCGCCTTGCCGGGCGAACGCGAGCTGGTGCGCGATCTGGGCAGCCGCAGCGGCCTGCTGCGCGATGTCTCGCACCCGGTCTACGACACCTGCCTGGCCGGCATCCCCGGCGAGTTCGATACGCTGGCCGCCCGCAACGACACGCTGTCGGTGGTCAAGGCCGACGTGCAATCGACGCTGCATCGCGACCTGCATCTGGACTTCATCGGTGTGCGCGATGTCGATACCGAAGGCACCCTCAAGGGCGAGCACTGTTTCATCGGCCTGTTCACCCGCGCCGCCGCCGCCACTGCACTGGGACGGCTGCCGTTCGCGCGCGGCCGAATCAAGCAGGTATTGACGCTGGCCGGGGTGCGCCGCGAGGGGTTTCGCGCTGAAAAATTTCTTGAAATTCTTGAATCGCTGCCACGCACCGAAGCGTTCGAAGCCGATCCAGAGTGGCTGGCCAACCTGTGCACCAGTGTGGTCTCGCTGTACAAGCAACCGCGCACCAAGGTCTTCGCCCGCCGCGACGTGTATGACCGCCACCTGAACGTCATCGTGTATCTGCCCAGCGAACGCTTCAGCGCCGCGCTGGTGAAAACCATCTCGCGCCAGCTGCAGCAGCTCACCGGCGCTTCCGATGTGCGCGCCGACACCCAGGTCAGCGACGGCCCGCTGGCGCGGATCTACCTGATTGCGACCGCGGCGCGCGCCGACATCGATCTGGAAACCGAAATTCGCCAACCGCTGATCGATGCGGTCGAAGGCTGGCACAACCGCTTCGACACACTGGTCGAGAATACCGCTGACGCCGCCAGGCGCAGCGCGCTGCACCGGATGCTGGCAGCCTTGCCGGGCACTTATGTGACGGCCACCGCACCGCAAGTGGCGTACCGCGATCTGCTGAGCCTGCTGCGTGCGTCGCCGGCGGCGGCAGTCAGCGTGCGCATCGAAATCGACACGGCCCACGGCGTGAGCGTGCGACTGTATTCGGTCAACAGCGTGCCTGCGCTGTCGGCGATCCTGCCGGCGCTGCACAATGCCGGTGTCGAAATCGAACGCGAACAGACCTTCCGGATTGCCGTTGGCGAGACCTGCTGGTTCATTACGGAGCTCAGCACCGACGCGGCCAGCGCCGCCAAACTGGCGCGCCCGCAGGTGGCCGACGCAGCGCAGGAATTGTTCGAGGCACTGTTCAACAATGCCGCCGAAGACGGCCGCATGAATGGCCTGGCGATTGAGGCCGGCCTGCGCATGCGTGAAGTGCAGGTGATCCGCGCCTATGCCAGCTATTGGCGTCAGGCCGGCAGCCGCTTCAGCCTGCGCTATATCGCCGACTGCCTGCGCAAGCAACCCGGCCATGTGCGCACGCTGGTCGAAAGCTTCCAGACCCGCTTCAACCCGGCGCTCGATGCCGCGCAACGCGACGCCGGCACGGCCGCACTGGCGACCTTGCGTGCCGATCTGGTCGAGGTCAATCACGCCGACACCGAAGACATCCTGCGCAGCATCGCCGACCTGATGCTGGCCACGCTGCGCACCTCGTATTACCAAACTGCCCAGACCGGCGACACGCTGTTGCTGAAGTTCGATGCCAGTGCGCTGGCGCTGCTGCCGGAGCCGCGTCCGTATCGGGAGATCTTTGTGTTCTCGCGCCGCTTCGAAGGCGTGCATCTGCGCGGCGGGCCGGTCGCGCGCGGTGGCCTGCGCTGGTCCGACCGGATGGAAGACTATCGCACTGAAGTCATGGGGCTGGTCAAGGCACAGATGGTCAAGAACGCCGTCATCGTCCCGGCCGGCGCCAAGGGCGGCTTCGTCTGCAAGATGATGCCGAAAGACGCTGCGCGCGATGTCATCGCGGCCGAAGGCGAAGCGGTGTACCGGCTGTTCATCGCCGGACTGCTCGACCTGACCGACAACCGCGTGCAGGGCGCCATCGTTCCACCGGCCGAGACGGTCTGCTACGACGAACCCGATCCGTATCTGGTGGTGGCGGCCGACAAGGGCACCGCCACCTTCTCCGATATCGCCAACGGCATTGCGGTCAAGCGTGGTTTCTGGCTGGGCGATGCATTCGCCTCGGGCGGCTCGAACGGCTACGACCACAAGAAACTCGGCATTACCGCCAAGGGCGCCTGGGAAGCCGTCAAGCGGCACTTCTATGAAATGGGTCACGACATCAACACCACGCCGATCACCATGGTCGGCGTGGGCGACATGTCCGGCGACGTATTCGGCAACGGCGTGCTGCTGTCGCGCCAACTGAAGCTGGTGGCGGCGTTCGACCATCGTCATGTCTTCATCGACCCGAACCCGAATGTGGTGACCTCCTTTGCCGAACGCACGCGCATGTTTGCGCTGCCGCGCTCGTCGTGGGAAGACTATGACAAGTCGCTGATCTCGGCCGGCGGCGGCGTCTGGCCTCGCAGCGCACGCAGCATCGAGCTGTCGCCCGAGGCGCGCGCCGCGCTCGGTATCGAAGCCGACAGCCTGGCGCCGGAAGCGCTGCTGCACCAGATTCTGCTGGCGCCGGTCGACCTGTTCTACAACGGCGGCATCGGCACCTACATCAAGGCCTCGACCGAAACCCATGAACAGGTCAAGGATCGCGCCAACGACGCCATTCGGGTCAACGGCAATGAACTGCGCTGCAAGGTCGTGGCCGAGGGCGGCAATCTCGGCGCGACGCAAAATGGCCGGATCGAATTCGCCGTCAAGGGCGGCAACATATTCACCGACGCCATCGACAACTCTGCCGGCGTTGATTGCTCCGACCATGAAGTCAACGTCAAGATCTGGCTCGACACCGAAGTCAACGCCGGCTTGCTGACGCCGGCCCGGCGCAACGAGGTGCTGGGCGAAATCACCGATGACATCGAAGCGCTGGTGTTGCGCGACAACACGCTGCAAACCCATCTGCTGACACGCGAAACCCAGGCCCAGAACGATCCGCTGGTGCAGACCGGGTATGCCGCGCTGATCGCCGATCTGGAACAGCAGGGTGTCATCTCGCGCGAACTGGAACAGCTGCCAAGCGAATTCGAACTGTCGCGCCGGCAGGTCGCCGGGATCGGCCTGGCCGCACCGGAACTGGCGGTGGTGATTGCCAACGTCAAGAACCACTACAAGGCCGTGCTGGCGCAGGCGCCGCTGATCGAACAAAGCTGGGCGCGCACATTATTGACGCCGTATTTTCCGGGCGCGCTGGTAGCCAGTCGCAACGGGCTGGCCCATCCGCTGGCCAATGCCATCCTCGCCACGGTGCTGGCCAACGAAGTGGTCAACCGCTGTGGTCCGCTGCTGGTGCCGGCGCTGGCGCGCCTGCATCATGTCAGCCAGACCGAGGTCATCTGCGCCTGGGCGCAAGCCTGGGCAGCGCTCAATCTCGCGCCATTGTTCGGCACGCTCGATCGCCATGCGCTGACGGTGCCGGTGGGCGTGTCGAAGGCGGTCGATCAGCGCACCCGCGCCTTGCAGCGCGCGGTCATGACCGGCGTGCTGTCGGTGCCGGCGGAGCAGCGCAATGCGCCCGGCAGCATGGATGAACTGACGCAGTTGTTCAGTGCTGCCGATGCCGCCATCGGGCTGGGGTCCGGTGCGGCGCAGACGCTGTCCGGACAATCCGGGCTGCCCGCCGATTTTGTCGCGGCGGTGGCGTCGGTCGACGCGCTCGAAGGCGTGGCCAACTTCCTGTTTTCTGCCCTGTCGGTGCCACGTCCGGCCGGCATGAGCCTGCCGGCGTTCCTGCAGGCCGGCATGGCGCTGCGCCAGCAATCGGGTATCGACGTGATGGAGCGCACGCTGATGCAGGCCAGCGGCAATCCGACCCAGGAAGCGCTGCGCGGTCACGCCTTGCAATCGCTGCGTCGGACCCAGCAGCGCTTGCTCACGCAAGTGTTGCCGGAGCTGGGCAACAACGCCGGTCAGGCCATCAGCGCCTTGCTCGGCAAGCTCAACCTGAGCCGGCGCGAGGAAGATGCTTCGCTGGATAATGTCGTGCTGGACGTCTGGTCGATGGCCGACCTGACCGCTGCTGCGGCATGATGCCGAGCGCGTCAGTCGCTGCGCTGGCGGCGGCCGATTTCAGTGCGCTGGCGGCGCGCTTTGCGGCCGCCGGCGTGCCGGTCGCGCTGCCCGGACCCGGCATGCTGCAGCTGGGCGCCGATCCGCAGCGGCTGTCGCTGCTGATCTCGGTCGGCGTGCACGGTGATGAAACCGCGCCGATCGAATTGCTGGCGCAACTGCTGGCGACGCTGGCCGAGACGCCCGGGCAACTGGCGGTCAACCTGCTGGTCGTGGTCGGCAATCCGGCCGCGATTGCGCTGGCCAAACGCTTCATCGACGTCGACCTGAACCGCTTGTTCCGGCGTGATCAGGGCGACCTGGCAACGGCGCGGGAAGCAGCGCGGGCGCACCAGATCATGGCCGCTGCCAGCGCTTTTTTTGCAACTGGCGGCGCGCGCTGGCATCTGGATTTGCATACCGCCATCCGTGCCTCGCGCTACCCGACCTTTGCCATCATTCCCGCCTGCATCGCGCCGCCGCAGCAACGGGCGCTGACCGGCCTGCTGGGCGACGCCGGGATTGCCGCCGTCATCCTCAACCCGACCTCGGCGGGCACCTTCAGTGCATTTACGGCAGAACAGCTGGCGGCCACCAGCGCCACGGTTGAATTGGGGCAGATCGGTTTGCTCGGCGACAATGAACTTGCTGCTTTTGCCCCTGCCGCAGCGACTCTGGCCTTATTGTTGCGCAGCGGCGTGGTCGCCGCCGGCACTGCCACGCCGCTGGTCTTCACGGTGGCGCAGGAAATCATCAAGCACAGCGAGGCGTTTGCCATGAGCTTCGACGGCAGCACGCAAAATTTCACGGCGCTGGCAAAGGATCAGGTCATCGCCACCGATGGCGCCATCGTGTATCGGGTGCAGCATGACGAAGAGCTGGTGGTGTTTCCGAATCCGAACGTGCGGGTCGGTCATCGCGCTGGTCTGATGGTGGTGCAAAAACAGTAACCGGGAACGCTTGAAAAAAGAGGGAGATGCGGGATGCGGACGCGATTTCATCACATGCTCGACAGTGCGCTGGCCGTGCCCGGCATCCGGGACTTGCGCATGCAACGCTTCGATGCCGACTTCAGCCGCGGCAACTACAACGGCACCTGTCGTGGCGTGTATCACAGCTATGCCGAAGCCGCCGCTGCCGCGCCCACCACGCTGCTGCTCGGCTACGACCATGCCGGACCGGCCGGCATGTACCGCGACCGCATCGAACGGGTGTCGCCGGGCGATTATCCAATGATGCTGTGGCTGCAGAAGGCCTTTGCCGCCGGTGTCACGCGCGTGGTGGACCTCGGTGGTCATGTTGGCGTCAGTTACTACGCCTACCAGAAATACCTGGACTATCCCGACGGCCTGCGCTGGCAGGTGTTCGACGTGCCGGCGGTGGCGGCAGCCGGTTGCGAGATTGCGCTGGAGCGTGATCCGTCCGGCCACCTGTCGTTCATCGACAGCTTCGCGCCGGCCGCGCAGGCGGACCTGTTGTTCACGTCGGGTTGCGTGCAGTATCTGGAACAGACGCTGGCCGAGAAACTGGCGGCGCTGCCACGGCAACCGGAATGGTTGCTGGTCAACCTGCTGCCACTGCACGACTCGCTCGCGTACTGGACCGTGCAAAGCATCGGCAAGGCCTTTTGCCCGTGCCGGATTCAGCACAAGGCCAGCTTTTTCAGCGCCCTCGAACAACTCGGCTATCAGGTGCTGGATGTCTGGACCAATGCCGAGAAACAGTGCGAGATTGCCTTTGCGCCCGAGCACAGCCTGAACGGCTATGTCGGCGCGGCCTTGCGCAAGACGGGTTGATCTACATCCCGCCCAGGCACAGATATTTGATCTCCAGATACTCGTCCATGCCGTAGCGCGATCCCTCGCGCCCGAGGCCCGATTGCTTGACGCCGCCGAACGGCGCGACTTCATTCGAAATCAGGCCGGTGTTGATGCCGACCATGCCGTATTCGAGCCGTTCTGCCACGCGCCAGACCCGGCCGATGTCGCGCGAATAAAAATAACTCGCCAGTCCGAAGTCGGTATCGTTGGCCGCTGCAATGACTTCGGCTTCGGTCGAGAAGCGGATCACGGCGGCGACCGGGCCAAAGGTCTCTTCGCGCATGATCTTCATGTCGGCGGTCAAGTTCGACAACACCGTGGCGGCGTAAAAGTGCGGACCACGCGGGTGGCGCGCGCCACCTGTCACCAGCGTCGCGCCTTTGGCGAGCGCGTCGCGCACGTGATCTTCCACCTTGGCGATGGCCTGGTCGTCGATCAACGGACCCAGCCCGACGCCGGCTTCGGCGCCGTCACCGACCTTGATCGCCGCGGCGCCTGCGGCCAGCCGTTCGACGAAGCGGTCGTAGATCGAGTCATGCGCATAAAAGCGGTTGGTGCAGACGCAGGTCTGGCCGGCATTGCGGTACTTCGACTGCAGGGCGCCTTCGACGGCGGCGTCCAGGTCGGCGTCCTCGAACACGATGAATGGCGCATGACCGCCCAGTTCCAGCGCGAGTTTCTTGACCGTCGGCGCGCATTGCTGCATCAGGATGCGGCCGACCGGGGTTGAGCCGGTGAACGACAGGTGGCGCACGATCGGACTGTCGCACAGCACCTTGCCGACCTCGATGGAATTGTCGGCGTCGGCGGTAATGATGTTGATGACGCCCGCCGGCATGCCGGCACGCTGCGCCAGCGTCGCAATCGCCAGCGCCGACAGCGGCGTCTGCTCGGCCGGCTTGATGACGATGGTGCATCCGGCCGCGATGGCCGGCGCGACCTTGCGGGTAATCATGGCGATCGGAAAATTCCACGGGGTGATCGAGGCACACACGCCAATCGGCTGCTTCAACACCACCATGCGCTTGTCGCTCCAGGTCGACGCCATGACGTCGCCGGTGACGCGCTTGGCTTCTTCGGCAAACCATTCAATGAAGCTGGCGCCGTACAGCACTTCGCCTTTGGCTTCGGCCAGCGGCTTGCCCTGTTCGGCGGTCATCAATGCGGCCAGGTCGTCGGCGTTGGCAAGGATCAGATCGAACCACTTGCGCAGCACGGCGGCACGCTCCTTGCCGGTTTTGGCGGACCAGGCGGGCAGGGCGGCGGCAGCGGCGTCAATGGCCTGGCGGGTGGCCTCGGCGCCGAGGTTGGGCACCGTGCCGATGCGGCTGTTGTCGACCGGATTGGTCACGGCAAAACTGCTGCTGCCGCTGATCCATGCGCCATTGATGAGGGTCTGTTCGCGCAGCAGCGTGGGGTTGTTCAGGGTGAGGCTGGTTGAGGACATCGTGGACTCCGCGGCGGGTGAAGGGTCGAGGATAACCGAAAGGCGTCAATGCAGCCGACGGATGCGCTGCTGCGCCGGCGCCGGCATGCTGTCGCGCGTGCGGAACCAGGCCACCGTCGCATCCAGATCGACCACGCCCTGTTGCGCGTTCTTGCCTTCGGTGAGCACGCTGAAGCGGTCGCCGCCCGAAGCCAGATAGCTGTTGACGGTGACCCGATAGGTTTGCTGCATATCAATCGGCACTCCCTGCAGCCGCATTGAGCCCGGCACCACGCGCTGGCCGCGGCCGGCCGCAGCGCCTTCCAGCTTGGCCGCATCCCAGCTGTAGCTGAAGCCCTGCGACACCGGCAGGATGCGGCCCCCGGCGGGCTGCGGCGCCTCCCACTGCTGCTCCAGCAAACGCAGCAGTTGCGCACCGTTCAGATCGAGCGTGATCAGGTTGTTCCCGAACGGCATGACCGCATACAGCTGGCCGTAGCTGACCTCTGCCGAACCGGCCAGGTCAGCGCGTACGCCGCCCGGATTGGTAAAGGCGATCTGCGCCGGGCGCGCGCCGTACGAGGCGTCCGATGTTGCCGCCAGAAAGGCATCGGCCACCACCGCGCCGAGCGTGCTTTCGCCCGCCGCGTTGGCTGTGCGCGTCAGCGGCCCGGCCAGCTTGCCGACCACGGCGCTGGTAATCGGGCCGACCAGATCGGCGTAGCGCGTCACCAGGGCGTCGATGGCCGCATCCTTGCTGTCGCGCAGCGCCACCACGTTGTCGGCGCTTTTGCGCAGCACCTTGCGCGCCACCGGATCGATGGTCAGCTCGATCGCGCTGGCGACGCGGCCGTACGATCCGGTTTGCGTGACCAGTCTGCCGTCGGGGCGGGTGCACACATATTCCTGATGGGTATGGCCGCTGATGACGACGTCGACCGCCGCATCGAAGCGATCGACGATGGCGACGATCTCGCCCGTGAAGCCGGGGCAGGTCTTGTCGTTGACGCTGGTGGCGGTGGTGGCGCCGCCCTGATGGATCAGCACCACGATGGCGGCCGCACCGGCGGCCTTGAGCTGCGGCGCCAGCGCGTTGACTGTGGCGACTTCGTCTTCGAAGCGCAGTCCCGCCACGCCCGCTGGCGTGACCACCGAGGGCGTGTCCTTCAGGGTCAGGCCGATGAAACCGATCTGCACGCCGCCCACCGTGCGCATTGCCGTGGCGGGCAGCAGCGTCTGGCCGCTGCGCTGGTCGATCACGTTGGCGGCCAGATAGGTGAATTTCGCGCCGCTGAACTTGCCGTCGTTCATGCAGGTGTCGACCCCGACCCGGCCCAGCCGGCCGTCAGCCGACGGCGCAAGGCAGCCGCCGCGTTGCAGCCGCAGCAGTTCGTCGCGGCCCTTGTCGAATTCATGATTGCCGACCGAGCTGATGTCCAGCCCCATCTGGCCGAGCGCGTCGATGCTGGGTTCGTCATGGAACAGGGCGGACGCCAGCGGCGAGGCGCCCACCATGTCGCCGGCGGCGACCACCAGCGTGTGGCCCGGGTTGCGCGCTTTCAATTGGCTGATCAAGGCGGCCAGATGCGCGGCGCCGCCGGCCGCCACCTTGGTGTCGCCGAGCGTGACGCTGCCGGCGGGCGGCTGCAGGTTGCCGTGAAAGTCATTCAGGCCGATCAGCGAGACTTGCACCGGGGTGGTGTTGACACTTGCACAACCCGCCAGGAAAAGGGCTGCCAGGGCAGCCGCACTGCGCGCAATTCGACTGCTGATTTTCGTGCTCATGTCCGCCTCCCGAGCGCGCCGCTGCGCGATTGAAAACCGCAAGTCTACCGGCCGCCAACAACTCGGTGATGACATTCATCGCCGCGCGTTTTGATGGGCGCTTCTTTGCTATAATCCGCCCCCTTCTGCTTCGCCAATGCGATTTCCTTCCACGTGCCTGTCGGTGCGCTCCCTGGAATGCGTCTTGACCGCTGCATCCATCGCACGTCGCAACTGATTCTGGCCCGAATTTTGAACATGACTCTTCGCATTAAAACGCTGTCGCTGAAGCCGCGCCTTGCCGCGCCTGCCAACCCCGTATTTTTTACCGACAATCCGGCGCTCGCGCCGGACGGGGAGGTAGTGGCCGGTCCGGTGGTGGTGGTGCGCAAGACGCGTGCCGTGCGACCGGATCGGGAAGCCGACAGCGCCTCCAATGACGTTAGCGACAGCGTGCCGGTGGTGGTGCAAAAAGTAGTGCGACGCGTGCTGGTGGCTGCGGTGCAGCCCGTGCCTGTGGCCGGCAGCGTGGTCGTTGCCGTTGCGCCCGTGGCCGCCCCGGTCGCTGCCGTGGTCAAGGCGCCGCGCGTGAAGAAGGTTGCTGCTGCAGTAGTGATCCCGGTCATCAGCCCGGTCGTGATCACCCAGGTGGCGCCGGAAGCGATTGCGGCCTCTGCCGCGCCGCGTGTCGTCAAGAGCAAGTCGGGTGCCGCGCGCAGCGCGATCCCGGTGCCGGGACTGACGCCGCAGGAGCAGGAACTGCGCCTGCAGAAGATCAAGACCCTGATTGCCATCGGCAGCGAGCGCGGCTTCCTGACCCACGCCGAAATCAACGATCACCTGCCCGACGAAGCCGCCGAGGGCGAGCCGATGGAACGCATCGTCGCGACCTTCAACGACATGGGCATCGCCGTCTACGAAAAAGCGCCCGACGCCGATACGCTGCTGCTGTCCGACAAGGTGGCCTCGGCCGATGATGGCGCGGAGGCGGCGGTCGCCACGGCACTGTCGTCGATCGACGCCGACTTTGGCCGCACCACCGATCCGACCCGCATGTATCTGCGCGAAATGGGTTCGACGCCGTTGCTGTCGCGCGCCGAGGAAGTCGAGATCGCCAAGCGCATCGAAGCCGGCCTGGCCGACATGATGCAAGCCATTTCAGCCTGCCCGATGACGCTCGACGCCTTGCTGGCCGCGGCCGACCGGGTCGCCGCCGATCAGTTGTCGATCGACGAAGTGGTCGATGGCGTGGCCGACACCTCGGCCCGCCAGGCTAGTTCCGACAGCGATGTCGAAGACAGCAGCGAGAGCGACAGCGAACCCGATGACACCGAAGAAACCGACAGTGCCGAGCTCAGCAGCGCCGACAGCGATGCCCTGTCGGCGGCCCAGCTGGCAGCGCTGAAGAAATCCAGCCTGGCGCGCTTTGCCACGATTGCCGAGCAACTGGCACTGATGCGCGCGACCAATGACTTCCATGACCCGGCCTACAGTGCAGCGCAGGCCAACATTTCACGCGAACTGCTGCGCATGCGCTTTACCGCCAAGATGGTGCAGAAGCTCAGTGAATCGTTGCGCACGCAAATGGGCGACATGCGCGCGATCGAAAAACAGGTGCTGGAGCTGGTAGTGAACAAGGGCGGCATGCCGCGCAGTCACTTCATTGCGGTCTTCCCGGGCAACGAGACCCGGCTCGACTGGATCGACCAGGCGGTGAGCGTGCCCGAAGCGTATTGCGTCACGCTGGCGCGGCAGATCCCGGCCATCAAGGAATGCCAGCAGAAGCTGATCGCGCTGCAGACCCGCGTCGGCTTGCCGTTGCCGGAGCTGCGCCGGGTCTCGCGTCAAATGTCGACCGGCGAGCTGCGCGCGCGTCACGCCAAGCGCGACATGACCGAAGCCAACCTGCGTCTGGTGGTGTCGATCGCCAAGAAGTACATCAACCGTGGCATGCAGTTCCTCGATCTGATCCAGGAAGGCAATATCGGCTTGCTCAAGGCCGTCGACAAATTCGAATACCGGCGCGGCTACAAGTTTTCGACCTACGCCACCTGGTGGATTCGCCAGGCCGTCTCGCGTGCGATCGCCGATCAGGCGCGCACCATCCGGGTGCCGGTGCACATGCTCGAAACCGTCAACAAGCTCAACCGGATTTCCCGTCGCATCCTGCAGGAAACCGGGGTCGAAGCCGATCTGGCCACGCTGGCGCTGCACATGGAATTGACCGAGCAAAAAGTGCGCGAAATCATGAAAATCGCGCGCGAACCGATTTCGATGGAGTCGCCGGTTGGTGACGACGGCGATTCGCAACTGGGTGACTTCATTGCCGATACCGCCACGGCGGCGCCGCTCGATGCGGCGGTCGATGTCTCGATGCGTTCGGCCATCAAGGAAGTGCTTGATGCCCTGCCGCCACGCGAAGCCAAGATCCTGCGCATGCGCTATGGCCTCGACACCGTCTCGGACCATACGCTGGAAGAAGTCGGCAAGCAATTCGAGGTCACGCGCGAGCGCATTCGGCAAATTGAAAGCAAGGCGCTAGCCAAGCTGCGCCATCCGTCGCGCGCCGACAAACTGAAAATATTCGTTGAATGAAAATGACGTGATGTCAAGCAATGACTGCGCCTGATCGCGTTGCCAGGCCTTGTTGTACACGTTTTTCCCGACGCTCGAAATCTCCGATTGCGCGCCCTTGGATTCTGGGTAAAATCTGACAAAGCATTGCTATAAAACAAGGTCCTGCGTCGGAGACACCATGCGTTCGCCACACTCAACGAGATTTCATCAGCGGTGCTGAATCGCTTGCGCACTTGCCGGGATCGACTCGGTTCGCTGCTCACCCTGCGCATGCGCATTGCCCTCGGCGTTACGCTGGCGGTGCTGCTGACCACCGCACTGGTCAGCGTGGCGTTTCTCGCGCTCGTACGCAGCGACATGAAACAGGTGGTGCTGCAGCAACAAAACAATCTGCTGGCGCATGCCGCCAACGTCATCGATGAACAGCTGACATTTCGCAGTGATGTTCTGAGCGTGCTTGCCGATAACATGCCGGCCGCGGCGCGCGGCGATGCGGTGCGCATGCAACGCTATCTGGCCGAGCGGCCGGCGCTGAAAATCCTGTTCGACAACGTGCAAGTCATCGGTCCCGGCGGCGTCATACTGTTCGACCTGAACCATCCCGAAAAAAACGGCCAGCATGACCGGCTCGGCATCAAGATGTTCAACGACACGCTGGCGCACCAGGGCGGCGTGATCTCGGCGCCGATTCGCGGCGAGGCATCGCAACCGCCGGCGATCCTGATGACCGTGCCGATCCACAACGCCGCCAACGCCATCGATTGGGTCGTGGTGGGCACCGTTGGGCTGGATCACAACAATTTCCTGGACAAGGTGACCATTGCCGGCACGGGCGCGTCCGGCTATTTTTTCGTCGTCACGTCGGATCTGATCGTGGTGACGCATCCGGCCGCGGACCGGGTGTTGCAATCGGCCCGCACCTTGCTGCCCGGTGACGCCATGCTGCGCGTCGCCGCTGGCGGCCCCATGGGCAGCATGGAAACCGCGCTCAATGAGGGCGTTGCCGGTGTGGTGCTGTTCAAGCGGCTGCAGCAGACCAACTGGATCGTCGCATCGGTGCTGCCGGCCAGGGAGGCCTTCGCCGCCATCGACCGGATGGAACAACGCGCCGTTTGGCTGGCACTGGCGCTGGCGTTACTGGCCGGTCCGCTGGCATGGTGGGTGACGCGCCTGCAGGTGCGCGCGCTCGACCGGCTGGCGCAGCGCATCGATGCGGTGCGCCGCCGGCCGTCGCTGGTGGCGGTGGCGGTGAGCTACCCCGATAACGAAATCGGTCGCCTGACCGCGTCGTTCGATGAGTTGATGCGCGAACGCCTGTTCGCGGAAACGCGCTACCAGTCCAATGCCGAGGAGCTGCGCGCCGCCACCGACAGCACGCTGGATGCGTTCTTCGTGCTGCAGGCGGAACGCGACACCACGGGACGCATCACCGATTTCCGGGTGCGCTACCTGAACGAAAATGGCGCGCGCATCTTAAATGTCACGCGCGAGCAGGTCATGCATCGTTGCCTGCTGGAGGTGCTGCCGATTACCCACGGTGCCGGGTACTTTGACAAGTACGTCGCGGTGCTCGCCTCGGGCAAGGCATTGCAGGAGGAAGTCCCGGTCACGATACCCGGCATTCGCACGCGCTGGCTGGCGCAGCAGATCACCGCGCTGGCCGATGGCGTGGCCATCAGCGCGCGCGATATCACGCAGCGCAAGCGCGATGAGGGCGAGCTGCGCAGCAACCGGGCGTTCCTGCAATCGCTGGTCGACCATCTGCCGGTGATCGTCTACTCGAAAAGCCTGCATGGTCCGTCGCGCGGGCGCTTCGTCCTGTGGAACAAGGCGGCCGAACGGATCACCGGCTACAGCGCCGCCGAGGTCATCGGCAAGACCGACCGCGAGATTTTTGCGCACCGCGTCGCGCTCGCCTACGAACAGCACGACCGCGACATTCTCGATCGTCGCAGTGCCATTGATGTGCCGCTGCAAATGCTGCGCCGGCCGGACCGCGGGGTGCGCATCCTGCACACCCGCTCGCTGCCGTTGTTCGATGAGGACGACACGATTACCCATGTGCTGGGGATTTCCGAGGACATCACCGAACAACGCGCGCGCGATCGTGAACTGGCGCGCAATCAGGCGGAGCTCAATGCCGTCAATGACGCCTCGCCGCTCGGGCTGTTGCGCACTGACCGGCTCGGCCAGTGCCTCTACGCGAACAAGGCATTTGAAGCGATTTCGGACCTGACGCTGCCGCAGGCGCGTGGCTACGGCTGGCTGCGCGCCATCCATCCGGAGGATGTCGAGCGCGTGACTGGCCATTGGGCGGACGACGCCGCGCGCCGTGACGACCAGGGCGAGTACCGCTTCGTTCATCGCGACGGCAAGCTGGTCTGGATCTCGATCCGGTCGGCGCCGATCCTGGTCGGGGGCCGCACCACGGGGTATGTCGGCAGCGCCGAAGATGTCACTGCCCGTCGCGCCGCGCGTGCCGCGCTCGAATTCAGCGAGCAGCGCCTGCGCCTGATTACCGACAGCCTGCCGGCGCTGGTGGCGTACATCGACCGCGACGAACGCTACAGCTACTGCAATCAGTATTACCAGCAAAGCCTGCAGCTCGACCCGGTTGCGCTGATCGGAAAATCGGTGCGCGAGGTGTTCGGCTACCGCTGGCATCAACTGCTGGCGGTGAACATGACGGCGGCGCTGCGCGGGGTGCGCCAGTCCTTTGAAATCGATGCCGATACGCCGCGCGGCTGGCGCCATTTCCAGTACGAATACATTCCCGACGTGCGCGCCGACGGCGACGTGCCGGGCTTCTATTCGATGGTGACCGACATCACCCAGCGCAAGGCGATGGAGCAGGCTCTGCTGGCGGGCAAGGAGCAGTTGCGCGTGACACTCAATTCGATTGCCGACGCGGTCATCACTACCGACATGGAGGGCGCGGTGTCCTACATCAATGCGGTGGCCGCGACGATGATCGGCTGGAGTCAGCAGGAAGCCGTCGGCAAGCCCCTCGTCGACCTGTTCCATCTGGTCCACCCGCAAACCCGACAGGCGCTGCCGACACCGGTCGCGCTGGCGATTTCGGGCGGACTGGCCACGGGCATGTCGGGCAGCGCATTGCTGGTGACACGGGATGACCGGCGTGTGCCGGTGGAAGAGTCGACCGCACCGATCCGTGATGCCAACGGCGTCATGCTGGGGGTGGTGCTGGTGTTTCATGATGTCAGCGCGGCGCACGTGATGGCCGAACAGATGACGCATCTGGCCGCACACGATGCCTTGACCGGGTTGCTCAACCGGCGTGAGTTCGAGCACCGGCTGGAGCAGGCGGTGCAATCGGCGCACCTTGAGCAACGCGTGCATTCGGTGCTGTATCTGGACCTGGACCAGTTCAAGATCGTCAATGACACCTGCGGCCACGTCGCCGGCGATGAACTGCTGCGGCAGCTGGCGGTGCTGCTGCTGGACCGGTTGCGCTCCAATGACACGCTGGCGCGCCTCGGCGGCGACGAGTTCGGCGTGCTGCTGGAAGGGTGTGCACTGGAGCCGGCGATGCGGGTGGCGGAAAGCCTGCGCCAGGTGGTCAGCGATTTCCATTTTGTCTGGGAAGACAAGGTATTCCCGATCGGCGTCTCCATCGGGCTGGTCAATTTCGGCAACAACGGCGCGACCACGGCGGACATCCTGCGCATGGCCGACAGCGCCTGCTATGTGGCCAAGGACAAGGGCCGCAACCGGGTCCATGTGTTCACCGAAGAAAATGCCGAGCTGGTGCATCGACATGGCCAGATGAGCTGGGTTGCGCGGATTCGGCACGCGCTCGACAACCAGCGCTTCGTGCTGTATCGCCAGGCCATCCTGGATCTGCGCCAGCGCGAGCCGGGCGAGCACTACGAGCTGCTGCTGCGCATGCACGATGAAGACGGCACCCTGATTCCGCCCATGGCCTTCATTCCGGCGGCCGAACGCTATGGCCTGATGCCACTGCTGGACCGCTGGGTGATCGAGCAGGCGCTGTCGACCCATGCGCTGCGTCATCCGGCCGGCACGGGCGGAGGAATGTGTGCAATCAACCTGTCGGGCACCTCGATTTGCGATGAAACCTTCTTGCCGTTCGTGCTGGCACAGTTTGCGCGTTGGGATGTCGTCCCGCAGCAGGTGTGCTTTGAAGTCACCGAGACTGCCGCCATCGCCAACCTGAGCCAGGCCGCGGTGCTGATTCGCGAGCTCAAGGCGATCGGCTGCAAATTCTCGCTCGATGATTTCGGCAGCGGCATGTCGTCCTTTACGTACCTGAAGCACCTGCCGGTTGACTACTTGAAAATCGACGGCAGCTTTGTCAAGGACATGCTCGACGATCCGATCGATCGCGCCATGGTGGAGTCGATCAACCATATTGGCCACGTGATGGGACTGTGCACGATTGCCGAGTTTGTCGAGAACCCGGAGATCGTCGCGGCGCTGCGCGAAATCGGCGTCGACTACGCCCAGGGCTATGCGATCGACAAGCCGCATCCCTGCTGACGCGGTATTTCATGAAAACTAACCTTTGGTTGCTTTTTGTCGGTATGCTCTCTGCAAATAAAAACTTGCGAAGGCTACGCCCATGCCAATCTCAGCCAGGAATGCCGACCCGTCCGGGCCGACGCCAACGACCGCTGAGCAACGCAATCCACTGCTGGGGGCGCTCCTCGACAGCACTGACATCGCACTGATTTCCACTGACGCGACGGGCATCATTACGGGACTCAATCGCGGTGCGCAGATCCTGCTCGGCATTGCTGCCGACGATGTGGTCGGACTGTGTACGCCGCAGTGTTTTCACGACCCAGCCCGATTGCCCTTGCTGCTGGCGGCCGACGATGCGGCGGCGCAGCCACCGCACGGCTATGTCGGTCAGATGCTGGCGCTGGCAGCGCAGCCCGACAATCCGTTCGACGACTGGCAGTTTGTGCGTGCCGACGGGTCCATGGTGGCGGTCAGCCTGTCGGTCACGCCGATTCGCTCTACGGAGGATGAGATTGCCGGTGTCCTGCATGTCGCGCGCGACATCAGTCAGCGCAAACACACCGCGCAGGCCGAACGCGAAACCGCCGATTTCATCCGCAAGATTGCCACCCGCGTGCCCGGGGTGATTTGCCAGTTCTGCCTCAACGCCGACGGCACCTATGGCTTTCCCTACGCCAGTCAGCAGTTGCGCCAAATCTATCGCACCAGCCCGGAGACGGTCGAACGTGATGCGAATACCGTATTCCGGATCATCCATCCCGACGACGTGCAGCAAGTACTGGACTCGGTGCGCCTGTCGGCGACGCAGCTGTCGCCTTGGCGGCAGGAGTACCGGGTGCGCTTTGACGATGGTGTGGTGCGCTGGCTGTTCGGCAATGCGGTGCCGGAACGCAGCGGCGACGGCAGCATTCTGTGGCATGGCGTGGTCACCGATATCACCGAGCGCAAGCTGATCGAGCTGGCCGCGGCACGCAACCAGCAGTTCCTTGAAACGCTGATTCATGCGCTGCCGCTGATGATCTTTTCCAAGCGCGTGCAGAACGACAGCGGCGGCGGCTTTGTGTCTTGGAACCGCGCCGCCGAACGCATCACCGGACGCGTGGCGCAGCAGATGCTCGGCAAAACCAATTGCGAAGTGTTTCCGCCGGCGCTGGCCAGTCAATACGACGAGCATGACCGGCTGGTGATCGTCGGCGGTACGCCAAGACGGCTGCCGGTCCATCATGTGCAGCGCCCCGACGGCAGCTGGCGCACGCTCGACGTATCGATGCTGCCGGTGCGCGACACCGACGGCAAGGTTGAATATCTGGTCGGTATTGCCGAAGACATCACCGAGGCGCGCCAGCAGCAGGCGCAGGTGCAGCACCAGCAGGCCGAGCTCAGCGCGGTCAGCGATGCCTCGCCGCTGGGATTGTTTCATGCGGATCACGATGGCATCTGCACCTATGTCAACCGGGCCTACGAAATCATCAGCGGCCAGGCCCTGGCGCAGGTGAAGGGCCATCCGTGGCAACTGCCGCTGGCCGAGGATGAGCGCGCTGCCGTCGATCTCGCCTGGAAGTCGGCGGTGCAGGCCGTGGCGCGCTTCGAGCAGGTGGTGCGCTTCGTGCATGCCGATGGCCATGTGGTGATCGCGCGCGTGGTCGCGGTGCCAACCGAGGTCGACCAAATCTGCACCGGATTCGTCGGCACCATCGACGACATCACGTCACGCCGGCGCGTGATCGATGAACTGCGCGACAGCGAGAAACGACTGCGCACCATCACGGATAATTTGCCGGTGGGGATCGCGTATATCGACCGCGAGCAGCGGCTACGCTTCGCCAATGCGACCATGGAACGATGGATGGGCCTGGCGCCGGAGCAGGTGCTGGGCCGACGGGTGGAGGAGGTCGTCGGGCCGACAGTGTATGCGACGCGACGGCCGTGGATGGAACGTGCGCTGGGCGGCGAGCGGGTCGAGTTCGAGCTGGTGATCTCCCATCAGGAGGTCCGCCGGTTCGTCAAGACGGTCTATATTCCGGATCAGGGGCACGATGGTGTGGTGCAGGGAATTTATGCGTTGAGCACCGACATCACGGCGCAGAAGGAGACGGAAAACAAACTGCGGGTGATGGCGCAATCGGATGCGCTCACGGGTTTGCCGAATCGCTATCGGCTGGATCAGAAGTTGCGCGAGGCGTTGGCGCGCCACAAACGCACCACCGATTGCGTGGCCGTGCTGTACCTCGATATCGACCATTTCAAACGCATCAACGATACCTTCGGGCATGGTACCGGCGATGCCGTGCTGGTTGAGTTTGCCGCGCGGCTGCTGGCAACGGTGCGCGGAACCGACACCGTTGCACGCCTGGCCGGCGACGAATTCGTGGTGGTGCTGGAAGGGCTGAAAGCCGAAGCCGAGGCCACCCTGGTCAGTCAGAAAATCATGGCCATGGTCGAACGCCCGTTGCGGGTGCAGCATCATCAGTTGCTGATGTCGACCAGCATCGGGATTGCCTACGCCCATCAGAAGGATGCCACGCCGTCCGAACTGCTGGCGCTGGCCGACCAGGCGATGTACCGCGCCAAGCAGCGCGGCAGCGACGGCTTGCGCGATGTGATGGCGTAAGCCGCAAGCAGCGCCAGACTGCCCGGTGCGGTACGATCGGGGCTGTTGCGCCTGGCGGCACCGGCGCTTTCCACCAAACCTTCATTTTTATAGCCCATGAACAAAGCTACCGAGCCTATCGGCGATCCGCTGGCGGCCAGCATGACCGGGTCGGTCATGGTGTTGATCAATGCCGCATCCGGTACAGGTTGTACGCAGGACTGGGCCGACCAGCTGGCCGAAAAATTTGCCGCGCACGGGATGACCGCGCACGTCACGCTGACCGATAGCGGCGAGCGCATGCGCGAGCTGGCCAGCGCGGCCGTGGCGCAGGGCGCCGGCTGTGTCGTGGCCGGCGGCGGCGACGGCACCATCGGCACGGTCGCGGCCTGCCTGATGGGAAGTCGCACCGCACTGGGCGTGCTGCCGATGGGAACCCTGAACCATTTCGCCAAGGACTTGCAGATTCCGCTGACGCTCGACGAGGCGGTGCGGCTCATCGCCGAGGACGTCCGCATTGCGATCGATGTGGCCGAGGTCAACGGTCGCACCTTCATCAACAATTCCAGTCTCGGGTTGTATCCGGATATCGTGGATCGGCGCGAGCAGATGCAACGCCGCTATGGACGCTCCAAGTGGGTCGCCTTTTTCTGGGCGCTGGTGGCGGTGCTGCGGCGTTATCCGTTCCTGCAGGTCACGGTGACGCTCAACGGCGTGGCGCATCGGCGCAGCACGCCGTTCGTCTTCATCGGCAACAACGACTATGTGATGGAAGGCGTGCGCATGGGGCAGCGCAGCCGGCTCGACGCCGCCACGCTGTGCTGTTACATGACCAACCGCACCGGCCGTTTCGGCCTGCTGATGCTGGCGCTGCGGGCGCTGTTCGGACGGCTGCGCCAGACCCGCGATGTCGATGTCGTGCTGGCCAGCGAGGTACTGATCGAAAGCCGGCACCGGCTGCTGCGCGTGGCCACCGATGGCGAAGTCAATCCGATGCCGACGCCATTGGCATACCGGATCCGGCCGCGCAGTCTGCACGTCATCGTGCCCAGGCCGCAGGATGGCAACGCGTAATGCGCACCATCGTCCATCTGTCGGACCTGCATTTCGGCCGCGTCGATAATGCCTTGCTGGCGCCCTTGACTGCGCTGGTGAACCGCCTGCAGCCGGATGTGGTGGTGGTCTCCGGCGACCTGACGCAGCGCGCCCGCACGCTGCAGTTCCAGCAGGCGCGGGCCTTCCTGGACGGGTTGCCGGCGCCGCAGATCGTGGTGCCGGGCAATCACGATATTCCGCTGCACCACCTCTTCAACCGTTTCCTGCGACCGCTCGACAAGTATCGCCGGCTTGTCACCGAGGATCTGGCGCCGAGCTTCATCGACGACGAAATTGCCATCGTCGGCATCAACACCGCGCGCTCCATGACGTTCAAGAACGGGCGCATCAACACCGCGCAAATTGCGCAGGTGCAGCAACGCTTCGATGGACTGGATGCCGGTATCACGAAGATCGTGGTCACCCATCATCCGTTCGATCTGCCGGCCAATTTCGACAGCAAGCATCTGGTCGGGCGCGCGCCGCAGGCAATGCAGGCGTGGTCGAACGCGGGCGCCGACCTGTTCCTGGCCGGCCATCTGCATGCCAGCGTCACGGCCAGCACCACGGCGCGCTATCCGATCGACCGCTATGCGGCGCTGGTGGTGCAGGCCGGCACGGCCACCTCGACACGCGGTCGCGGCGAAGTGAATTCGTTCAATGTGTTGCGCATCGCCTCGACGCGGATCGAGGTGGAACGCTGGCGCTGGAACGGCAGCGGCGACTTTGAACATGATGTGACCGAGTCCTTCGCGCGGCATGCCAACCAGTGGAGCGCGACGGACGCCGTCAGCGCCCAGGACGGGGACGTTCCAGATGCATGAACAGCGCGTTCAAGCCGATCACCCAGGCCAGTGAGGCACTCCATCCGGCCAGAATGTCGGAAGGAAAATGGACGCCCAGATAGACCCGCGACAACCCCACCAGCAGCACGAACACGACGCCGGCGAGCAGTGCCGGCAGGCGCCAGCGGCCGTGCCACACCAGGATGAGCAGGGCGAGCGTGACGGCCATCGACTGCATCGCGTGACCGCTCGGAAAACTGAAGGTGGTTTCCGGCGCCAGTGACAGCCACAGGTCCGGCCGCACGCGCTGGAAGGTATGCTTGGCCAGCAGATTGAGCAGTGCCGCGCCGCCGGTGGCCAGCACCCAGAACAGCGCGCGCAGGCGATTCGGTTGCCGCAGCAGCAGCACCATGACCGCCAGATCCAGCGGCAGCAGCACCAGCGCCGAGCCGAGCCGCGAAAACGTCAGCATCACGATGTCGAACGCCGGGCGGGCGAACTGATGCACCGCCAGCTGGATCGGTCGATCGAAGCGGAAAATTTCCTGTTCCAGAATATCTTCGGCCAGCTTGCCGAATGCATACAGCGGCAACAGCACGCCAAAGAACAGCAGCAGGAGGCCGCCGGCGTGCTTGCCCAGCCAGTGCAGGACGGGGCGCATCAATGCCTCAGGCAACGGGTTTAGGCTTGGCCTCTTCGCGCCGGTTATAGCCTGCCACCATGTCGAATCGAAACAGCCGGCATTCCAGCGCACCATTGAAGAACGGCGTCTTGCGCGCTTCTTTCAGGCGCAACAGGCGCGGCACCCCGAGGTCGGCGGTGAACAGGAATACTTTCCAGCCGGCGAAGCGCTGCTTGAGCGTGGTGCCCAATTCGTTGAAGAACACCTTCGCCATCTCGTCGTCGGCGACGTTGCTGTCGCCGCGCAGTTCGATCCGTTCGCCATACGGCGGATTGGTCAGCAGGATGCCGGGCGTCTCGGAGGGCGGCTTGACTTCCTGCGCTTCGATCTGCTTGAGCGAGACGGCGAACGGGATGCCGGCCTGGTTCAGATTGTTGCGCGTCATGACGATCGCGTCGCCGGAAATATCGCTGCCGAAGATGGTCGGCTCGGCCGGCAGCACATTCGGCTTGATGGCGGCCTTCAGCGCGGCCCATTCGGCGGCCATGAAGCCGTGGAATTTTTCAAACGCGAAGCTGCGGCGCGAGCCGGACGGAATCCCCGCCAGCATCTGCGCGGCTTCGGCCAGAATGGTGCCGCTGCCGCACATCGGGTCGAACAGCACCATGCCGGGCTTCCAGCCGGCCACCCGCAGCAGGCCGGCGGCGAGATTTTCACGCAGCGGCGCGTCACCGGTTTCCAGTCGCCAGCCGCGCTTGAACAGGGCCTCGCCGGAGGTGTCGAGATAGAGCGTGAAATTGCGCGCGTCGAGAAAACCGACGATGCGCATGTCGGGGTTCTTGGTGTCGACCGACGGCCGCTCGCCGAACTGGTCGCGGAAGCGATCGCAAATCGCATCCTTGATCTTGAGCGTGGTGAATTCGAGGCTGCGCAGCGGCGACTTGATCGCCGTGACATCGATGCGAATGGTGCGGTTGACGCTGAACCAGTCTTCCCAGCATTGCGCCAGCGCCAAATCGTAGATGTCATTTTCGTTCAGGTAGCTGGCGTGCGCCATGCGCATCAGCACGCGCGACGCGATGCGCGAATGCAGATTGAGCGCATAGGCGTCGATCAGTTCGCCCGAGCAGTGCACGCCGCCGGGCACCTGGTTGTGCACCTTGAGCGTCGGATGGCGCAGCGCGATTTCGCCGATTTCTTCGGCCAGTGCGGCTTCCATGCCACGCGGGCAGGGACAGAAATAAGAATGGGATGCTTGTGCCATGGGGGAACCCTTTGTCCGTGTTGAAATGAAACTGCCGCCCTCGTGGGCGGCAGGTGCTGCCTGCTACCTTGTTGCCTGTTACTTGTTCAGTGCGCGTTCGACAAAATCGAGCCGGTCCTGGCCCCAATAGCCCTCGCCATCAACCACATACCACGGCGCGCCGAACACATTGGCCGCCATCGCCGCGTCGGTGTGGCGGTCATATTCGGCTTGCACCGCTGGCGTGTCGGACGACTTCATGAGTGACTTGCCATCGAGTTCGAGCAGGTTGGCGATGCCAACCAAGGTGTCGGTATCGGCGATGTTTTTTTCGTCCACCCACACCGCCGTCATGATGGCGCCGGTCAGCGTCATGGCGGTGTCGGTGCCCAGCGCAATCTGTGTCGCGATAATCAGCCGCGCCGCCGCATCGCCCGAGACCGGAAAGTACTTTGGCTGAATATTCATCGGCAAGCCAAGGAATTCACTCCAGCGCTGCAACTCGATCAGACGGTAAGCCTGCCGCTGCGGCGCGCGCTTGGCCAGCGGCAGGCCGCCCGAGCCGCTGAAGACGCGACCGAGATCGCACGGGCGGATTTCGATGCGCGCATTGGTGGCCTTTGCGATGGCGACAAGACGCGCATGGCCGAGGTAGGCGTAGGGCGACTGCGGTGCAAAAAAATATTCACAGACTTTGCTCATGATGGCTCCGTGCGGGATCAGAAGGGTTTGACGATGACCAGGATGACAATTGCCAGCAACAGCACGACCGGCACTTCGTTGAACCAGCGGTAGTACACGTGGCTGCGCTTGTTGATGCCGGCCTCGAATTTTTTCAGCAACGATTCGCAGGCATGGTGATAGCCGATCGCCAGCACCACGAAGGCCAGCTTGGCATGCAGCCAGCCGTTGCCCGGTCCCTTGCCAATCCCGTAGCCGAGCCACAGCCACAGGCCGAACACCAACGCCGGCACCATCAGAATCGAGGTAAACCGGTACAGCTTGCGCGCCATCATCAGCAGCCGTTCGGTGGTCGCGACATCGTTCACGTCGGCCAGGTTGACGAACAGGCGCGGCAGGTAAAACAGACCGGCGAACCAGGAAGTGACGAAGACGATGTGCAGTGCTTTAATCCAGAGCATGGAAGATTCCCGTAAGTTAGTTGCGCACTTCGCCGTGGCCGAACACCACGTATTTCAATGACGTCAACCCCTCCAGCCCAACCGGGCCACGGGCGTGCAGTTTGTCGTTCGAGATGCCGATTTCGGCGCCCAGTCCGTATTCGAAGCCATCGGCCAGCCGGGTCGAGGCATTCACCATCACCGAGGCCGAGTCGACTTCGCGCAGGAAACGCAGGCTGTGCGAATAATTTTCCGTGACGATGGCGTCGGTGTGGTGCGACGAATACGTGTTGATGTGATCGATCGCTTCATCCAGATTGTCGACCAGCTTGATGGCCAGGATCGGCGCCAGATATTCGGTGTGCCAGTCTTCCTCGGTCGCCAGGCTCAGCTGCGGATAGCCTGCCAGCAGCTTGAAGGCGGCGGCATCGGCGCGCAGCGCGACCTGCTGCTCGGCATAGCGCGGCGCCAGCAGTGCCAGCATCTGCGGCGCGACGTCGCGCGCCACCAGCAGCGTTTCCATCGTGTTGCAGGTGCCGTAGCGATGGCATTTGGCATTGAACGCGATGTTGCCGGCCTTGACCGGATCGGCGCTGCTGTCGATGTAGACGTGGCAGATGCCGTCGAGATGCTTGATCATCGGCACCGTGGCGTCGCGCATCAGGCGTTCGATCAGGCCCTTGCCGCCGCGCGGCACGATCACGTCGACATACTGCGGCATGGTGATCAGCGCACCGACTGCGGCACGGTCGGTGGTGTCGACCACTTGTACCGCGTCGGCCGGCAAGCCGGCACCGGTGAGACCTTCGATGACCAGCTTCGCCAGCGCGCGATTGCAGTGGATGGCTTCCGAGCCGCCGCGCAAAATGGTGGCGTTGCCGCTCTTGATGCACAGCCCGGCGGCGTCAACGGTGACGTTCGGACGCGCTTCGTAGATGATGCCGATGACACCCAGCGGCACCCGCATCTGGCCGACCTGAATCCCGCTCGGCCGCGATTTCATGTTGCTGATTTCGCCGATCGGATCGGGCAGTGCGGCGATCTGTTCGAGGCCTTCGGCCATCGCCGCGATGGTCTTGGCCGACAGGCTGAGGCGATCCAGCATGGCCGCAGACAGGCCGGTGTCGGCGGCGCTGTCGAGATCCTGCTGGTTGGCGGCGATCAGCAGTGCGGCGTCGCGCCGGATGGCGGCGGCAATCAGCTGCAGCGCATGGTTGCGCGTAGCGGTCGCGGCCTTGGCCATGGCGCGTGAGGCGTGGCGTGCCTTCTTGCCGACTTCGGTCATGTAGTCGTGGATGTGCATGTGGATCTGGTTCGGTTGGGTGAATGGGTGAAGTGCGTCAGCGTCCGCGCGCGACCTTCAGGCTTAACTGTAGCATTGCATCCCAGGCATCGCCGGCAAACGCCTTGGCGCGCAAGCCCTTGATCAGCTTGTCGACCTGCGCGGCCTGCTGCAAGGCGGCTTCCAGCGTGGCCAGCGACAGGCGGCGCAGCGCCGGTTCCATCAAGCGCTCGCGCGGGCCCCAGATGCGGTGTTCCTTGAGCAGCATGCCCAGCGCCTTGCCCTGTTCGACGCCGGCCTTGACCTTGAGCAGGGTGCGGATTTCTTCGGCCACCGCCCACAGCACCAGCGGCAGCGCTTCGCCTTCGCCCTGCAAGCCGTCCAGCATGCGCACCAGTCGCGCCGTGTCGCCGGCCAGCATCGCTTCGTTGAGCTTGAACACGTCGTAGCGCGCCACATTCAGCACGGCATCGTGGATCTGTTCGAAGCTCAGTTTGCCTTCCGGGTGCAGCAGGCCAAGCTTCTGGATTTCCTGATGCGCAGCCAGCAGATTGCCTTCGACCCGCTCGGCGATGAAGGCCAGGCTGTCCTTGTCGGTGCTCTGCCGTTGCGCCGCCAGCCGCGCGCCGATCCAGCCCGGCAACTGGCTGCGTTCGATCAAGGCAATCTCGATATACACCGCCGCCTGTTGCAAGCTGCCGACCCAGGCCGCCTTGGCGGTGGCCCAGTCGAGCTTGGGCAGGGTGATCAGCGTGACGTTGTCCGGGTTGGGGTTGGCGGCATACTGCTGCAGCGCCGCGCCGCCATCCTTGCCGGGCTTGCCGGTCGGGATGCGCAGTTCGATCAGCTTGCGGTCGCCAAACAGCGATTGCGCATTGTTGGCGGCGTTCAGTTCGCCCCACTTGAAGCTGCGATCGACCTGCAGCACTTCGCGTTCGGTCAGCCCTTGCGCGCGCGTTGCCTTTCGGATCTTGTCGGCGGCCTCCAGCGCCAGCACATGTTCATCGCTGCTGATCACGTACAACGCCGCCAGCGGCTTGCCGAGGTGGGCGTCGAGGGCGTCGGGACGCAATTGCATGGCCGCTCTCAGACGGCCGGTTTCAGCGCTGCCAGGCGGCGCAGGATCTGCTGCACCAGGTCGGTTTGCATGTCGCGGTAGAGCAGGCCTTCTTCGGCTTCCTTGGCCAGTACCGCCGATTCGTTGAAGCTGATGTCACGCTTGAGCACGATCTCGGTCGGCGCCAGCAATTCCACGTCCTTGTTGTCCTTGACGCGAAAACGCAGCTTGTAATACAGCGTGTATTCGCGCACCCGGCCGGCGCTGTTGAGCGACAGGACAATCTTCTCGCGGGTTTCGGACAGCACTTCGAGGATGGCTTCGGCGGCCTTCGGATCGGTCACGATCAGCGTGCCGTTGGCACGGATGTTGCGCTTGAGTTCGGTGCCCAGCGGCGAGGTGTCGGTAAAGCCCAGCATCATCGACCGGAACGGCAGATTGGCTTCGCCATTCGATCCGCGCAGATGAAAGCCGCAGGCCGACAGCATCACGAGCGCGCTGGCGGTGGTGGCATAGGTGAGAAAGGTGCGGCGATTCATAAGCGTCTTTTCGGTTGGAGAGAGTGGGCGGTTCAAACCACGATGTTGATCAGCTTGCCGGGCACGACAATGATTTTTTTCGGCGTGCCGCCGTCGAGATATTTCTGCACATTCTCGTTGGCCAGCGCGGCGGCTTCGATGGCGGCCTTGTCGGCTGTCTTTGGCAGCGTGATGCTGCCGCGCAGTTTGCCATTGACCTGAATCATCAGCTCCACCTCGCTTTGCTCCAGCGCGGTCGCATCGACTTGCGGCCATGGCGCGTCAAGCAGGTCGCCAAGGCTGGCGGCGTAGCCAAGCTCCTGCCACAACGCGAACGTGATGTGTGGCGCAATCGGATACAGCACCCGCAGGAAGATCGAAAAGCTCTCGGCAATGACGCCATTCGATGCCTTCGCGGTGTCGAATTTCGCCGCCTCCAGTGTGTTGAGCATCTTCATGCAGGCCGACACCACGGTGTTGTACTGGATGCGCTTGATGTCGTGATCGGCCTGCTGCAGGATCTTGTGGACTTCGCGGCGCAGCGTGCGCTGCGCGTCGTTCAGGTCGGCTGCCGACGGCTGGCCGGCGGCAAGCGCGCTGCTGATGCGGCTGGCGTTGGCGACGCCAAAGGCCCAGACCCGGCGCAGGAAACGGTTCGCGCCTTCCACCCCGGCGCCCGACCATTCCAGCGTCTGCTCGGGTGGCGAGGCAAACATCGTGAACAGGCGCGCGGTATCGGCGCCGTACAAATCAATTTGCGCTTTCGGATCGATGCCGTTGTTCTTCGACTTCGACATTTTTTCGGTGCCACCGATTTGTACCGGCTGGCGGTCGGATTTCAGCGTCGCCGCGACCGGGCGGCCCTTGTCGTCCAGCGTCAATTCGACATCGTCCGGATTGAACCAGGTCTTCTTGCCGGTGGCGTCTTCACGGAAGTAGGTTTCGTTGAGCACCATGCCCTGCGTGAGCAGGTTGGTGAACGGCTCATCGAACTTGATCAGGCCGAAGTCGCGCATGACCTTGGTCCAGAAACGCGCGTACAGCAGATGCAGCACGGCGTGTTCGATGCCGCCGATGTACTGGTCCATCGGCATCCAGTAATCGTTGCGCGCGTCGACCATGGCGTCGGTGCTGCCGGGCGAACAGTAGCGCATGAAGTACCAGCTCGAATCGACGAAGGTATCCATCGTGTCGGTTTCGCGCCGCGCCGGCTTGCCGCATTTCGGGCAGTCGACGTGCAGGAATTTTTCGTGCTTGTTGAGCGGATTGCCGCTGCCATCGGGCACGCAGTCTTCCGGCAGCACGACCGGCAGATCCTTTTCCGGCACCGGCACGTCGCCGCAGCTGGCGCAATGGATGATCGGAATCGGCGTGCCCCAGTAGCGCTGGCGCGAGATGCCCCAGTCGCGCAGGCGGTAAGTGATTTTCTTCTCGCCCAGGCCGAGCCCGGCCATCACGCTGGCGACCGCTTCCACGGCCTCGGCGTAGTTCATGCCATCGAACCGGCCCGAGTTGACGCAGCGGCCGCCTTCCTTGTCGCCGTACCAGTCGTGCCAGAGCTCGGCATTGAAGGTCTTGCCTTCGAAGGCGATGACCGGTTCGATCGGCAGCACGTATTTTTGCGCGAACGCAAAGTCGCGCTCGTCATGCGCCGGCACGCCCATCACTGCGCCGTCGCCATAAGTGATCAGCACGTAATTGCCGACCCAGACGTCGATCTGGCGACCGGTCAGCGGATGGGTGACCTGCAAACCGGTCGGCATGCCTTTCTTTTCCATCGTTGCCATGTCGGCTTCGATGACGCTGCCCAGCTTGCATTCGGCGATGAAAGCCGCCAGCTCCGGATTGGTCCTGGCGGCGAGGGTCGCCAGCGCGTGCTCGGGGGCGACTGCGCAAAACGTCACGCCCTTGATCGTGTCGGGACGGGTGGTGAAGACCCACAGCTTGCCGTCGTCGATCAGCCGGTCGCCATCACTGATGGTGTGCTTGAATGCGAAACGCACGCCGGTCGATTTGCCGATCCAGTTGGTTTGCATGGTGCGCACGCGCTCCGGCCAGCCGGGCAATTTGTTATCGACGTGATCGAGCAGTTCTTCGGCGTAGTCGGTGATGCGGGCGTAGTACATCGGAATCTCGCGCTTTTCGATCAGCGCGCCGGAACGCCAGCCGCGGCCGTCGATGACCTGCTCGTTGGCCAGCACGGTTTGATCCTGTGGGTCCCAGTTCACGTTACCGGTCTTTTTGTAGATGATGCCTTTTTCGAGCATCTTCAGGAACATCCACTGGTTCCACTTGTAGTAGTCCGGCTTGCAGGCGGTCATTTCGCGCGACCAGTCGATTGCCAGGCCCATCGACTGCATCTGCTCTTTCATGTGCGCGATGTTGGCGTAGGTCCATTGCGCCGGCGGCACGTTATTGGCCATCGCGGCGTTTTCGGCCGGCATGCCGAAGGCGTCCCAGCCCATTGGCATGAGCACGTTGTAGCCGCTCATGCGCAGGTGGCGGTACATCACATCGTTGATCGTGTAATTGCGCACATGGCCCATGTGCAGCTTGCCGGACGGGTAGGGCAGCATCGAGCAGGCATAGAATTTCTTGCGCTCGTTGCCGTCCTTGTCCCGGGCGTGTTCGACCGCCTTGTAGGCGTCGGTGGCGGCCCAGTGGTCCTGCGCGGATTTTTCGATGTCGGCGGAGGTGTATTTCTCTTGCATGACGGCGGCTACCAATGAAGAAGTGAAAGGGCGAAGCGAGCCGGTGATTATACTTGGCGGGGCGGGACGCGCCGGAGCATTATCGGCCGGTAGCTGGTGTTGCCTTGGGCTCGGTGACAAATCCCAGCCTGGTCATGCCGTTGCCCTGGGCTGCGGCCATGACTTGGGCAATGACTTCGTAGCGGGTCGATTTGTCGGCGCGCAGCTGCAGTTCGGGTTGCGGCGTGCGTTTGGCGGCGAGGCGCATCTTCTGGTCCAGTTCCGGCACGGTGGTGGCGACATCGTTCCAGAACAGCGTGCCGGCGCCATCGATGGCCACGCTAATGGTTTCCGGTTTCTCGGGCGTCGGCGCGGCGGTGGCCTGCGGCAGGTCGAGCTTGACCGCATGGGTGAACAGCGGTGCCGTAATGATGAAGATCACCAGCAGCACCAGCATCACGTCAACCATCGGCGTGACATTGATCTCGGCCATCGGCGCCTGCTGCTTGCTGTCGTTGAATCCGCCGAAGCTCATTTCAGGCTCCTACCCGGGCGCCGGTGGTCAGGAAGGCGTGCAGGTCATGCGCAAAGGCATCGAGTTCGGCCAGCGTGATGCGATTGACGCGGGTGAAGGCGTTGTAGGCCAGCACCGCCGGAATCGCCACTGTCAGGCCCATCGCGGTCATGATCAGGGCTTCGCCGACCGGTCCGGCAATCTTGTCGATCTGGACGGTGCCGCTGGCCGACACCGCAGCGAGCGCATGATAAATGCCCCACACCGTGCCCAGCAGTCCGACAAAGGGTGCGGTGGCGCCGACCGAGGCGAGCAGGGTCAGGCCACTTTCGAGACGGGATGAAACACGGTTGATTTCCTGGCGCAGGGTGCGGGTGATCAATTCGCCCCGTTCGCTGGCGGCATTGAGCGAGCCGGCTGCCGGCGTCAGGGTGGCGGCGTCGGCACTGCGCGCGGCCAGCGGCGTGTAGACATTCTCGGGATCGGCCAGCCGCACCATCGCCACGGCATCGCCGATGCTGGGCGCTTTCCAGAAGGCTTCGAGCGCACCGGCGCTGCGGCGGATGCGCCAGGCGCTCCAGCTCTTGGACAAAATGAAATACCAGCTGACCACCGACATCGCGATCAGCAAATACGCCACCGCATGCGAGATGGCGTCACCCTGGGCCCAGTAGCGGGCAAGTTCTGGCGAAAGGTTCATACGACTCCGGGTTGAAAAATCATTCCTGCAGTCTAAACGGAATGGGGATCTGATACCACTCGGCGACCGCCTTGCCGTCCATTGTGGCGGGCTGGAAGCGCCATGACTGCACCGCATCGCGCGCCGCCGCATCGAGTAGCGGATAGCCGCTGCTGGTCTTGATCTGCACGGCGCCGGCGCTGCCATCGGGGTTGACCAGCACGCGCAGCACGACCGTGCCCTGTTCTTCGTAGCGGCGCGACATGGCCGGATACACCGGCTTGCGATTGGCGGCTGCGTAGCTGGCCGACAACGATACCGCGGTCTTGACCGGTGGCTGCGGTGCGGGCACCGGCGCCACCGGTTCGGGCGCCGGTGGCGCGCTGGCCGTGGCTGGCTCGGGTGCGCGCACCGGCACATCGACGGACGCGCTCGCGACGACGCGGGGCGCTGGCGAGGGTCGGATGGTGGGTCGGACGATGGCGGGTGCGGGTTTGGCGGCGGGTGCTGCGACGGCGACCGGTTGCGGCCGCGGCGGTGTTGGCGTGGGCACGATCCGGACGAACACCGGCTTCGGATCCGGATGCAGATCGATCCTGTCGGCATGCGAGAGCGTCAGGAACAGGATCGCGCCCACGTGCAGCAATACCGTGGCAATCAGCACAAGTGGCGCGCGTTGCGATGTCATGTTGACGCGGGTGACGACAGAACAGCCTTAGCGCAGTCCGAGCACGTCCTGCATGTCGAACAGCCCGTGCGTCTTGTCAGCCAGAAAACGCGCCGCGCGCAGGCTGCCGGTGGCATAGGTGATGCGGCTCGATGACTTGTGCGAAATTTCAATGCGTTCGCCGATGCCGGCAAACAGCACGGTATGGTCGCCGACGATATCGCCGCCGCGAATGGTGGCAAAGCCAATCGACGACGGATCGCGCGGGCCGGTGACGCCGTGACGCGCAAACACGCCAACTTCATCCAGATCGCGGCCCAGCGCGCCGGCAATGACTTCGCCCATTTGCAGCGCGGTGCCGGACGGCGCATCGACCTTCAGGCGGTGATGCGCTTCGACGATTTCAATGTCGTAACCTTCGGCGAAACTCTTCGCGGCCAGTTCGAGCAGCTTCATCGTGACATTGACGCCGACGCTCATGTTCGGCGCGAACACGATGGCAATGCGTTCGGCAGCAGCAGCGATGGCGGCCTTGCCGGCGGCGTCGAAGCCGGTGGTGCCAATGATCATCTTGACGCCATGATCCACGCACCACGCAAGATGGTCGAGCGTGCCTTCGGGCCGGGTGAAATCGATCAGAATGTCGGCATTGGCCAGGCCTTGCGCCAGATCGGCACTGATCAACACGCCGCTGTGCGTGCCCAGAAACGCCGTGACGTCGCTGCCAATGGCGTCGGCCCCGGCCATGTCGAGCGCACCGCTCAGTTGCACGCCATCGGTGGCGAGAATGGTCTCGGCCAGCATGCGGCCCATGCGGCCGGAAGCGCCGGCAATCGCGATGTTCAGATCAATCATTGGAGGGAAACGTGCCTGCTTATTGGGTTGGACGGGCTTCGGATGGCGCCAGCGCTGGCGTCGGCGACAGCTTCAGGTTGCTCGGCTTCTTGGCCGCGGATCCGGCAATCAGTGCCAGGTAGTCGGCTTCGTCAGGCAGATTGCCGCCTTCGAAACGACTGACCTTGCCGTCCTTGAAAAACACCGTTACGCGGCTGGTCAGCACATCGTCGTTGGATTTGAGCAGGCGGAAGATATAGTCCCAGCGTTCGGCATGAAAGATATCGGCCACCAGCGGCGTACCCAGGGCAAAGCGTACCTGATCGGTCGTCATGCCTTCCTTGAGCTGTCGCAGGTTTTCTTCGGAAATGAAATTGCCTTGTGCGATATCCACGCGATACGGCGAGACGATGCCGAGCACGCGGCGAATGCCGGTGCGCTCGGTGCGTTGCAGGCCGGCGTTGGCCGCTGCGGCACTGGCGCTCTGGGCCGCTTCTGAATTGGCTGCGGGCGGTTCGATCAACGGGTTCTTGGCGGCGCAACCGGCCAGCAAGGCGACGGCCACAACGGCACTGGCGCGCAGCCATGCGGCGGAGGTTTTTACAGGGAAGGACAGCATGGGCATGAGAGTCTCAATTGATTGAGCAAGGACGCTAAAACGCTATATCATAAAGCACATCTACTCTACCCGGCCCGGAACATGTCCAACAACCCTTCCGATCTGAAAGCCAGCGGGCTCAAGGCAACCCTTCCGCGCATCAAGATTCTCGATATTTTTCACAACAGCCAGGTGCGTCATCTCAGCGCGGAGGATGTCTACAAGGTGCTGCTGGCCGAGAACATGGACGTCGGGCTGGCCACGGTGTATCGGGTGCTGACCCAGTTCGAGCAGGCCGGACTGCTGCACCGCAATCATTTTGAAACCAGCAAGGCCGTGTTCGAACTCAACGAGGGCACCCACCACGATCATCTGGTGTGCCTCGATTGCGGTCTGGTCGAAGAATTCTTTGATGCCGAAATCGAGCATCGTCAGCAGAAGGTCGCGCTGGAACGCGGCTTCAACATTGCCGAGCATTCGCTGGCACTGTACGGTCACTGCACCAAGCAGGACTGCGTGCACCGCAACCGCTGATCAGGAATGACTCAGCGCATTCGACAGTAATTTCGCCGTGATATCGACAATCGGAATCACCCGCTCGTAGGCCATGCGGGTCGGTCCGATCACACCCAGCGTGCCGACCACGCGCCCGTTGATTTCATAGGGCGCGGTGACGATGCTCATCTGGTCGAGTGGCACCAGGCTCGATTCACCGCCGATAAAGATCTGCACGCCCGAAGCACGGTGCGACAAATCCAGCAATTGCATCAGGCTGGTTTTTTGTTCGAACAGTTCGAACAGCTTGCGCAGCGAGTTCATGTTCGACGACAGGTCGCTGACACTCAGCAAATTGCGCTCGCCCGAAATCACCACCTCGTCGCCCTGATCGGTCATGGCATCGCTGCCGACCTCGACGGCGGCATGCATCAGTGGCGTCATGTCGTCGCGCAGCTGGCGCAGCTCATCCTGCAAGCGATGGCGCACTTCGTTGAAACTCAGCCCGCCGTAATGCAGATTGATGAAGTTGGCGGCCTGCACCAGTTGCGCCGGGGTGTAGTCGACGTCGGTCAGCATCAGGCGGTTCTGCACGTCGCCGTTGGGCGCCACGATCACCAGCAGGATGCGCTTCTCGGACAGTCGCAGGAATTCGATTTGCTGAAACACGGATTCGCGCCGCGGCGTCAGCACCACGCCGGCAAATTGCGACAGCGACGACAGTACCTGGGCGGCATTGGCGATGACCTTCTGCGGCGAGTAGCTGTGAATGCGCGATTGCAGTTTCGACTCCAGCGCACTTTCATCGATCACATCCACCGTCAGCAAGGTGTCGACGAAGATACGGTAACCGCGCGGCGTCGGCACCCGGCCGGCCGAGGTGTGCGGGCTGGAGACAAAGCCCATTTCCTCGAGGTCGGCCATGATGTTGCGGATGGTCGCCGGCGACAGGTCGAGGCCCGACAGCTTGGCCAGCGCGCGCGAACCGACCGGCTGGCCGTCGGTGATATAGCGCTCGACGAGGGCTTTCAACAGGGTTTGGGCGCGGGTATCAAGTTGCATCTGGGTATTCTAGCGAGCGTCAGGTCAGGCGACCAGCTTTATCAGCCGGGTACATGGATGCCAGCAGCCATTCTTCGAGTTCGAGCAGGGTGGTGCAACTGGCGTCAGGCCGGACATGACCGGGCAGCGCGCGGTCAAACCGGTTCATCCAGACGGCGCGCAAGCCGGCCTTCTGCGCGCCTTCGATATCGAGCAGCGGATCATCGCCGACGTAGACGGCCTCGGCCGGACTGACGTCCAGCGCCGCGCAGGCGGCGCGAAAGATCGCCGCATCGGGCTTGGCGCTGCCAAACTCATGCGCAGCGATGGACACCTTGAAATGTTCTGCCAGACCAATCGCAACCAGATTGGCCGAGCCGTTCGAAATCGTGCCCAGCGCCACGTGACCGCCGAGCCGCCTCAGGCCCGGCAAGACATCGTCATACAACGTCACTTCACTGCGCGCGGTGTCGAACACCGCCATTGCCGCGTCGACATGGTGCAGCTCGACTCCGCTGGCCTGGAACGCCTCGCTCAAGCCGGCGTGGCGCAGCGCCCGCATGTCGATCTGGAACCGCGGCTCGGCCGCCATCAGGGCCAGCCGCCGCTGCCGCAGGCTGTCGATGTCATGTTGCTGCGTGACCGCCGGCGCATGGGTCTGCAGCCAGGCAAACAGTGCCACTTCGGCGCGCAGGATGACCGGGACGATCGGCCACAGCGTATCGTCGAGGTCGAACAGTACCGCTTTGATCGGCGTCTGGTTCACGGTCGGGCGGGAAGAGGTGACAATCATAGTTGGGGTCCGATCAGGCTGGCTTCAAGAGTGCAGCGAAGTATGGTCTAATCCGGGGCATGTCGCTGCCCATTCCCTCCGCCCTGCCGGTCCGTCCGCTAAAGACCATTGCCATCATCGGCAAGCCGCTGGCCGTCGGGATGGCCGAATCGCTGGCCGAAATCGCCAATTTCCTGGTCTCGACCGGCCACCATGTGGTGCTGGAGAACGACACGGCGGCGAACACCGGCATCTCCGGCTTCGCCCAGATGACGCCGGCGCAGATCGGCGCCAACGTCGATGCGGCGATCGTCATCGGCGGCGACGGCACCATGCTCGGGATTGCCCGGCAACTGGCGCCGTTCGATGTGCCGTTGATCGGTATCAATCAGGGCCGGCTGGGTTTCATGACCGATATTCCGCTGGAACGGGTGTTGCCGGTGCTCGGTGACATGCTGTCCGGAAAAATCGAATCGGAGCGACGCAGCCTGCTGGAAGGCATCGTGATGCGCGACGGCGTGGCGATTTTCAACGCGCTGGCCTTCAATGATGTGGTGGTATCGCGCGGCGCCGGTTCCGGGATGGTCGAGCTGCGCGTGCATGTCGATGGCTGCTTCATGTACAACCAGCGCTCCGACGGGCTGATCGTGGCCACGCCCACCGGCTCGACCGCTTATTCGCTGTCCGCCGGCGGCCCGTTGCTGCATCCCAGCCTGGGCGGCATCGTGCTGGTGCCGATTGCGCCGCACGCCCTGTCGAACCGGCCGATCGTGGTGCCGGACTACAGCGAAATCATCGTCACCGTCATCAATGGCCGCGACACCAGCGTCAATTTCGACATGCAATCGCTGGCCAATCTGCAGGTGCAGGACCAGATCGTGATCCGGCGCTCGGCGCACACCATTACCTTCCTGCACCCGCAAGGATGGAGTTACTACGACACCCTGCGCGAGAAACTCCACTGGAACGAATATCCGTCCGTCGAAGGCCGGTTAAAATAGGCAGCCCGATCAGCGCCCGACCCGGGCCGCGATTCACCTGACCCCATTGCACATGCTGCGTACCCTTTCCATTCGCGACTTCGTTATTGTCGACCTGATTGAACTCGACTTCGCCGCCGGGTTTTCCGTGCTTACCGGCGAGACCGGCGCCGGCAAGTCGATCCTGATCGACGCGCTGGCGCTGGCGCTGGGCGGACGCGGTGATGCCAGCGTGGTGCGAGACGGCGCCGCCAAGGCCGACATCAGCGCCGATTTCGCCACCCATGCCGAGGCCGACGCCTGGCTCGCCGTCAACGAATTCAGCAATGAAGAGGGCGGCGTGCTGCTGCGCCGTGTGATCGATAACGCCGGCCGCTCCAAGGCATTCATCAATGGCACTGCCGCGACCGCCACGCAACTGCGCGAGTTGGGCGAGCTGCTGGTCGATATCCATGGCCAGCACGCCCATCAATCCCTGCTCAAGGGCGATGCGCAGCGCCAGTTACTCGATACCCAGGCCGGCTTGCAGGACGATGTCAAAGCAGTCGGGATTGCCTATAAAAACTGGCGCGCACTGGCGCGGCAACGCGAAGAATTCGAAGCCAACGCCAAGAGCGTTCTGCAGGAACGCGAACGGCTGGAGTGGCAGGTCGGCGAACTGGACAAGCTGGCCGTCAAGGAGGGCGAATGGGCCGAGATCAGCATCGAACACAGCCGGCTCGCCCATGCGGCCAGCCTGATTGAAGGCGCGCAGGAGGCACTCGAAGCGCTGTCGGAATCCGATAACCGGCCGATGCTGTCGCAACTCACCACGCTCAATCTGAAGCTGGGCAAGCTGGTCGATATCGATAGCGGCCTGCAACCGGTGCTCGATTTGCTGGAGCCAGCCCGTATCCAGTTGCAGGAAGCGGTGTACGCCCTCAATGACTATCTGGGCCGGGTCGAGCTCGATCCGCGTCGCCTGCAAGTGGTCGAGCAGCGGCTCAGCGACATTCATTCGACCGCCCGCAAATTTCATGTCGCGCCGGAGCAGCTGCCGCAGGAGTTTGAATCCCTGTCGGCGCAATTGCGGCAGCTGGCCGACGCCAGCGATCTGGACGCCTTGCGCGCGCACGAAGAAAAATTGAAAGAGGCCTACCTGAAGCTGGCGCAAAAACTGTCCGCCGCGCGCGCCAAGGCAGCCCGGGCGCTGGGCGATGCCGTCACTGGCGCGATGCAGGAACTGAGCATGGCCGGCGGACGTTTTCAGGTCGCACTCAATCCTGCTGCGCCTGCGGCGTACGGGCTGGAGCAGGTCGAGTTTCTGGTCGCCGGACACGCCGGGACGGTGCCGCGCGCGCTGGCCAAGGTGGCCTCGGGCGGCGAACTGGCCCGCATCGCGCTGGCCATTTCGGTGATCGCATCGAGCGCCACGGCAACCCCGACGCTGATTTTCGATGAGGTCGATAGCGGTATCGGCGGCGGTGTCGCGGAAGTGGTCGGCCGGCTGCTGAAAAAGCTCGGCCAACAGCGCCAGGTGCTGTGCGTGACCCATCTGCCGCAAGTGGCCAGCCAGGCCAACTGGCATTTGCAGGTCAGCAAATTCAATGCGGGTGGCAAGACGGTGTCGCGCATCGATGCGCTCGACGCCAAGGCGCGCGTGGAAGAAATTGCCCGCATGCTGGGTGGCATTGAAATTACCGCAACCACACGCAAACACGCCCGCGAACTGCTGGCGTCCTGATTTACCTCCTGACTCAATCTGAAAAAGGCATTCCCCGATGGCATTCAATGACGAGCCGAAGTACACCCATGGCAGCGCCAGCAAAACCGCCATCGTGCTGGTCAATCTCGGCACGCCCGACGCCCCCGATGCCAGCGCGGTGCGGCGTTACCTGAAGCAGTTCCTGTCGGACCCGCGTGTGGTCGAAATCCCGCGCGCCATCTGGTGGCTGATCCTCAACGGCATCATCCTGCCGATCCGCGCCAAGAAGTCGGCCAAAAAATACGCGCTGATCTGGACCAAGGAAGGTTCGCCGCTGAAAGTCCATACTGCCCGCCAGGCCATGCTGCTGCGTGGCCAGTTGGGCGAGCAGGGTCATGCGGTGCAGGTGGCATACGCCATGAGCTATGGCAATCCGGGCCTGCCCGACGTGCTGAATCAGCTGCAAAAGGACGGCTGTGACCGCATCCTGGTTGTACCGGCCTACCCGCAGTATTCGGCCACCACGACCGCGTCGATCTTCGATGCCGTGTCGACGCACTATCGCAAGGTGCGCAATATCCCGGAGCTGCGCTTCATCAAGCATTATCACGACGACGCAGCCTATATCCATGCGCTGAAAAACTCGGTGCTGGCGCATTGGCAAACCCACGGTCGCGGCGAAAAACTGGTGCTGAGCTTTCATGGCGTGCCCAAGCGCACGCTGATGCTGGGCGATCCCTACCATTGCGAATGCTACAAGACCGCCCGTCTGCTGGCAGAACAGCTGGGACTGGCCAAGGATGACCTGCTGGTGACGTTTCAGTCGCGTTTCGGCAAGGCCGAATGGCTGCAGCCGTACACGGCGCCGACCTTGCAGAAGCTGGCGAAAGAGGGCCTGCAACGGGTTGACGTGATGTGCCCGGGCTTTACCAGCGATTGCCTCGAAACACTGGAAGAGATTTCGCTCGAAGCGAAACAGGAGTTCCTGACCGCCGGCGGTAAGGAATTCCACTACATTCCCTGCCTGAATGAGTCACCGGACTGGATCGCCGCGCTGGCGGTCATCGCCACACGGCATCTGAAAGGCTGGCCAACCCGCTTGAGTGCCGCTGAAAGCGAAGCCCTGCGGGCGCAACAGGCTGTCAGTTCGGCCGAGGCAAGGCGGTTGGGCGCGGCACAATAACAGAGTTGCAAAAATTCCGTCGAAGTGTGTGGTAATCCCCTTGTAATAGTGTGTTATCGCCCCACTTGGATGTCAGTTTATTCTTCGCTTTGTCCCTAAGTTACTGATTGTTGGAGGATTTTTACATGCAAGATCAAGAAAAACCGAGCCATGACAACCTGCCTCCTGACGACAATGTGGAGCAGGAAGGCGCCCCCGTGGCCGTCGAACCAGGTCTGGAAGAAAAGCTTGCCGAGGCGGAAGCCCGGATTGTGGAAATGCAGGATGCGTTCCTGCGCGCCAAGGCCGACGTGGAAAATTTCCGCCGGCGGGCACAGGAAGACATTGCCCGCGCCCACAAATTCGCCATCGAGAGTTTTGCCGAAGCGCTGGTGCCGGTGATGGACAGCCTCGAAATGGCCGTGAAGATCGAAACGCCGTCGGTCGAGTCCCTGAAAGAAGGCGTCGAGATGACGCTCAAGCAGTTGTCGTCCGCATTTGAAAAGAACCGTCTGATGGAACTCTCCCCGAAAGCCGGTGAAAAGCTCGATCCAATGAAACACCAGGCCATCTCGATGGTGCCTGCCGAACAGGAAGCCAACACGATTGTCAGCGTGCTGCAAAAGGGATACATGATTGCCGACCGTCTGTTGCGACCGGCTCTGGTCACCGTCGCCCAGGAAAAAGCGTCTTAAAAAACAGTGCTTGAAAGCCGTCCGCGGCTCCTTATATTCAAGTCAGAAAATTTCGTTAATTGGTCAATAAGCAGTCACTAAAGGAAAAAATCATGGGCAGAATCATCGGTATTGACTTGGGCACCACCAATTCGTGCGTGGCCATCATGGAAGGCGGCCAGCCAAAAGTTATTGAAAACTCCGAAGGCGCGCGCACTACGCCATCAATCATCGCCTATCAGGAAGACGGCGAAATCCTGGTCGGTGCACCGGCCAAACGCCAGGCGGTGACCAATCCGAAGAACACGCTGTATGCGGTCAAGCGACTGATCGGCCGCAAGTTCGACGAAAAAGAAGTGCAGAAGGACATCGGGCTGATGCCGTACCAGATCGTCAAGGCCGACAACGGCGACGCCTGGATTTCGGTGCGCGAGAAAAAACTCGCCGCCCAGCAGATTTCCGCTGAAGTGTTGCGCAAGATGAAAAAAACTGCCGAAGACTACCTCGGCGAAGAAGTCACCGAAGCCGTCATCACGGTGCCGGCCTATTTCAACGACGCACAACGCCAGGCCACCAAGGATGCCGGTCGCATCGCCGGCCTCGATGTCAAGCGCATCATCAATGAGCCAACCGCTGCCGCTCTGGCATTCGGTCTGGACAAGGGCGGCAAGGGCGATCGCAAGATTGCTGTGTATGACCTCGGTGGCGGTACCTTCGATATCTCGATCATTGAGATCGCTGATGTCGATGGCGAAATGCAGTTCGAAGTGTTGTCGACCAATGGCGACACCTTCCTTGGCGGCGAAGATTTCGACCAGCGCATCATCGATTTCATCATCGACGAGTTCAAGAAGATCAATGGTCTCGACCTGTCGAAAGACGCGATCGCACTGCAGCGCATCAAGGGTTCGGCCGAGCGCGCCAAGATTGAATTGTCATCGGCGCAGCAAACCGAAATCAATGAGCCGTACATCGCCATGGCCAATGGCGCACCGGTCCATCTGAACCTGAAGATGACCCGCGCCAAGCTTGAGTCCCTGGTCGAAGAGCTGATCTCGAAAACCATCGAGCCATGCCGCATCGCCATCAAGGATGCTGGCGTGAGCGTCGGTGACATCGACGACATCATTCTGGTCGGCGGCATGACCCGGATGCCAAAGGTGCAGGAAAAGGTCAAGGAATTCTTCGGCAAGGATCCACGCAAGGACGTCAATCCGGATGAAGCCGTGGCCGTTGGCGCAGCGATCCAGGGTTCGGTGCTGTCCGGCGAACGCAAGGATTTGCTGCTGCTGGATGTGACGCCGCTGTCGCTGGGTATCGAAACCCTTGGCGGCGTGATGACCAAGATGATCCAGAAGAACACCACGATCCCGACCAAGTTCAGCCAGGTATTCTCGACCGCCGATGACAATCAGCCTGCGGTGACGATCAAGGTGTTCCAGGGCGAACGCGAAATGGCCGCCGGTAACAAGGGCCTGGGCGAATTCAATCTGGAAGGCATTCCGCCATCCTCGCGCGGCACGCCGCAGATCGAAGTCACCTTCGACATCGACGCCAATGGTATTTTGCACGTCGGCGCAAAAGACAAGGCCACCGGCAAGGAAAACAAGATCACCATCAAGGCCAACTCCGGTCTGACCGAAGATGAGATCCAGAAAATGGTGCGCGACGCCGAAGCCAATGCCGAAGAAGACAAGCGCCTGAAAGAACTGGCTGAGACGCACAACCAGGGCGATGCCCTGGTGCACTCGACCCGCAAGGCCTTGACCGAGCATGGCGACAAGCTTGATGCAGCGGAAAAAGAGAAGATCGAAGCCGCCATCAAGGATCTGGAAGTAGCCTTGAAGGGCAGCGACAAGGCCGATATCGATGCCAAGTCCGCGACACTCTCGACCGCCGCGCAAACGCTGGGCGAAAAGATGTACGCCGATGCACAGGCGCAGCAGGCTGCGGGCGCCGCTGCCGGTGGCGCCGAGCAGGGCGGTGCTGGTCCTTCAGCAGAAGCCAAGGCCAATCAGGAAGACGTGGTTGACGCCGACTTCAAGGAAGTCAAAGACAGCAAGTAATTTGCTGGAACTGCAACGCCGCACGGCGCAGGCTGTTGTGGCTCGCCGAGTTGAGTGGGGAGCCTGCGCGGCAGAAGCAAATCGGCTGCAATTGGTGGAGAAAAGGCCCACTTCGCCCCCGTTTTTCCGGCTGTAGCTGGGCTACAGTCCTCAAAAGCGGAGGCGAATTGGACTCTTTTCCCACCAATTTCGCTTCGATTCGTTTCTGCCGCGCAGGCTCCTGGGCTTGCGCCGCTCGACTCGGCGTTTTTGTTTAGATCTCAGAGGGTGCCGACAAGATGGCAAAACGCGATTTTTACGAAATACTGGGTGTAGCCAAGAACGCTTCTGATGAAGAGATCAAGAAGTCGTATCGCAAGCTCGCCATGAAGCACCATCCCGACCGCAACCCGGACAGCAAGGGCTCCGAAGACAAGTTCAAGGAAGCCAAGGAAGCGTACGAGATGTTGTCCGACCCGAAGAAGCGCGAAGCGTATGACCGGTATGGCCATGCCGGCGTCGATCCCAACATGGGTGGCGGCGGTGGCGGTTTCGGCGGCAACGGCGCCGGCGGCTTTTCCGACGCCTTCGGCGACATCTTCGGCGATATCTTTGGCAACGCCGCACGCGGCGGCGGTGGTGGCGGCCGCGGCGCCGGACCGCAGGTGTATCGCGGCGCCGATCTGCGTTACAACCTCGACATCACGCTGGAGCAGGCGGCGCACGGTTTCGACACCACCATCCGGGTGCCGTCGTGGGACAGTTGTGAAGTGTGTCACGGCAGCGGCGCCAAGCCGGGTACGCAACCGACCACCTGCCCGACCTGTGCCGGCCACGGACAGGTACGGATGCAGCAAGGCTTCTTCAGCATCCAGCAGACCTGCCCCAAGTGCCACGGCACCGGCAAGATCATTCCGGAACCGTGTGCGACCTGCGCTGGAGCCGGCCGCATCAAGCGCAACAAGACGCTGGAAGTCAAGATCCCGTCCGGGATCGACGATGGCATGCGCATTCGTTCATCCGGCAATGGCGAGCCGGGCATGAATGGCGGACCGCCGGGCGACCTGTATGTCGAAATCCACATCAAGCAGCATCCGGTGTTCCAGCGCGAAGGCGACGACCTGCATTGCGAGATTCCGATTTCGTTTGCCAAGGCGGCGCTGGGCGGGGAAATCGAGGTGCCGACCCTGAGCGGCAAGGCATCCTTCACGCTGCCCGAAGGCACCCAGTCCGGCAAGACGTTCCGGCTGCGCAGCAAGGGCGTCAAGGGCGTGCGTTCCGGTTACGCCGGCGATCTGTTCTGTCACGTCGTGATTGAAACGCCGGTCAAGCTGACCGAGCGCCAGCGCGACCTGTTGCGCGAACTCGAAGAACTGACCTCGGAAGGCGGTGCGAAACACAGCCCGCAATCGAAATCCTGGAAGGAAAAGGTCAAGGGCTTTTTCGATTGACATGCGCTCCTGCCGAGCGAAAAAACCGCCAGTCCGGCACCGGGGCTGGCGGTTTTTTTTGCCAGCGCGACGGCAATGCGTTACTGTACGGCTGCCTTGCTGTTTTGTCTGCCGCGCAACCCGTCGGCGCGGGATGGCAGGCGCTGTTCACCCCCGACTATCAAGCGACAACGGCGCCGTTGCGGCGCCATCAAGATCGCGTTACTGGAGATTTTTACATGATGATTACCCGCCTTCGCGCTGCCTTCACCGCGGCCCTGCTGTTTTCGTTCTGCCTGGCCAGTGGCGCGGCCCTGGCCGTGACCGACGTCGCCGGCGTCAAGTTTGACGACAGCGCCAAGGTCGGCGGCCAGGATCTCAAACTCAATGGCGCCGGCATTCGCTACAAGGCCATCTTCAAGGTGTATGCCGCCGGTCTGTATCTGTCCGACAAAAAGCTTACGGTGCCTGATGTTCAGGTTGCCACCGGTGCCCGTCGCGTACAGATCGTGATGTTCCGCGATGTCGGCAATGAAGAGTTCGGCCGCGGCTTCATGGGCGGCATTACGCAAAATACAGATCGCGCCGAAAAATCGAAATTCGTCAATCAGCTCATCAAGTTCGGCGAATTGTTTTCCACCGTGCCAGAACTGAAAAAAGGCGACGTGCTGACCGTCGACTGGATTCCGGCGATCGGCACCGCGATCATGTTGAATGGTAAAAAAATCGCCGAGCCGATTCCTGATGTCGGTTTTTACAATGCGATTTTGCGCATTTGGCTGGGCGAGAAGCCGGTCGATTCGAAACTCAAGCGCATGATGCTGGGCGAAGTTGCTGATGACGGTCCGCGTTCGAACTGATCTGACGCGGCCGCGATGTGCGGTCGCCGTGATGCGGAGCGCGTCCTGAACCTGCGCTGATTCGGTGGCGGCGCGGGACGCTCCGGCCTGCCGGATTATGTTAATTTTTTAAAACAATAAGTTCACAGTGTTCATGATTCTGCGGCATACTCAAATCTCAAATAACTTGCAATGAGTCAACCATGTCTGTCCAATCAAGCCCGGCCACAGTCCATGCAATCAGACCGCCGCCGGGTGTGACGCAGACCGTTGTCATCATCGATGACCAAAGTACCGGCCGCCTGATCCTGGCGGAAGTCGTCAAGGGAATTGACCGCTCCATCCAGACCGTGATGTTCTCCAATCCGGTCGAAGCAATTGACTATATCCGGCAGTTTCCGGTCGACCTGGTGCTGACCGATTACAAGATGCCGCAGCTCGATGGCATCGAGACCATTCGCCAGCTGCGCAGCATGTACACCTACGAGCAGCTGCCGATCGTCATGACCACCGTGGTCAGCGATCGCGAAGTGCGCTACAGCGCGTTCGAAGTCGGCGCCACCGATTTCCTGATTCGTCCGGTTGATCCCATCGAGTGTCGCGCGCGTTGCCAGAATCTGCTCAATTTGCGCCAGCAATATCTGATCAACAGTAATCACGCCCGCATCATGGAAGCGCGCGTGCTGGACGTCACCCGCGAACTGCGCTTGCTGGAAGTCGATACCCTGTGCCGGCTGGCACGCGCGGCGGAAAAACGCGAGCTGGTGACCGGCGCCCATTTGTTGCGCCTGTCTGCCTTTGCCGCACTGATCGCGCGGTCTCTCGGCCTGTCCGATGACGAGGTCGAAGCCATCGAGCTGGCAGCGCCAATGCATGACATCGGCAAGATCTGCATTCCCGATGCGATCATGCAAAAGGCCGCCGAGCTCACGCCGCAAGAAGCGGTGATCATGCAAACCCATGCGCATCTCGGCCACGATCTGCTCAAGAACAGTCCTTCGCGATTCCTGCAGGTAGCCGCGCGCATCGCGCTGCATCACCACCAGGAGTTTAACGGCAGCGGTTACCCGGGCGGGCTCGCGGGCCATGCGATTCCGCTCGAAGCCAGGATTGTCGCCGTGGCCGATGTCTTCGATACCCTGACCACGGCGCAGTCCGGCGTGGCGCCGATGGAATGGCGCGCCGCGCTCGACTATTTGCTGGCGCACAAGGGGCAGCGTTTCGATCCTGTGGTGGTCGATGCCTTTGTGGCGCATGCCGCCGAGATCGTCGCGATTCTCGATGCGGCGACGACGCCGTCGCCGTCCCATGGCTAGAAGCTGGATGCGCGTCGTCGGCCTGCGATCCTTTCTGACGGGCGCCAGGGCGGCGATGCTCCGCTTTATGCGGCATCCGAACAGCGAGCACGAACAGGCCGTGGTGCGGATGGTGATTGCGATCCTCATTTGCGCCTACGTGGTGTGGTTTACCCCGACATCGGACACCACCGCGAGCCTGCTCCCCACCATCGGCTTCTTCCTGTGCCTGAGCACCCTGTTGCTGGTCGATATTGCGCTGCATCCGCAGGCAATTGCCGTGCGCCGCGTGATCGGCATCCTGAATGACACGGCGGGCGTGTCCTTCGGCCTGGTTTATGCCGACGAGCTTGGCGTGTCGATCTATCTGTTTTATTTGTGGATCACGTTTGGCAATGGATTTCGCTTTGGCAAAGCGTACCTGTTCGTGTCGCTGGCCGGGTCGCTGCTCGGGTTTTCGATCGTGCTGATGACAGTCGAGTACTGGAAGCAGCACCAACAACTCGGGCTGAGCCTGTGGGGCGGGATCATTCTGATTGGTCTGTATTTCAGCACGCTGGTGACCCGGCTGACGCGGGCGTTGCAGCAGGAAGAGGCCGCCAATCTGGCCAAACGCAGTTTCATTTCATCGGTCAGCCATGAACTGCGCACGCCGCTCAATGCGATCATCGGGATGGCCAATCTGCTGCAAAGCACCGCGCTCAATCGCGAACAGGACGAGATGGTCCGCAGCCTCGACAACGCCTCGCACCTGATGCTGGCACTGGTCGAGGATGTGCTTGATTTTTCCAAGATCGAAGCCGGCAAACTCCTGATCGAGGAGATTGCGTTCGACCTGCACGACCTGATCAACAGCACCGTCGACATTTTCAAATACCAAGCCAACGCGCGCGGGTTGCCATTGCTGGTGCGGGTCGATCCCGCCGCGCCGTTTGCACTGCGCGGCGATCCCCATCATTTGCGTCAGGTGCTGGTCAACCTGTTGTCGAACGCGGTCAAATTCACCAAGCAGGGTCGCATCGTTCTGCGTATCGAATGCATCTCCGATTCGGATCAGCGCGCGCTCCTGCGCTTCGAGGTCGAGGATACCGGTATCGGGATTGCTCCGGCCGCACAGGGCAAGGTCTTCGACAGTTTTACCCAGGCCGATGCCTCGACCTCGCGCCGCTATGGCGGCACCGGGCTGGGCAATACGATCGCGCGCGAGCTGGTCGACCTGATGGGCGGTCAGCTGGGGTTGCGCAGCGAAGTGGGCGTCGGCAGCACATTCTGGTTTGAGCTGGGACTGAACAAGCAGCCTGCGCTGCCATGGTCGGCGCCACCTGGTGTGCGGCGCGTCTTGCTGGCCGGATTCTCCGCTGCAGAGGAGCACGCCTTGGCGGCGTTGCTCGACACGCTGGCGATACCGCACACGACCGCTGTCGATAGTGCTGGCGCGCAGGCAGTGCTGGCGCGGGAACGCGAGATACATGCCGACGCCGGCTGCGATCTGGTGCTGCTGGGCGCGGCCACGCTGCGGATTGGCGATGCACTCAAGCTGGCGGAATTGCGCGGGCTGGTGTCGGTGTTGCAGGCGTCTGCCGGACGCGATGACTTTCCGGTGATTTTATGCGACAGCGCGGTGACGAACAGCCATGCACGCGGCCAACTGGCCGAGCAGGCCGGGTTGCAGGCGGTGCTGCGGCTGCCCTTGAAATCTCAGCTGTTGCAAAACGTATTGCACGCGATTGCGCCGCGCGATGGCGGGTTGGTGCGGCCGGAAGCGCCGCTGCTGTCTGCGGTGCCCTCGGCTGTGGTGACAGCGCCCCAAGCAGCCCGATATCAATTGCTGGTCGCCGAAGACAATCCGACCAACCGCATGGTCATTCGCAAGATGCTGGAGCGCGCCGGCCATGCCTGCACGCTGGTGGAAAATGGCGAACAGGCGCTCGACCAGCTGCAGCAACAGGATTTCGATGCGGTGATCCTGGACATGAACATGCCCGAGATGAACGGCCTGGAAGCGACCCGGGCGATGCGCTTCACCGGCTCGCGTGCGCGCCATTTGCCGGTCATCATGCTGTCCGCCGATGTCACGGCCGAGACCATCGCCGAATGCCTGGCGGCCGGCGTTGATCAATTCCTGCCCAAGCCGATTCAGATCGGGACGCTGCTCGACACCCTCGATCGCCTGACCAGCCAGTTTGGCCGCCAGCCGTTGCAGCTGCAGTTGCTCCCGCCGGCGTCGTTGCCCAAGGTGGCGACGATCAGGCCGATTCTCAGTCAGCCCATCGAAGACGCGGCCGTGCTCAATTACGCCACGCTGGCGGAGCTCGATGCGATCGGCCAGGATGGCCGTTTTGTCGACGGTGTCCTGAACGGATTCATCGAAGACGGCCGCAACCTGATGCAGCAAATCGAGCGCAGCTTTCAGGACCAACACTTCGGCGACATCAAGGATCTGTTGCATGCGCTCAAGGGCGCATCAATGAGCATTGGTGCGATATCGCTGCGCACCACCTGCGCCTTGCTCGAAAGCCGCAGCGAAGCCGATCTGCGCAACGAACCGGCAGCAGCGCTGGCATTGCTGCAACAGGCTTTCCAGGAACTGCTGACGGCGCTCGATCATTACCGGCGGCTGCGCGCCCAGTCCGCTGCGCACAGGCGCTAGATTCCAGGATTTTCCCAACCCTATGACTTTTCATTGACGGAGTACTGCCATGTCTTTTTTTATTCGTTTGCTGGAAGCGACCGATACCAATCGGCGCGAGATGGAGGGAATTCCCGCCGTGCAGGATATGTTGCACGGAAAAATGTCGCGCGCCTCCTATGAGGATTTCCTGCTCGACCTGTATCACGTCGTCTGGCATTTCTGCCCGATCATGGCCACGGCGGCCAGTCGGTGTCCCGATCAATTCATCGACGTGCGCTATCACCTGTACCACAACATCGAGGACGAAAAGGGCCATGAGAACCTGGTGCTGGACGACCTCGGCGCCTTCGACATTGCCCCCGCCACGGTGCGCGCATCGCAGCCCTCGGCGGCAGTGCAGGCGATGATCGCCTACAACTACCATTCGGCCGAGCGCATCCACCCCTGCTGTGTCCTGGGGATGCTGTACGTGCTGGAAATCGTTTCGTCGGTGTACGGCGGCCAGGTTGCCGGCGCGGTTGCCGGCGGGCTGGGCATGGAACTGCCGAAGGGATTCAGCTTCCTCGATTCGCATGCGTCGATGGATGTGGAGCACATGGCGCGCTTGCGCACGCTACTGCAGACCATTGAGGACCCGGCAGTGCAGGAACTGGTCATCAATGCGATCCAGATGAACTTTTACCTGTTCACCCAGTTCCTCAGCACGAATCGCGCGTAACTGCTGCCCCGCCTGCGCGCCGCGTTGGGCGCAGGCTGGGCCGTCGTCAATCCGGCGCCGTCAACCCAGCGCCAGCTCCAGATCTTCTTCCACCATCGGCATGCCATTGCGGCGCGCTTCCTGTTGGCGCAACTGGGAGCGGACCAGTCGGCCCATCATTTTCAGATCCTTGTCCTGCAGGCGCAACGCGGCATCGACCCATACTTCGGTGATGCCCATCAGTTCTTCATACGAAATGGGCTGGGTGTGCCGACGGCATTCGAACATCGCGCGCAAGCCATTGCTGCGTTTGCTGTTACGGCGCACATAGTCGTTGACGGCGGCTTCGCCACGGCCGGCAGGCACGATCACGTCGATCAGGCCGAGGTCGAACATCTCCTGCGCCGAGTAGATCTTCCCGCTCAGAATGATCTCTTCCGCCTTTTTCGCACCGACCCGTCGGCTCAACAGGCTGTAGGCGCCCATGCCAGGAAACAGGTTGAACAGGATTTCCGGGAAACCCATGCGTGCGGTGTCTTCCGCGATCAGCACATGGCTGGCCAGCGCACTTTCAAAACCGCCGCCGAGCGCATCGCCCTGCAGCAAGGAAATCGTGACGACATTGGTGTCGAAACTGGTCAGCCGTCCGTACAGGGTGTCGACGCACAGGCGCGCGTAGTGCAGCAGCGCATCGCGATCACGCGACTTGATCAGCAACACGAACAGGGCCAGGTCGCCGCCGTAGTTGAAGACGTTGGTGATGCGCGAGGCGCCGACACTGAAATCCACCGGATACAGCGTGCCGTCGATGTCGACCTGACCGCCGTTGGTTTCAAACAGCTTGTCATTGGCGCGCAATTCATTGAGCAAACCCAAATTGAAGCAGGGCGTGCCGGCCGGTTTCATGAAGGTCCACAGGACCCTGTTTTCGGGATCGTATTCGAGGTCAAGCTGGCGCCGCGATATGCCGCGGGCGGTAATGGAGGGCAGGGGCACGCGTAAATTGGTCAGATCGGTCATGGCGTTCATGGTGGTTTGCCTTGGCAGTATGTTGAGAAGTGGAGGTTGCTTGCGTGCCCGTAAGTAAGCATCGTAATGGGACCGGGCCACGTTCAAAGCGGCAAATAGAATGACTTTTCTGCAAGATAAACTCCACAAGGGAAACCTTTGCGGGCTTGGCATGCGTTTTTTCCGACGCTGCGTGGTATGGTGAAAGTCCGAATTTTGCCTGACACTGAATTTGACGACACATCGAAAACGACTGCTGCTTGTCGGTGGCGGTCATGCCCATCTTTTTGTACTTGAAGCCTTGCGTCATTGTGACGTCGCTTTGCGCATACAGTTTGATGTCACTCTATTGAGCAGCGATCTCGACACGCCGTATTCCGGCATGCTGCCGGGCCTGGTTGCCGGCCATTACCGCATCAAGGAATGCCATGTCGATTTGCGCGCGCTGGCCGCTGCCGCCGGCGTGCAACTGGTGCAGGCGACGGTGGAGCGTCTTGACCTGACCCGTAATGCCGCCTGGGCCAATGGCGCGTGGTGGCCATTCGATCTGGTTTCGCTGGATGTCGGTTCGACGCCGCCGCTGGGCAGCATCGCCGGGGCGGCGGCGGCCGGACTCCCGGTCAAGCCGATCGGGCCGTTTCTGCAACACTGGCGCGCGCTGCAGGCACAGCTTGACGGCCTGAACCGACCGCTCCACATGGTGATGGTGGGCGGCGGCGCGGGTGGCATCGAGCTGGTGCTGGCGATGGCATATCGCCTGAAAGCACAGCGCGAGCAGGTCAAGTGGTCGCTGGTCAGTCGCGGTGCGCTGCTGCCAGGCTATCCGCGCCGCGCGGCCCGCCTGATGACCCGGCAACTGGAGCAAGCCGGTGTGGCGATCCGGACCGGCGCTGCAGTCGTGCGGGTGGACGCCGATCAGGTGTTTTTTGACGACGGCAGCCAGGCCGCCTGTGACCAGCTGATCTGGGCCACCGGTGCGGCGCCGCAGGCGTGGCCGGCCGATGCGGGACTGGCGTGCGGCGACGATGGTTTTGTGCGGGTCAATGCGCATTTGCAATCGGTCAGTCATCCGCAGGTCTTTGCCGCCGGCGATATTGCCACCGACGATAGCCAGCCACGTCCCAAGGCGGGCGTGTTTGCGGTGCGCCAGGGGCCGGTGCTGGCCGCCAATCTGCTGCGCCAGCTTGGCGGCGCGGAGCTGATCCGCTATCACGCCCAAAGCGACTACCTGTCGCTGCTGTCATGCGGCGACCGGCATGCGATTGCCTCGTGGTACGGCTTGGTCTGGCAAGGCAACTGGGTCTGGCACTGGAAGAACCGGATTGACCAGCAATTCATGCAACGTTTCGGCGCGCCATTTCCGCCCGCCTGACAGAAGTGGGGGCAAGGCGCGCTTAACAGTTAAAATGCGTGCGCTCCGATCATCCCAAGGAATTCGCATGACAGATGAAAACAAAGACAGCGTCGGGCTCGAACAGCTGTTTCGCAACAATCGGGCGTGGGCCGCGTCGATGGTCGATCATGACGTCGACTTCTTTGCCAAGCTGACCGCCCAGCAGTCGCCCGACTACCTGTGGATTGGGTGCTCCGACAGCCGAGTGCCTGCCAATGAGATCGTGGATCTGCTGCCGGGCGAGCTGTTCGTGCATCGCAATATCGCCAACGTGGTGTGCCATTCCGACCTGAATTGCCTGTCCGTGATGCAGTTCGCCATCGATGTGCTGCAGGTGAAGCACATCATGGTGTCCGGCCATTACGGTTGCTCCGGCGTGCACGCGGCGCTGACCCGGCGGCGCGTCGGCCTGGCCGACAACTGGCTGCGCCACGTGCAGGACGTGCATTAGAAGCATGGTCGCTACTTTGGCGACACCATCCCCAGTGGCGAGCAGCTCGACCGTCTTTGTGAGCTCAACGTCATTGAACAGGTCGCCAACGTTTGCCAGACCACGCTGGTCCAGGATGCCTGGGAACGCGGCCAGGAACTCACCATTCACAGCTGGATTTACAGGCTCAAGGATGGTTTGTTGCGCGACCTCGGCGTGACCGTCAGCGGCCCGGATGAACTGGCCGGGAAGATGGCGGCGAGTCTGGCACGCTACGAATATTGATCGACGCGCCAGGCCGGCGCGCCTGACAAGGGCGCTTCACCGCATCAGAAACAGTGCTCGGCGGCCGGGAACGTGCCGTCCTTGACCGCTGCGACATACGCCCGCACCGCGCCTTCAATGCTGCCTTGCCCGTCCATGAAATTCTTGACGAAGCGCGCCTTGCGACCCGGGAATGCGCCCAGCATGTCATGCATCACCAGCACCTGCCCGGCGCAATCGGGGCCGGCGCCAATGCCGATGGTGGGAATCGCCAGCAATTCGGTGGTTTCCTTGCCGAGCGCAGCCGGGATTGCCTCCAGCACCAGCATCGATGCCCCCGCTGTTTGCAAGGCCAGCGCATCGGCGCGCAACTGGTCGGCGCTTTCGATCGACTTGCCCTGCACCCGGTAGCCACCGAGCTGATGCACCGACTGCGGCGTCAGGCCCAGATGCGCGCACACCGGCACGCCGCGCTCGGTCAGAAATTTTACGGTGTCCACCAGCCACGCACCGCCTTCGAGCTTGACCATGTGGGCGCCTGCCTGCATCAGCACCACCGCGTTGGCGTAGGCGAGCTCTGGCGTGGCATAGCTGCCGAACGGCATGTCGGCCACCAGCAGTGCGGTGTGATTGCCACGCGCCACGCTGGCGGTGTGATAGGCGACGTCGGCAACCGTCACCGGCAGTGTCGAATCATGGCCCTGGCAGACCATCCCGAGCGAATCGCCAACCAGCAGCACTTCCACGCCACAGCGGTCCATCAGTGCCGCAAAGCTGGCGTCGTAACAGGTCAGCATGCTGATCTTCTCGCCGCCGCTGCGCAGCGCCATCAGCGATACGACGGTGATGGGTTTGTTGCGTCCGGCACGTTCACTTTCCTGCAGATATCCAGCCATGGTCATTCCCCGAGATTAAAAAATTCGCGCTTGCCGCGCATGTTCTTGATGCGCATGACCAGCAGGTTGAAGTCTTCGTCGCGCTCGATCGGATTGAGATGTTCGGCGTTGACGATCAACAGCGGGGCAGCGTCGTAATGATAGAAAAAACGGCTGTAGCTTTCGCACAGTCGCGTCAGGTAATTTTCCGAGATCCCGGCTTCGATCGGCACGCCGCGCTTGCGCACGCGCTCGATCAGGGTCTCCGGATCGGCCTGCAGATAGATGACCAGATCCGGCACCGGCGCCTGCGGATGCAGGTGATCGTACATTTGCTGATACAGGTTCAGTTCGTCGTCGCCCAGCGTCAGGCGGGCAAACAGGGGGTCCTTGTCGATCAGGAAATCCGACACCAGCGATGCATTGAAAAAGTCCGTCTGCGCCAGGTCGCGCAGCTGGTTCATGCGCTGGAACAGGAAAAACATTTGGGTCGGCAGCGCATACCGTGCGGCGTCGCGGTAAAACCGTTCGAGGAAGGGATTCTCGTGCGGCTGCTCCAGCATCAGCTGGGCGCCGAAGCTTTCCCCGAGCCGTTTTGCCAGCGATGATTTACCGACCCCGATCGGGCCCTCGACGACGATGTAATTGTATTTATCGAAATTCATGACCTGAGTATGAAGAAAACAGCACCCGCCAGACATAAAGCCGTCCGCACCTCATCGCGCTTGAACGGCTGACTCAAATAAAACATTGCACATTGAACAAACACGATCAGTGTAATGGCTTCCTGCATGATTTTCAGCGGCGTCCGGCCCAGGCCTGCTCCGCGCCGCGAGCCGCCACGGTTTGCTGGCAAGCCTGTTGGGATGGCGATGCCAGGCACGCGTCATGGCGAGGTTGCGCGGCGTCTGCAAACTGGCGGGTTCAACGATGACGGGAACTTGCATGGTTGGCGCTCCGCCGGCTAGATTATTTTTTGAATCGACTGGCCGGCGACGTCCGGCACGAAGGCATGCGCGGCGCCGCGGCCTGGTATCACAATCAGCGGATCGATCTGCAGCAACGGGATCAGCGTAAAGGCCCGCTGGGTCAGGCGCGGATGCGGCACCGTCAACGTGGCCGTGTCAATTTCCTGCTGGCCGAACAGTAGCAGATCAAGGTCGAGGGTGCGGGGCGCATTGCGATGCGACCGCTCGCGGCCGAATACCTGTTCAAGCTGCAGCAGTTCGGCCAGCAGTTGCTGCGCGCTCAGCGTGGTGTGCAGCTGCGCCACGGCGTTGACGAAGTCGTCGCCAACGGCATCGATCGGGGCGCTGCGAAACAGACTGGATTGCGCGACCACGGTGGTGTGCGGAAAACTGCCCAGCGCGACGATGGCCCGTTGCACTGTCGTTTGCGCATCGCCCAGATTGGCCCCAAGGCCGATGCTGGCGATGACCGGGGCGCTACTCATTCGGCTGCGCCGCCGCCTTCGTCCGGTCGGGCGCGACCGCGGCCGCCGCGGCGCTTGGCCCGCTTGGGTGCACCATCGACCGCGCGCGGCTTCTGCGTCATCAGGGTTTCGCGTTCACCGGCGTCGCCTTCCATGAAGGCAGTCCACCATTCGCCCAGTTCGGCATCGATTTCACCGGACGCACAGCGCAGCAGCAGGAAGTCGTAGCCGGCGCGCAGCCGCAGATTTTCCAGCAGCTTGTAGGGCGCCTTGCCGGTGCGTCGTTCGAAGCGCGGCTGCATGGCCCAGATGTCGCGCATGTCGGAGGCGATCTTGCGTTGCAGCGCGAGCTGTTCGGTCTGACTGTTGAGCACATCATCGGCGGCCAGGTGCAGGGCCGGAATCGGCATCTCGCCGGCGGCCTGGTAGGCGCTCCATTTTTCCAGTACCTGATGCCACAGCAGCGCGGCGAAGAGAAAGCCGGGCGAGACCGGTTTGCCCTGCTTGACCCGGGCGTCGGTACTGGCCAGTGCAAGGCGCACGAATTTTTCGCCGAGCGGCTGTTCCAGCACCACGTCGAGCAGCGGCAGCAGGCCGTGATGCAGGCCTTCCTTGCGCAGCTGCTGCAGGCAGGCCAGCGCCTGGCCGCTCATCAGCAACTTGATCATTTCATCGAACACGCGCGCGGCCGGGACATTGTTGATCAGCGGCGCCATTACCTTGATCGGCGCGGCAGTCTCGGGATGAATCGTGAAGCCCAGTTTGGCGGCAAAGCGCACCACCCGCAGCAGTCGCACCGGATCTTCGCGAAAGCGTGCTTCCGGCACGCCGATGATGCGCAGCGTCTTGTTGCGGATGTCGGCCATGCCGCAGTGGTAATCCAGCACCACCTGCGTGGCCGGATCGTAGTACATCGCATTGATGGTGAAATCACGCCGGACCGCATCTTCATGCTGCTCGCCGAAGGTGTTGTCGCGCAGGACGCGGCCGTGCTCATCCTTGGGGGCGGCTTCCGTCGAGGCGCCGCGGAAGGTGGTCACCTCCAGCAGGTCCTGGCCGAACATCACGTGCACGATCTGGAAGCGGCGGCCGATGATGAAGGCACGCCGGAACAGTTTCTTGACCTGTTCCGGCGTGGCGTTGGTGGCGATATCAAAATCTTTCGGCTTGATCCCGAGCAGCAGATCGCGCACCGCGCCGCCGACCAGGAACGCCTTGAAGCCGGCTTCCTGCAGCGTTTGCGTCACGCGAATCGCATTCGACGACACCAGCTTCGGATCGATGCCGTGTTCCTTCGGCGTCAGCTCGGTGGCCTTGGTGTGATCGATGGCTTTCGTCTTGCTGCCGAGGATGCGGCGGATGAATTTTTTAATCATTGAATAAGTCAAGGGTAGGCCAACCATGCGCCCGCGCGTGCGCGGCCAGCAGGTCGTTGGGATTGGTCGCCATGGGGTGGGTGACGATCGACAGCAGCGGAATATCGTTTTGTGAATCGCTGTAAAAATGGCTTGCGCTGAAGTCGGCCAGTCGTTGCTTGCGGGCGGCCAGCCAGGCATGCAAGTTGACCACCTTGCCGGCGCCAAATGGCGGCGTGCCCAGCGCGCGTCCGGTGAAGTTGCCATCGGCCTTGAGTTCGGCTTCGGCGGCAATCAGATCCGGTACGCCAAACGCCTGGGCGATCGGGCCGGTGACAAAGCGGTTGGTCGCCGTGATGATCAGGGGCAGGTCGCCAGCCTCCTGGTGCTTTTGCACCAGTGCCAATGCGGCGGGTTTGATCGCCGGCAGGATGATCTCCCGCATGAATTGGGCATGCCAGGCATCCAGCTGGTCGCGCTCAAACTGCGCCAGCGTGCTGAAGGCGAATTCCAGATAGGCGTGCGGGTCCAGCGTGCCGTTCTGGTACTGCTGAAAGAAAACTGCGTTGCGCGCGGCGAAGGCGTTTGGCTCGACCGCACCGATGCGGCACATGAACCGGCCCCACTCGTAATCCGAGTCCAGCGGCAGCAGCGTGTGGTCGAGATCGAAGATGGCAATTCTGCTCATGGGCCTGGCGTGCCTTCGCGTTGCAGAAGTGCGCGCAGTAGCGGCAGGGTGATCGGTCGTTGGGTCTCGAGCGAGTAGTGATCCAGTGCGTCGAGCATCGCGGCGAGGGAGCGCATGTCGCGCCGAAAATGAGTGATCAAGTAGGGTAACACGCCGCTTGCCAGCGTAAGACCTCGGGTTGCTGCGGCATGGGTGAGGGCGGCGATTTTTTCTGCGTCGGTCAGGCTTTGCAGCTGATAGATCAGGCCCCAGCCGAGGCGTGTGCGCAAGTCTTCGCGCAGTGCCAGATGCGCCGGCGCCTGGGCGCCGCACGACACCAGCGCGCCGCCATGCTCGCGGATCTGGTTGAACAGGGCAAAGGCGGCGATCTGCAGGGACGGCGACAGCCGCTCGCAGTCATCCAGCAGATACAGCGTGACAGCGGGATCGTGGACAAAGGCGGCGGCGTCGGCATCCGGATCGAGATAGCGGCTGTGGGCGGCGCCAGCCAGCGCGTGCAGCAGATGCGTCTTGCCGCAGCCGGCTTCGCCCCAGCAATAGATGAAGCGCTCGCTGAGCGTGATGGCAGCGCCCGCGGCGACCCGGATCAGCAGCGCCAGCAGTTCGGCGTTCTGGCCGGCTTCAAAATTGGTCAGTGTCTGCGGCTTGGGAGCCGGCAGATCGAGCAGCATTTGCCTCATGCGTGGCTGGCCGAAAACCGCAATGCGGTCGGGAACGGCTTATCTGTAATTAAAGAAAATCTCATGAACCCGCAGTCTGGTGGCACGGTTTGATAAAATGGCGGCTTCTTCAATGCCAACCGACAACGGTTGTCATTGCCTCAACCCGCTATTTTACTGCCTTCGCTGCCAATTACATCATGAGTACCCCTGCAAACGTTTCCCTTTCTTACCGCGATGCGGGTGTCGACATGGATGCCGGCGACGCGCTGGTCGAAGCCATCAAGCCCTTTGCCAAGCGCACCGCCCGTGAAGGCGTCCTCGCCGGCATCGGCGGTTTTGGCGCGATGTTTGAAATCAGCAAGAAGTTCAAGGAGCCGGTGCTGGTATCCGGCACCGATGGCGTTGGCACCAAGCTCAAGCTGGCCTTTCACCTCAACCGCCACGACACCGTCGGCATTGATCTGGTGGCCATGAGCGTCAATGACATTCTGGTGCAGGGCGCCGAACCGCTGTTTTTCCTCGATTATTTCGCCTGCGGTAAGCTCGATGTGCCAAGCGCCACCGACGTCATCAAAGGCGTCGCGCTGGGTTGCGAACAGGCCGGCTGTGCCTTGATTGGTGGCGAAACCGCCGAAATGCCGAGCATGTATCCGGATGGCGAATATGACCTGGCCGGCTTTGCGGTGGGTGTGGTAGAAAAATCGAAGATCATCGACGGCAGCAAGATCAAGCCGGGCGACGTGGTGCTGGGTCTGGCGTCAAGCGGCGCGCATTCGAACGGCTACTCGCTGGTGCGCAAGATCATCGCCGTCGCCAAGCCGGATCTGGAGGCCGATTTCCATGGTCGCAGCCTGGCCGACACCCTGATGGAACCGACCCGGATTTACGTCAAGCCGCTCCTCGCGCTGATGGCCGAGATGGAGATCAAGGGCATGGTGCACATCACTGGCGGTGGGTTGGTCGAAAACGTCCCGCGCGTCCTGCAAAGCCACCTGACTGTGGTGCTGCAAAAGAAATCGTGGGTCATGCCGCCGCTGTTCTCGTGGCTGCAAAAGCATGGCAATGTCGCTGACGCCGAAATGCACCGCGTCTTCAATTGCGGCATCGGGATGGTGGTGATCGTCGCCAAGGAAAACGCCGAGGCAGCCATGGCCCACCTGGCCGCGTCCGGCGAGACCGTGTCGCGCATCGGCGTTGTGCGGGAACGTCAGGACGGCGAACATCAGACCCTGGTCGAATAAGACCGGTCCCGACCCGGCGTCAAGCCGGGTGCACCATCAGGCGATCGTATTCGCGCCTGACGGCCAGGTAGCACTCGCACACCCGCTCTTCGAGTTTCGGGCGGTCCACCACAGTGATCTTGCCGCGGCTGTATTCGATCAGGCCGGCATCCTGCAATTTGTTGGCAGCTTCCGTGACACCCTGGCGGCGTACGCCGAGCATGTTGGAAATCAATTCCTGGGTCATCACCAGATTCTGGTCCGACAGCAGGTCCATGCTTAATAGCAGCCAGCGGCACAGTTGCTGATCAATGGTGTGGTGGCGGTTGCACACGGCGGTCTGCGCAGTTTGCGAAAACAGCGCCTGCATGTAGCGCAGCAGCAGTTCCTGCAATTCGCCGCGCTGCAAGAATTCGGCCATCAGCTCCGCTGCCGGCATCCGGTATGCCGAACCCGCGCTCTGTACTACCGCTTGATGATTGGTGGTCGATCCGCCCATGAATACGGCCAGGCCGACGATGCCATCATTGCCGACGATGGCGATTTCGGCCGATGCGCCGTCCTCCATCACATACAACAACGAGACGATCGACGTGGTCGGAAAATACACGAAGTCCAGCGGGGTTCCGGCGTCGTACAGCATCTGCCCGAGCGGAAGCTTCATGTGTTCCAGATGTGGGCGCAGCCTCTCGATAACAGGATCGGACAACGCGGCGAGAAGCCGGTTATGAAGACGGTTTAACATGGGGTGACTCCAGTAGGAATGAGGCGCACGCAATGGCAGGTTGTGCGGCATGAACGACAACGAACCAACTGCGTCAGGATGGAGCAAGACTGCGCGCTGGCCAGGTGCTCGTATGTACGCTGGCGAACAAAGCGCAGTGGTTGCTTTCGACGAAGCAACGGCGGGGAGCGCAAATACAACGATGCTGCGTCCGGTAACGTGCCGACGCTTGAAAACCCCGTCACTATAATCCCCCGCTGACAACGTGTGTTACCGCCGCCCTGGCGGCAACGCCGATCCTCACCTCACTTTTACGCACAGGCTTTCATGCAGGATCATTTACTCTCGGCCATGCCAGAAAATCTGGTGCACCGCCCCAGTGGGGTTGCGGCGCAGTCGCAACACGTGCAGTCCGACCGGCGCAAGGTGCTTTACGTCGAAGACAATCCGGCGAACCTGGCCCTGGTGACGGTGCTGATCGATCGGCGCGACGACCTGACCTTGCTCGCCGCGACCGACGGCAATGCAGGCGTTGTGCTGGCGCGCAGCGTGCACCCCGACGTGATTCTGATGGATATCAACCTGCCCGGCATCAATGGTTTGGATGCGCTGGCGTTACTGCGCATGGATCCGCTCACGGTCCATATCCCGGTCATCGCCTTGTCTTCGAACGCCTTCGCCGGCGACATCGACAAAGGCCTGCGCGCCGGATTCTTCCGCTACCTCACCAAGCCGTTCAATATCGATGCGCTGATGCGGACGATTGATCTGGCGCTGGCCTTGCCGGCGCCGACCGCAGGCGCGTCGACTACATCGCCAACGTAATTGCGGCGTGGACTGTTCTGGCGCCCGGCGCGCAGGCGAAATGAAAATTGCCGCGCCGTGCGCGACGGTCATGCTGCTCGATTTGTCGAACGCGACCTCCCCGGTGGGTATCGGGTCGCTGCCGGTTCCTGGTCCGACGTCGTCTATCGGCGGTACCATTGAACGGGTTCTGTTCGGTATCGACGATCAGGGCATTCAGTAAAATTTCACACACCAGGAATCATGATCACTGCCCACATCCGAGACTACGCAAGCACCGACCGCGATGCCGCCTTGGCCTGCTTCCGCTCCAATGTCCCGGCGTTCTTCAGCGCCGAAGACGAAGACTGGTTCATCAGTGCGCTCGATGAACCGGACGGTCCGAATTTCGTCGTGGTCTGCGATGGCAAGGTGGTCGGGTTTGGCGGCTATGAGGTATCCACTTCATACAATCATGCTGTGCTGGTGTTCGGACAAATTCACGCGCAGTGGCACGGCAAGGGCCTGGGCACGATGCTGCTGATACACCGCATTGCGCATCTCAAGACCCATGCCCAGCCCACCAAATACCTGATCATCGATACGACCCTCAAGGTCGCGCCGTTTTATGTCCGGCACGGATTTGAGATCGTGTCGCACTGGCGCGAGGGGTTTCGGGATGGTGCGGACAAGGTCGATTTGCGGTTGGTGTTGTATTAGGTTTTGTTGAGGCGGCGTTGCGATTGGAAGCGGTTTGGTGGGCCTTCCGGAACCGGCATTTTGTTGGTCAATGTGGCGTCATCATGCCAGCATGGTCGGTACAGTATGCCAATGCCCGCCTCATTGAATTGCTCGACGCCTGCATCCGTGGTGGGTCGCGACTGATAACGCGGCGTGGCTCCGAAACGGCGGTGCTGGTACCAATTGCGCGGCGGCGACAACTTGTCGTTGCGACGCGGCCGACGCTGGAGGAGCGGATGCCGTCCCGTCGGCGCACGATTTATCCCGCGTCGCAATTTCCAGAGCTTCTACATCCCGCCGTTGAAGGGGGCAGCTCGCGATACCGGATAAATCGTGCGCTCGTGCTTGGCGTAAGCCGGTCGCATTCTATGGGGCAGTTTCTGCTGTATGCAAATGGAATGAAAGACCGTTTTCGACCCACGTCAGACGGTCAAGGCGGGTTCAATGAATGGCAGCAATGCGGCGTACAGCAGTCGGTAGATTGGCATGCTGGAGTCGGGCGAGGCCGAATCGTTCAGTGAAATCGCTGAGGTCGAGAAAATCGGTAACAGTTAGGCGGCGTTAACGGTGATGAGATCAAACGATCAGAATTTCACTTCGCGAGTAGCCGGTCATCCTCCGGCGTGTTGTTTTTGTTTCGCTCTTGCGTACGCAACCGCACCGTTCAATCGAATTTAAAGACCTATTGTGGAACGGCATTGCGATAGGGCGAGCGCTCAGTCGCTGCGTGTTGTCTTTCGGCCCATCCACTTCTCCACCCTAGGAAATTACACCATGCCACATGCCAATGAAGCCAGCGTTCTGCACAAACAAGCTGCCAGCGATCACGAAGCAGCCGCGAAGCAGCATCTCAAAGCAGCCGAGTGCCATGATCATAACAAGGTAGGCGACGCCAAGAGCAGTTCCAAGAGCGCCATGGACTGCTGCAACACTGCACAGAAAAATACAAAAGCAGCTTGCGACTGTTCGGCGAAGTGACTCGTTGCTAGAACCGCTGTTGTCGAAGCTACCCACGATGTGACGAGCAATGTGGTCGGTTCAAACGGGCCGACCAAAGAGACCGACTCGGGTAAATTTTGCTGACTTGAGAGTAAATATGAAAAATTTAACTGTTTTCTTAAATGCGACTGCACCGATGAGCATAATGGGAGCGCTTTGGCGCAAGGTTCGATGATGCTGGGCCATATGTGGGGCGGCGGTTGGATGAGTGGTTATGGTGGCCCGTGGGGGGCAATATGTCTAATCGCAGTTATTGTCATACTTGCGGTCTGGATCATCACCCAGCGCAAAGGCAAGTAACGAATAGATCGCCATGTAGTTAATGCCGGAGAGGGAGCCCATGTAGCCGCTTTCTGCTCGGCAGGGGACTCAACGCACGGACTTTTCTCATTAACGAACTCGGGCGGGTTGATTGGGTAAGTTTCATTGTCCGAAACTAAGGAGACGCTGATTTAATCGCGCTCCCTTGATAAAATTCCGGTTCAGAAAAAAATTCAAAGGTGGCCGCAGCCATGAAGCAAACCAGTTTTTCCAGCGCCGAATTTGCCGGCAAGAAGCGTACGACACGACGCGAGAAATTTCTGGCTGAGATGGAGCAGGTGGTGCCATGGGCCGAGCTGGAGGCGGTGATTGCCCCGGTCTATCCAACCGGCACGCGCGGTCGCCCTCCGATCGGTCTGTCGCGCATGCTGCGGGTGTATTTCATTCAGCAGTGGTACGGGTTGTCGGACGAAGCGGTGGAGGATGCGATCTACGACAGTCAGTCGGTGCGCGCCTTTGTCGGCATCGATCTGGCGCGCGAGAATGCGCCGGACGCCACCACGCTGTTGAAGTTTCGCCGCCTGCTGGAGACCAACGACCTGACCCAGCGGATGTTTTTGGCGATCAACGCCACGCTGACCGAGAAAGGTCTGCTGATGCGTTCCGGGACGATTGTCGATGCCACCATCATCAACGCGCCGCCATCGACGAAGAATACCGACGGCAAGCGCGATGGCGACATGCACCAGACCAAGAAGGGCAACCAGTGGTATTTCGGCATGAAGGCGCATATCGGAGCCGATGCCGACAGCGGTCTGGTCCACACCGTCACCACCACGGCGGCCAATGTAGCCGATATCGCCGAGTTGGCGGCGTTGCTGCACGGCGAGGAAAAAACGGTGTTTGCCGACGCGGGCTACACCGGTGCCGAGAAACGGATCGAGTTGCAGGATGTCGCGGTGGACTGGCAGATCGCCACCCGTCGCAGCACCGTCAAAAAGATCGACCCGACGCGGCCGCTGCGGGCGGTGCTTGATGCGCTGGAGCATGCCAAGGCGCGCATTCGGGCGAAAGTTGAGCATCCGTTTCATGTCGTCAAAAACCTGTTTCGTCATCGCAAGACGCGCTACAAGGGGCTTGCGAAAAATACCGCGCAGGTGGTGATGCTGTTCGGCCTGGCCAATCTGGTGCTGGCAAAAAACAAGCTGATGGTATTGCAGGCCCAAGCTCCGTCCGTCGCGTGAGAAAGGCGGGAAATAGCGCCAACTCGGCTCCATTTCTTTTCCCGAACCGACGAATTTGAATCAAATTACTGAAAACGGTGCACGGAGAAAAGATATAGCCGGTGCGACATCGCGATTTCGACGTTGATCAGCGGCTCCCTAGGGTAAAAATGCGGGTATTAGTGCTGATGAATTTTTGACTCGTCCCCGCCAGAAAATAGGAACATTATCTTCGACAGCGGTGCTGCGGCGGGTGAGCCGACAGTGAAGTGATGAGTCAATCCGACGCGAGCGTCAACAGGATGACCGCAATCTGCGTTGAACCGCCATTCACAACGCAATCCCCAACGGCTGGTCATGGCTGAATTCTGACCTTGGCACTGTAACGGAGTGTACCGTACGCATACGGCTCAACCCAACGCCAACAATCGGTGCCAATACGCCGCAGAGCAAGGCCGGTTTTGCAAATTTCTTTTACCCGCACAGCGAACCCGATGACCCTGATCAAGCAGCTCGGCGCCTACCGTACGACTTGTCCCGTTTCCTGATCCGCCCCCTTGAATCCATCTGCAAACTGACTCGCCGCGCGCCACTGCCCCGCCAGCACCACTCCCGCGCAAGCATTCCCCCCAATCCGGTACGCCAGATCCCCCGGCCGTTCGATCTGCCATAGCGCAAAGTCAGCCCGCAGACCAACCGCGAGCAGGCCCGTCTCGGCCTGCAAGCCGAGCGCCCGCGCTGCGTGACAGGTGACACCGGCCAGCGCCTCGGCCGGTGTCAGTCGAAACAGCGTGCAGCCCATGTTCAGCGCCAGCAGCAGCGACGTCATCGGCGAGGTGCCGGGATTGCAATCGGTGGCCAACGCCATCGGTACGCCGGCAGCGCGCAACGCGTCGATGGGTGGCAACCTGGTTTCGCGCAGGTAGTAAAACGCGCCGGGCAGCAGCACGGCCACCGTGCCGGCGGTGGCCATCGCGTCGACGCCGTCCTGCGACAGAAATTCCAGATGATCGGCTGACAGGCCGTTATATTGCGCGGTCAGTGCGGCACCGCGCTGGTCCGACAATTGTTCGGCGTGCAGCTTGAGCGGCAGGCCGAGTTGCTGCGCGGCGCGAAACACGCGCTCGGTCTGCGCCGGGGTGAAGCCGATGTGTTCGCAGAAGGCATCGACCGCATCGATCAACCTTTCGGCATGCAGCGCCGGCAGCATCACGGTGCAGATGTGGTCGATGTAGTCGTCGGGTCGATTGACGTATTCCGGTGGCAGCGCATGCGCGCCAAGAAATGTGGTGACCACGCGCACCGGCAGCGTCGCGCCGAGGCGGCGGGCGACGCGCAGCATCTTTGCTTCGTTGTCCAGATCGAGGCCGTAGCCGGATTTGATTTCGATGGTGGTGACACCTTCGGCCAGCAGCGCCAGCACGCGTGGCAGGCTGGCTGCATACAGTGCGTCTTCGCTGGCGGCGCGCGTGGCGCGTACGGTGGCCATGATGCCGCCGCCGCTGGTGGCAATGTCGGCATAGCTGACGCCGTTCAGGCGCGCTTCGAATTCATCGCTGCGGTTACCGGCGTGGACGATGTGGGTATGGCAGTCGATCAGGCCCGGCGTGAGCCAGCCGCCGTTGCCATCGTGGGTGATTGTGGCGCTGGCGCCGGCCGGTAAATCCGCGCGCGCTCCGAGCCAGGCGATCCGGCCATCCTGCACCGCAATCGCGCCGTCGCGAATTTCGCCGTAACCATCGGCCATCGTGGCCAGATGCAGGTTGGTCCACAGTGCATCCCAATGGATGGCGGTCATGTCGCGTTCCAGCCGGCAGCGAGTCGCGCCACCAGACGCGCGCCGACGCGCGCGGTGCGCTGGTCGATGTCATGGGTCGGATTGAGCTCGGCAATGTCGGCCACGCGCAGCTTGCCGCTGGCGGCGACCAGATCGATGATCGGCTCGATCACGTCCAGCCCGACCCCGCGTGCGGCCGGTGCGCTGACACCCGGCGCGAGCGCCGCCGGCAGCACGTCCAGGCAGATGGTGAAATACAGGTGATCGACGCGTTCCAGAAAGCTGGCCAGCGTGGCCGCAATCGCCGCGCCGTCGCTGGATGTCATTTGCTCGTCGAGCAGCGTGCGCACACCCAGCGTGGCGGCGCGGTCGAACAAGGCCTGCGTGTTGGCGAAGCGACTGACGCCGAGGCAGCAATAATTGAAGGCCCAGCCACGCGCGCAGCAGTCATCGGCAATCTGCCTGAACGGCGTACCGGAATTCGCCTGCGCGGCCAGTCGCAAATCGAAATGCGCATCCAGATTCAGGATGCCGATGCGGGGCGGCTTGTCCGCGCCGGCCAGCGACCTTGCCAGTCCGCAGAAGGTGCCGAAGGCCATCTCATGGCCGCCGCCGAGAACGATGGGGCGATGCGCTGCGGCCAGTAGCGCCGCCACCGCTTGCGCCAGTTCCTGCTGCGTCGCTTCGAGTCCGTCGTCGTCGTCAACCGGCATGCACACCACATCGCCGGCATCGGCAATCTGGCCAGCCAGCGCCGGCATGTTCGCCAGCATCGCGCGCAATGCCTGCGGTCCTTCGCGCGCGCCGGTGCGGCCATGGTTGCGCGCGACGCCGGCGTCGCAGGCGAAGCCGAGCACAACGATGCCGGGCGCGGCGGTGTGCTCGACCGGTTGCATCTGCTGGTGCCAGCGCATGCCGCCAACGCCTTCTTCGGCATCGATGCGGCCGTTCCAGCGGCTCATGTCGGCGGGCGTTTTCATTGGCTCAGTCCAGGTAAAGGGCAGCAAACAACGCGTCGCACTGCTGGCTCAACTGGCCATCGAGGACCATGTTCCTGGCCGCCTCAATGTCCGGCGCGAACAGTCGGTCGCAGGCGTAGAACGGCACCCGTTGGCGCAGACGTTGATGCACATCGGCCAGCATCGGCGCGGTCGTCAGCGGCTGATGAAAATCGATGCCCTGGGCCGCCGCCAGCAGTTCGATGCCGATGATGACGGCGGTGTTGTGCGCCATCTCGTGCAGACGTCGCGCGGCAAAGGTGGCCATGCTGACGTGGTCTTCCTGATTGGCCGAGGTGGGCAGGCTGTCGACGCTGGCCGGATGAGCCAGCGACTTGTTCTCCGACGCCAGCGCCGCAGCGGTGACATGCGCAATCATGAAGCCGGAATTCAGGCCGCTGGAGGCGACCAGAAACGGTGGCAGGCCGGACAGCGAGGCGTCGATCAGCAGCGCGATGCGGCGTTCCGAGAGCGCGCCGATCTCGGCAATCGCCAGTGCCAGCGTGTCGGCGGCAAACGCCACCGGCTCGGCATGAAAATTACCGCCGGAGAGGACCTCATTGTCATCGGCAAACACAAGCGGATTGTCAGTCACCGCATTCGCCTCGATCTTCAGCGTGCGTGCCGCGTTGCCGATCAGGTCGAGGCAGGCGCCCATGACTTGCGGCTGGCAACGCAGGCTGTACGGGTCTTGCACACGCTCATCGTTGACCAGATGCGAGCGCCGGATGGCGCTGTCGGCCAGCAGTTCGCGGTAGATGCGCGCCAGCGCAATCTGGCCGGGCTGTCCGCGCACTGCATGCACGCGCGGATCGAACGGTGCATCGCTGCCCTTGGCGGCATCGACCGACAACGCGCCGCTGACGGTGGCTGCGGCCAGCATGCGCTCGGCCAGGAACAGGCCGTTCAGGGCCAGTGCAGTCGAGACCTGGGTGCCGTTGATCAGGGCCAGGCCTTCCTTGGCCGCCAGCGTGATCGGGGCGATATTGGCTTGCGCCAGCGCCGCCGCGGCGGTCATCGGCACACCGTGCACGGTGACCTCGCCAATGCCCAGCAAGGCCAGCGTCATGTGCGCCAGCGGTGCCAGATCGCCGGAGGCGCCGACCGAACCCTTGACCGGAATGCTCGGCATGATGCCGGCGTTGTACAGCGCAATCATGGTGTCGATGACGACCGCGCGAATGCCGGAATAGCCGCGCGCCAGGCTGGCGATCTTGGTGGCCAGGATCAGGCGCACGATTTGGTCGGCAATCGGCGTGCCGGTACCGACCGCATGGCTGACGATCAGGTTGTGCTGCAGCAGTTCGAGCTGGTCATCCGGGATATGGGTCTTGGCAAGCTTGCCGAAACCGGTGTTGATGCCGTAAGCGGGATCGCCTTTGCGGACAATCGCGGTAATGGTGGCAGCGGCGGCGTTGATGTCGACATAGGCGCTGGCCGGCAGCATGATCGGCGCATGCGACTGCCAGATTGCGCGCAGGGTCGAGAGGGACAGCTGGCCGGGTTCGAGCGTCATCATGGGTGTGCTTTCGGATGGATCATGGGCAGGTTGAGTGCGTTGCGTTCGGCGCAGGCGATGGCTTGCGGATAGCCCGCATCGGCATGCCGCATCACGCCGGAGCCGCTGTCGTTGACCAGCACGCGGGCCAGTCGCTTGGCGGCGGCGTCGCTGCCATCGGCGACGATGACCATGCCGGCGTGCTGCGAATAGCCCATGCCGACGCCGCCGCCATGATGAAGCGAGACCCAGGTCGCGCCGCTGGCGGTATTGAGCATCGCGTTCAACAGCGGCCAGTCGGAGACCGCGTCGGTGCCGTCCAGCATGCTTTCGGTTTCGCGGTTCGGGCTGGCCACCGAGCCGGTATCGAGATGATCACGGCCGATCACGATCGGCGCCTTCAATTCACCGCTGCGCACCATCTCGTTGAAAGCCAGCCCGGCCAAGTGCCGCTCACCCAGGCCGAGCCAGCAGATGCGCGCCGGCAGGCCCTGGAACGCAATCCGTTCGCGCGCCATGTCGAGCCAGTGATGCACCGCGGTGTGGTGCGGGAACAGCTCCTTGATCTTGGCGTCGGTCTTGTAAATGTCTTCCGGATCGCCCGACAGCGCGACCCAGCGAAACGGCCCGCGTCCTTCGCAGAACAGCGGGCGGATATAGGCCGGTACGAAGCCGGGAAAGTCGAACGCGTTCGTTACGCCATCATCGAACGCGACCTGGCGAATGTTGTTGCCGTAATCAACCGTCGGAATGCCCATCGCATGGAAATCCAGCATGGCCTGCACATGGGCGCTGCATGAGTGCGCCGCTGCGGCAGTCAGTGCCGCGTGTTGAGCCGGATCTGGTTGGGCGGCTTTCCATTGCGCCACCGTCCAGCCAATCGGCAGATAGCCGTTGATCAGGTCATGCGCCGAGGTTTGATCCGTCACCAGATCGGGACGGATGCCACCGGCGCGGGCGCGTCGCACCAGTTCCGGCAGGACTTCGGCAGCGTTGCCAAGCAAGCCGATTGAGACGGCTTCGCGTCGTGCGCAATGCTCGGCAATCAGCGCCAGCGCGTGATCCAGATTGTCTGCTTGCTTGTCGAGATAGCGGGTGCGCAGACGGAAGTCGATGCTGCTTTGCTGGCACTCGACGGTCAGCGAGACGGCCCCGGCCAGCGTCGCCGCCAGCGGCTGCGCGCCGCCCATGCCGCCCAGTCCGGCCGTCAGTATCCAGCGTCCGGCCCAGTCGCCCTGATAGTGCTGGCGACCGGCTTCGACGAAGGTTTCGTAGGTGCCCTGGATGATGCCCTGGCTGCCGATGTAGATCCAGCTGCCGGCCGTCATCTGGCCATACATGAACAGGCCCTTGCGGTCGAGTTCGTTGAAGTGTTCCCAGTTGGCCCACTTCGGCACCAGGTTCGAATTGGCGATCAGCACGCGCGGTGCATCGGCGTGGGTCTGAAACACACCAACCGGCTTGCCGGACTGGATCAACAGGGTTTCGTCGTCGCCCAGTTCGCGCAGCACCGCCAGGATGCGGTCGAAGCTGGCCCAGTCGCGTGCAGCCCGGCCGATGCCGCCGTAGACCACCAGATGGGTTGGGTTTTCTGCCACTTCCGGGTCCAGATTGTTCTGGATCATCCGGTATGCGGCTTCGGTCAGCCAGCTCTTGCAATGCAGCTCATTACCGCGTGGCGCACGGATCACGCGGCTGGGGTCGAGGCGGGGGTCTTTGGTCATGGCGGTCTCCAGAATTTTGGACAGCATAAGTTGTCTATACAACTTTGGCAAGCCGATGTTAACATGCGTTGTCGATCAACTCTGGAGCAACACGTGAAGCAGCCCGAAGCAACGCAGCGTAGACCGGTTTTTCAGGTCATCAAGGATCATTTGCTGGCGCAGATTCAGGCCGGGCAGTGGAAGGAGGGCGAGGCCGTGCCGTCCGAACAGGCGCTGGCGGCACAGTTCGGAGTGGCGCGCATGACCGTGAACCGGGCCGTGCGGGAGTTGACTGCCGAGCAGGTGCTGTTCCGTATCCAGGGTTCGGGCACCTATGTCGCGCCGCAGAAGGTGCAGTCGACGCTGGTGGCCATCCGCAATATTGCCGAGGAGGTGGCGGCGCGCGGACATCGGCATCGCAGCCAGGTGCATCTGCTGGCACGCGAAGCGGCCACGGAATTGATCGCGGCACAGTTCGGCCTGAAGCGGAAACAGTCGCTGTTTCATTCGGTGATCGTGCATTTCGAGAATGACCTGCCGATCCAGGTCGAGGATCGCTGGGTCAATCCGGCCTTGGCGCCGGCGTATCTGAAGCAGGATTTTTCCGTGACGACACCGAACGCGTACCTGGTCGCCGTGGCGCCGCTGCAGGGGGTCAACTACAGCATCGAAGCATTGCCGCCGCCACCGCCGGTGGCGCAGATGTTGTCGATGGCGCCGCACGAATCCTGCCTCGTGCTCAAGCGCCGCACCTGGTCAAAAACGCTGGTGGCCTCGGTGGTGACGATGTGGCACCCCGGCAGCCGGTATCAGTTTGCCGGGAGTTTTTAGGCAGGCTGTGATGGGCGGCGGCGGACAGGAGGCCCGATCGTGAATGCATCACGTCGGTGACGACGGAAGAATTGGCGCGATTGCGGCAATCATGGTGATGATGTGGCGCGCAAATATATTTGCGCGCCATTTTATTTGGCGCGATACTCACGTTGTCCTTCCTTAACGCGCACCCCATGCCCAAGCGAACGTCTTCTCAAGCACTGGCTCAACTCGTCGAACTGATTGCCTTGTGCCCAACCGGCGTCGGTATCGACGCGATCCAGCAGGCCGTCGGTACTGAGATGCCGCGCCGGACCCTGCAGCGCAGGCTGGCGTTGCTCGTCAATGCGGGCCGGATTGTATCGCGCGGAGCCGGCCGCGCGGTCCGCTATCATCCTGCCTTGCAGAATGACGAAGGCGGTCTGTCGCTCCATCAGGAACCGGCTTCGACGTATGCGATCGTCGATGCCTACATACCCACTTCGCCGGAAGGAAAGGAAATCAAGGCATGGGTGCGTCAGCCGCGCCAGTTGCGCCGGCCGGTCGGCTACAAGCTGACGTTTCTAGAACAATATCAACCGAACCAAAGCGCCTACCTGCCGCAGACTTTGCGCGATCAGTTGCACGCGCTGGGTCGCTCACCTGCCGAGAAGACACCGGCGGGCACCTTCGCGCGCGACATCCTGAATCGCTTGCTGATTGATCTTTCCTGGGCATCCTCGCAACTGGAGGGCAACACGTACAGCCGGCTCGATACCGAACGGCTGATCGAGTTCGGCCAGGCTGCCGAGGGCAAGGATGCGCTGGAAACCCAGATGATCCTCAATCACAAGGAGGCCATCGAATATCTGGTGCGCGACCCCGACCATGCTACGCTGACCACCGACACCATCATTGCACTGCATGCCTTTCTGTCCGACGGATTAATGGCCGACCCAACGGCCTGTGGCCGCATTCGCAACCGTGCGGTAGAAATCGGTGGCAGCGTGTATCTGCCGGTAGCGTTGCCGCAGCGGTTGCAGGAGTTGTTCGGCATCGTCATGCAGATGGCCGCGGAAATTCACGATCCGTTCGAGCAAGCGTTTTTCTTGATGGTGCATTTGCCTTACCTGCAGCCGTTTGAAGACGTCAACAAACGCGTGTCACGGCTGGCGGCGAATATCCCGTTCATCCGTCACAACCTGTGCCCGCTGTCGTTCATCGATGTACCGCAACCGTCCTATGTGGATGCCATGATCGGGGTGTACGAACTCAATCGCATCGAATTGCTGCGCGATGTCTTTGTCTGGGCTTACGAGCGCTCCTGCCAGCAATACGTGGCGGTGCAGCAGAACCTGATCCCGCCGGATATTTTTCGATTGCGCTATCGGCAAGCGCTGGGTGAAGTCGTGACGGCCATCGTGCGCCATGATGAAGCGGCCAGTGAGGCTGCGATTCGCGCCCGAATACCGGCCGCAGTGACGTTGGCGGATCGGGATCACTTCATTGCGCTGGCGCTGGAAGAGTTCAGGACGCTGCATCCCGGGAATGCGATTCGCTTTGGCATCCGGCCGCTGGAGTTGGCCGCGTGGCGTGCGCAATCCCGTCGGCGCGAGTGATGGTTGTCAGTCCAGGCGCGGCTCCTTCCCGCGCAGCGCCAACAGCGCAGGTCAGACGAAAACGTGCCCGACCGGTTGGAACGCGTGCTACATCAAAATGATGTCGTACTGTTCCTGGTGGTACACCGATTCGACCTGCAGCGAGATCGGTTTGCCGATGAAATCCCCCAGCATCGCCAGATGTTGCGACTCTTCTTCGAGGAACATGTCGACCACCAGTTGCGATGCAAGGATGCGGAATTCGCGCGGATTGAACTGCTTGGCTTCGCGCAGCAATTCGCGCAGGATTTCGTAGCAGATGGTGCGTGAGGTCTTGACCTGGCCCTTGCCGCTGCAGGCAGGACAGGTTTCGCACAGGATGTGCGACAACGATTCGCGCGTGCGTTTGCGCGTCAGTTCGACCAGCCCGAGGGCGGAGAAGCCCGACACCGACATCTTGGTGCGGTCGCGCGCCAGCGCCTTGTGCAATTCCGCCAGCACCGCATTGCGATGCTCGGCGTTTTCCATGTCAATGAAATCGAGGATGATGATCCCGCCCAGATTGCGCAGGCGCAGCTGGCGTGCCAGTGCCTGCGCAGCTTCCAGGTTGGTCTTGAAGATGGTGTCGTCGAAATTGCGGCCATTGACGTAGCTGCCGGTGTTGACGTCGATGGTGGTCATGGCTTCGGTCTGGTCGATGATCAGGTAGCCGCCGGATTTCAGATCGACGCGCCGCCCCAGCGCGCGTTCGATTTCCTCTTCGACGCCATACAGGTCGAACAGTGGCCGTTCGCCGGTGTAATGCGACAGTCGGGTCAGCACCGACGGCGTGTAGGTCGCGCCGAACTGCTGCAGCATCAGGAAATTTTCGCGCGAGTCGACCTGGATGGTGGCAGTGTCGTCGCCGACGAAGTCGCGCAGCACGCGCTGGGCCAGGCTCAAATCCTGATGCAGCAGCGTCGGCGCCGGTTTGCTCTTGGCGCTGGCGGTGATGGTCGACCAGGTCTTGCGCAGATAGTCGATGTCCATCTGCAGATCGGTCTCGGAGGCGTCCTCGGCCATGGTCCGAATGATGAAGCCGCCTTTCTCTTCGGGTGGCAACAACTGGCGTACCTTGCCGCGCAAGGCTTCGCGCTCGGCTTCGTTTTCAATCCGCTGCGAAATGCCGATGTGCGAATCCTGCGGCAGATACACCAGCATGCGACCGGCAATGGAAATCTGCGTGGAGAGCCGCGCGCCCTTGGTGCCGATCGGGTCCTTGATCACCTGCACGGTCAGCGCCATGCCATCGAACAGGATTTTTTCGATCGGCAGCGGATTTGCTGCCGCCCCGGTCTGCGACTTCGATTCCCAGATGTCCGCCACGTGCAGGAACGCGGCGCGTTCCAGGCCAATGTCGATGAAGGCCGATTGCATGCCCGGCAGCACCCGCGCCACTTTGCCGAGGTAGATGTTGCCTGCCATCCCGCGCGAGAGGGTGCGTTCGATATGCAACTCCTGCACAGAACCCTGCAAGATGAGCGCGACCCGTGTTTCCTGCGGCGTAATGTTGATCAGAATGTCTTCGTTCATGGGAGTCGCAGACCGGCCTGTTTCAGGAGTTGGATGGTTTCGAACAGCGGCAGGCCCATGATGCCCGTGTAACTGCCGGCGATGGCTTCGATGAAGCTGGCGGCGTAGCCCTGGATGCCATAGGCGCCGGCCTTGTCGTACGGCTCATTGGTGGCGCAATAGGCGCGGATGGTGGCGTCGGACAGGGTGGCGAAGCTGACGTCGGAAGCTTGCGTTATCTGCTGGATTTCGCCGTCGTGGCAGACCGCCACGCTGGTCAGCACCTGGTGCGTCTGGCCCGACAGGCTGTGCAGCATGGCAATGGCATCGACTTCTCCGGTCGGCTTGCCGAGAATGCGCTGGCCCAGGACGACGCACGTATCGGCGGTCAGCACCGGTCGCGGCGGCAGGCGACGGTAGTACACCGTCTGCAAGGCGGCCTGCGCTTTTTCGAGGGTGACGCGATGCACGTAGGCCTCGGGCGTTTCGTCAGGCAGCACGTGCTCGGAGACGTCGGCGTCGCGGTTGCCATGATCACGCAGCAACAACAGGTCGAATTCCACCCCGATCTGACGCAGCAATTCACGTCGTCGCGGACTTTTGGAAGCGAGGTAGATGCGTTGTTCAGAGGGGCGCATAACTGTCAGACCCGATGGTAAGGATGATTGTGCATGATTGACCAGGCGCGGTACAACTGTTCTGCCAGCAGCACGCGCACCATGCCGTGTGGCAGCGTCAGACTCGAAATACGCAACAGCATGTCGGCGCCGGCCTTGAATGCGGGATCGAGGCCATCAGCGCCCCCGATGACGAACGCGACATCGCCGCCGCTTTGCTGCCAGCCGGACAATTGTTGCGAGAGTTGTTGTGAAGTCAGATCGCGGCCGTGCTCATCGAGCGCAACGATACGGGCGCCTTTTGGCAACACCGCCTCGATGCGGCCACGCTCCAGCGCCATCGCGGTCTCGGCGGTCTTGCTGCCGGAGCGTTCGACCGGTTTGACTTCCTTGATCACAATCCGGCACTCGGAGGGCATGCGCTTGGCATATTCGCCGAAGCCGGTGTCGATCCATGCCGGCATCTTGTGGCCGACTGCAGCGATGAGGAGCTGCATAGGTGTCGGCGCGCTTAGTCGGCAGCTTTGGTTTTGGCGGGCGCCCGTTTGACCGGCGCCTTTTTCTCGGCCACGATCTTGCGGTCCGTGTCGATCCGGACTTTCTTGGCCGCGGCGGCAGTGCTGGCGCTCTTGGTCGTGGCGACCTTGATGGTTTTGCCGACCGGCTTTTTGGCGGCGGTCTTTTTCGGGGCCGCTTTTTTGTCCGCTGCTGCGCCATCGGTTTTCTTGACGGCCGGTTTGCGGGTGGCTTTCTTCGGTGTTTCGTCGGTACTGATCTGCACGGTCGGGGTGGTGCTGGTGGTCAGGTGGCGACCGGCCTTCTTGACCGGCTCATCGCTGTCGTCCGACGCCGTGCGTTTCGACACCCGCTTGGCTGAACCGAACTTGACTTCCTTTTCGCCCCAGATTTCTTCCAGGCGGTAGTAGGCCCGGATCGCCGGCTGCATGATGTGGACGATCATGTCACCCAGATCGACCAGCACCCACTCGCCGGTGGTCTCGCCTTCGACGCTCAGGATGGTGCCGCCGTTTTCCTTGACCTTGTCGCGCACCGAGGCGGCCAGCGCCTTGGTCTGACGATTCGAGGTGCCGGAGGCGATCGCGATGCGGTCGAACAGGCTGGTCAGGTGGACCGTGTCGAAGATCTTGATGTCTTGGGCCTTGACGTCTTCCAGCGCGTCAATGACCAGTGCTTGCAGTTGTTTGATATCCATTTAGCTTTTATAGAGATGATGTTGTTCAATATAGTCTAGCACCGGGTTCGGAACCAGCTCGGCGGGATTGTTCCCGTCGTGCAATGCCTTGCGGATGTCGGTAGCGGAAATATCCACCGCCAGATTGGGTGCCAGAAACGTGTTGCCTTGCGGCGTAGTACGGATTTGCGTCGGTGTGCCGGCGCGTCGTTCGAATTCCCTGCTGACTTCTGCCGGTACCAGTCGCCCGGTCAATGCGAAGCCGGGCCGTGCTGCCGCGCATAAATGCGCCAGGCCGAACAGTTCACGCCATCCCTGCCAGCTGTCGAGGTGCTGCAGTTGATCTGCGCCCATCAGAAAAATCAACGAGACATCCGGACCCAGTTCGGCACGCATGGCCCGCAAGGTGTCGATGGTGTACGTCGGTTGATCGTTCTGCAGTTCGCGCTGGTCAATCACGACCGGTACCTGTTCGCTGTCAAACGCCCGTTGCAGCATGGCGACCCGCTGCCTGCCGCTGGCTTCCAGACCGTGCTTTTGCCAGGGATTGCCAGCCGGCAGAATACGCAGCTCGTCCGGTTGCAGCAGATTCACAAAATGGCGCGCCAGCGCCACATGGCCACGATGGACCGGATCAAAGCTGCCGCCCAGAATCGCGATGGAGCGACTGCTCACGCGAGCCAGTCGCGCGGCACGAGGAAATGCGCGGTCAGGTTGTGCTCGGGGGTGCCCGGCGCGGGGCTCCAGTTGTAGCGCCACTTCACTTCGGGCGGCATCGACATCAGGATCGACTCGGTGCGGCCACCGGATTGCAGGCCAAACAAAGTGCCGCGATCATACACCAGGTTGAACTCGACGTAGCGTCCGCGACGCACGGCCTGGAAATCGCGCTGGCTGGCGTCGTACGGCAGATCCATGCGGCGCTGCAGAATCGGCAGGTAGGCGGCGAGGAAATGATCGCCGACGCTTTGCATCATCGCGCTGCTTTGTTCAAAGCCCAGCGCATGGAAATCGTCAAAGAAAATGCCGCCGACGCCGCGCGCTTCCTGGCGATGCTTCAAATAGAAATAGTCGTCGCACCAGGTCTTGAAGCGCGGATGCAGATCGGCGCCAAACGGCGCCAGCGCATCGCGGCAGGTGCGATGAAAGTGTTGTGCATCCTCGTCGAAGCCGTAATACGGTGTCAGGTCCATGCCGCCGCCAAACCACCAGACCGGCGCTTCGCCTTCTGCCGTGGCGGTGAAAAAGCGCACGTTCATGTGCACGGTGGGGGCAAACGGATTGCGCGGATGCAGCACCAGCGACACGCCCATTGCCTCCCAGCCGCGCCCGGCGATCTCGGGACGATTGGCGGCGGCCGACGGCGGCAGGCTCTTGCCGGTCACATGCGAAAAGCCGACCCCGCCGCGCTCGAACACATTACCGTCTTCAATGATGCGGGAAATGCCGCCGCCGCCCTCGGGTCGTTGCCAGGCGTCGGTCGAGAAGGACTTGCCGTCGATGGCCTCGAGTCCGGCGACGATGCGCGCCTGCAGCCCGAGCAGATAGGTCTTGATGGCTTGCGCCGGGGCCGATGTGATTGCAGTGGATTCGGTCATCGATCAGCCATGCCGCTTGAGGGCGCGCCAGCCGATATCGCGGCGGAACTGCGCGCCATCGAAATGGATCTGGTCGAGTGCCTGATAGGCCTGGCGCTGCGCCATCTTGACGCTGTCGCCAAGGCCAACCACGCACAACACGCGGCCGCCCGCGACCGTCAGCTGGCCATCGACCAGCGCGGTGCCGGCATGGAAGGTCACGCACTCCGGCGTTTCGGCGGGAATCCCGCTGATGACGTCGCCCTTGCGTGGCGTATCGGGATAGCCTGCAGCCGCCATCACGACACCCAGCGCGGTGCGCCGGTCCCATTCCAGTTCGACCGCGTCGAGCGTGCCATTGACGGCATGTTCCATCACGCCGACCAGATCGGTTTTCAGGCGCGCCATGATCGGCTGGGTTTCGGGGTCACCCATGCGGCAGTTGAATTCCAGCGTTTTCGGGTTGCCGTGGTCGTCGATCATCAGGCCGGCGTACAGGAAGCCGGTAAAGACGATGCCGTCGCGGGCCATGCCCTGCACCGTTGGCACGATGATTTCACGCATCACGCGCGCATGCAGTTCGGGCGTGACAATCGGCGCCGGCGAGTACGCACCCATGCCACCGGTGTTCGGTCCGGCGTCGTTGTCGAGCAAGCGCTTGTGGTCCTGGCTGGTGGCCAGCGGCAGGATATTCTTGCCATCGACCATGACGATGAAACTGGCTTCCTCGCCGCTCAGGAATTCTTCGATGACCACGCGCGCACCGGCGTCGCCGAGCTTGTTATCGGACAGCATCATGTCGACGGCCGCGTGCGCCTCCGCCAGGTTCAATGCCACCACCACGCCCTTGCCGGCGGCCAGGCCATCGGCCTTGATGACGATGGGCGCGCCTTGCGCGTCGATGAACGCATGCGCATCGATGCTGCTGGAGAAGGTCTGGCTTTGCGCACTCGGAATGCCATGCCGGTGCATGAAGGTCTTGGCAAAATCCTTCGAGCTCTCGAGCTGGGCCGCTTCCTTCGTCGGGCCGAAGATCTTCAGGCCCTTGTCGCGGAACAGATTGACGATGCCGGCCGCCAGCGGGATCTCGGGGCCGACCACGGTCAGGGCGATGTGCTCGTCCAGCGCGAATTGCAGCAGCGCAGCCGGATCGGTGAGCGGCAGGTTTTCCAGGCGGCCATCCTGCGCCGTGCCGCCGTTGCCGGGCGCGACATAAACCATTTGAATCCGCTCCGATTGTGCGAGTTTCCACGCGAGGGCGTGTTCGCGGCCGCCAGAGCCGATTACCAGAATTTTCATGAGTGCGATTGTGACTTGAGATCCATTGCGAAAGAACCGCGCCGGTCGTCAAGTTCTGTTGACGGCGTGGTCCGAAGAATTTTGCAGCGTGCTACCTGTTTCCAACTCCCGGGCGCCGGTGCTGCGCGCCCCGACACTTATCCGCTGATGATGGCGTTGGTGTAAATCTCCTGCACGTCATCGAGGTCTTCCAGTGCATCGAGCAGCTTTTGCATCTTGATCGCGTCGTCGCCGGTGAATTCGGTTTCGGTGGCAGGCTTCATGATCACGTCGCCGACCTCGGCCTTGAATCCGGCCGCTTCCAGCTTTTGCTTGACGATGGTGAAGTCATGCGGCGGGCACAACACTTCGATGCCGCCTTCGTCATCGGTCAGCACGTCTTCGGCGCCTGCTTCGAGCGCGGCTTCCATCAGCGCGTCTTCGTTGGTGCCGGGCGCAAACAGAAACTGGCCGCAATGCTTGAACTGGAACGCCACCGAACCTTCCGCACCCATGTTGCCGCCGAACTTGGCAAAGGCATGGCGGACTTCGGCAACGGTGCGTACGCGGTTGTCGGTCATGCAGTCGACCAGAATGGCCGCGCCGTTGATGCCGTAGCCTTCGTAGCGAATTTCTTCGTAATGGGCGCCATCGAGGCCGCCGGTGCCGCGTGCGATGGCGCGCGCGACGTTGTCCTTGGGCATATTGGCGTCGGCGGCTTTTTCAACGGCCAGGCGCAGGCGCGGGTTGGTGGCAATATCGGCGCCGCCAAGGCGTGCGCCGACCGTGATTTCCTTGATCAGACGGGTCCAGATCTTGCCGCGTTTGGCATCGGTGGCGGCCTTCTTGTGTTTGATATTGGCCCATTTGCTGTGTCCAGCCATGTCGATGTTTCCTTGCCAGTGTGTGCGTGAAAGCGCGGTTGTCGCGCCAAATTAGTTGTCGGGGAACGGCAAAACCGATCTACAATTTTACCATAGCGACCTCCCGAAACTGCCTCTGAAAGCGCCATCTCCATGCCCGATCCATTGTTAATTGCGAAGAGTCAGCAAGTTCCGCTGTGCCTGTTGCCCCAGCTGGCCAATCGTCATGGCTGCAGTACCGGGGCTACCGGCACCGGCAAGACCGTGACACTGCAAGCGATGGCGCAAGCCCTGTCGAATATCGGCGTGCCGGTTTTCATGGCGGACGTCAAGGGCGACCTGTCCGGCCTGGGCGTGGCGGGCAGCAACAGCGACCGCATCAAGACGCGCCTCGCGCTGCTGGACATGCCGGAGCTGGCATGGGCGGCCGCGCCAGTCACATTCTGGGACGTGTTCGGCGAAAAAGGGCACCCGGTGCGCGCCACCATTTCCGATCTCGGCCCGTTGCTGCTGGCACGCATGCTCAATCTGAACGATACCCAGCAAGGCGTGCTGCAACTGGTATTCAAGATTGCCGACGACAATGGACTGCTGCTGCTCGACGTCAAGGACCTGCGGGCCATGCTGCAGCATGTCGGCGATCAGGCGGCCACCTTTCAGACGGAATACGGCAATATTTCCGCCGCCAGTATTGGCGCCATCCAGCGGGGCCTGATCAGTATCGAGGAGCAGGGCGGCGATAAATTCTTTGGCGAGCCGATGCTCAATATCGACGATCTGCTGCAGACCGATGGCGCCGGCAAGGGCGTCGTCAATATTCTCGCCGCCGACCGGCTGATGAACGCACCGCAGTTGTATTCGACCTTCCTGTTGTGGCTGCTGTCGGAGCTGTATGAGCATCTGCCGGAAGTGGGTGACCTCGACAAACCGAAACTGGCCTTCTTCTTCGATGAAGCGCATCTGCTGTTTGCCGATGCGCCCAAGCCGTTGCTGCAGAAGATCGAGCAGGTGGTGCGCCTGATTCGCTCGAAGGGCGTGGGCGTGTACTTCGTGACGCAGAATCCGCTCGACATTCCCGATACCGTGCTGGGACAACTCGGCAACCGGGTCCAGCATGCCTTGCGCGCCTACACGCCGCGCGACCAGAAGGCGGTGCAGGCGGCGGCCGAGACCTTCCGCGCCAATCCCCAGCTCGACACCGCCACCGTGATCACCCAGCTCGAAGTGGGCGAGGCATTGATTTCATTCCTCGACGAGAAGGGGCGGCCAGGCATGGTCGAGCGCGGCTTCGTGGTGCCGCCGGCGTCGCAGATCGGGCCGATCAGTGCCGAACAGCGCAGCGCACTGATGGCGTCGTCGATCGTTGCGGGCGTGTACGAAAAAACCGTGGACCGCGAATCTGCCTATGAAAAAATCAAGGGCCGGGTTGCTGCCAGTCCGGCCGCGCCCGCGCCGGCAAATGCGCCAACACCGACAAATGCGCCCGCGCCGGCCGATGGCCCGTCGTTCGGCGACAAGTTCAGGGACGTGCTGGGTGGTGTGATGGGCAGCGGGCCAACCGGCCGCCGCGACAGCGTGGTGGAATCCATGATGAAATCGGCGGCGCGCTCGATCGGCTCGCAAGTCGGCCGTGAAATCATTCGCGGCGTACTTGGATCGATCCTGAAGCGCAACTGATCAATGGGCGGTAAGCGATTCCGTCAGCGATTCTTTCCACGCGTCGAGTCCGCCCACCAGCGGACGCACGTGCACAAAGCCATGACCGATCAGCTTGCGTGCAATGATCGCTGCCGACGCTTCGTTCGGGCAGCTGCAGTAGACGATGATTTCGCTGTCACGCGGCACATTGGCGAAGGTCTCGGCATGATCGACATGGCCGTACAGGATCGCGCCCGGGATGGCCGGTTCGAGTTCCTGTGCGGTGGCGCTGCGGGCATCGACGATGATCGGATCGACGCCTTCCTCCATCATGGTGCGCAGCTGGTCGACCGAGATGCGCGCCATGTACAGTGAACGCAAAAAACGGCGACGCTCAACGTACTTGATCAACATGAACAGGGCCAGCACGGCTGCGACCACCAGCACGGCGGTCACGCCCATGGTGCTGAGAATGTCCAGCACCCGGTCGATGCTCTTGGAAAAAATGGCGCCGATCGCGATGCCGGTGCCGGCCCACAGCACTGAGCCGAACATGCTGAAGAGCAGGAATTTGTCGAGCTTGGTGCCCATTGCGCCGGCCAGCGGTGGCGCAATCGTATTGAAGCCTGGAATGAATTTGCTGATCATCAGCGATTTCGGTCCCCAGCGCCGGAACGTGTCTTCCGTGTGGCTGACGCAGTTATCTGGCGACAACGAGATTTTGCACAGCAGGCCAAGGATGCGCTTGCCATAGCGTTTGCCGGCGGTGTACCAGCTGAAGTCGGTGATCAGGCACGCCATCACGCTGACCAGCAGGCAGGATTGCCAGCTCAGGTCGCCAATCATCGACAACGCGCCGGCGACGATCAGGATCGGGAATGCGGGGATCGGAAAGCCCATCTGTTCCACCAGGACATTGGCAAACACGAGCAGCAATCCGTAGTGCTGAAGCAGGAGGGTGAACTTGGGCATGGCGTGATTGGCTTCAGAGTTAGGCCGGTATCATAGCAAAAGCGCGGCAGCGCCGTGGCCGCGTCTGCCGGGTCTGGCCGCAGGCCGTGTAACGCAAAGCGCGCCGGCCTGATATCCTTGCGGATTGCCGAGCACGGCGTGTTGTCAATCAGATAACCCGCCTGACGCTGCGTCGCGCCGCTGTACGCAACGTTTGATTTTGCTTTTTTATTGAGTTTGCCTTACCAAGAGAAGTGCCATGTCCCCGATTCCATCCGACCACGCCGTCGTGCCAGAAACCCCACTCGATTACATCACCACCTGTGACCTGCCGACCCCGTGGGCGACATTTCGACTGCATGCATTCGTGGAGCCGGACACCGGCAAGGAACATCTGGCGATGGTGCTTGGCGACGTTGGCGATGGTCTGCCGGTGCTGGCGCGCATGCATTCCGAATGCCTCACCGGCGACGCGCTGTTCAGCCAGCGCTGCGACTGTGGTGCCCAGCTCGAGGCCGCGCTGCAGAAGATTGCGATCGAAGGGCGCGGCGTGCTGTTGTATCTGCGGCAGGAAGGCCGTGGCATCGGACTGCTCAACAAGCTGCGCGCCTACCATTTGCAGGACGGCGGGGCCGACACCGTCGAAGCCAACCAGGAGCTGGGATTTTTACCCGATCAGCGCCATTACGGTCTGGCCGTGCCAATGCTGCGCCACCTCGGCGTGCGCAGCCTGCGCCTGATGACCAACAATCCGCGCAAGATCAGCGCGCTCACGCAGCTCGGCGTCGAGGTTGCCGAGCGCATTCCGCTGCTGGTGCAGCGCAACGGATTCAATACCCGCTATCTGGATACCAAGGCCGCCAAGCTCGGTCACCTGATCGCTTCCTGACGCGATGACGACGGCCATCCTCGGCCAGACCGAGCGCAAGACCTTTCTCATCGGGCTGGCGATTGCCATTAGCGGTGCAATCCTGTTCTCGACCAAGGCCATCGTCGCCAAGCTGATCTATCGCTACCACGTCGACGCGGTCACGCTGATCGCATTCCGGATGCTGTTTTCGCTGCCGTTCTTCGTGGCGATTGCGTTCTGGCAGATGCGCGGTGCGACTCCCTTGTCGCATGCCGAGCGCGGCCGCATCGTGGTGCTCGGGCTGCTCGGTTATTACCTGTCGAGTTTTCTGGATTTCCTGGGTCTGCAATATATTTCTGCGGGCCTGGAGCGTCTGATCCTGTTCCTGACACCCTCTTTTGTGTTGCTGATTTCCGTCATATTTCTGAAAAAAAGCATCTCGCGCCTTGAATGGTGCGCGCTGCTGACGTCGTATTTCGGCATGGTGCTGGTCTTCGTGCATGATGCCCGGACCGGCGGCCCGAACGTGATGCTCGGTGGCGCGTTTGTGCTCGGCAGTGCGGTCGCCTACGCGCTGTATTTGCTGGCATCGGGCGAGATGGTGCGGCGGGTCGGTGCGTTGCGGCTGGTGGCCTATGCCATGTGCGTCTCCAGCGTCGCCTGTATTGGCCAGTTCCTGCTGCTGCGGCCGTGGTCGCTGCTGGTGCAACCTGCCGCCGTGTACGGGCTGTCCATGTTCAACGCGTTCTTTTGCACCGTGCTGCCAGTCTGCCTGACCATGGTTGCCGTCTCGCGCATCGGCGCCGGCACCGCGTCACAGGCCGGTATGATCGGGCCAGTGTCGACGCTGTTCCTGGGTGCGCTGATTCTTGATGAGCCGATCACGGCCATTCAGCTTGCCGGTACGGCATTGGTGTTGGCGGGCGTGTATTTGCTTTCGCGCAAAAAGATCTGAATCGATCGCCAGTAATGTCGATCATCGATCTGGCCGAAACACGGTAGAGTGCTCGTGAAGTGACCAATTGAACCATCCCTCACATCAAGGCAAGGAAATCACCATGGCAAAGGCAATTCGCATCTTTAAAATCGGTGGACCGGAAGTCATGGAATACGTTGACGTCGAGGTTGGCGAACCCGGTCCTGGCGAAGCGCGGGTCCGGCAGCATGCCTGCGGCTTGAACTACATTGATGTGTATTTTCGCACCGGCCTGTATCCGCAGCCGATGCCGGCCGGGCTCGGTATGGAAGGCGCGGGCGTGGTGGAAGCGGTCGGGCCGGATGTCACGCACGTCAAGCCGGGTGACCGGGTCGCCTACGCTGGTCGGCCAACCGGCGCGTATGCCGAAGTGCGCGTGATGCCGGCGGCAATCCTGGTGCGGGTGCCCGACGGGATCAGTCTCGATTCCGCGGCGGCGATGATGTTGCAGGGCATGACGGTGCAGTATCTGTTTCGTCGCACATTCCCGTTGCGCGGTGGCGAGACGATCCTGTTCCACGCAGCCGCTGGCGGCGTTGGCCTGATCGCCTGTCAGTGGGCCAAGGCGCTTGGCGTGACCATGATCGGCACGGTTGGCTCCGACCAGAAAGGCGAACTGGCCAAGGCCCATGGTTGCACGCACGTGATTAACTACAACACCGAGAATTTCGTCGAACGTGTCAAGGAAATCACTGGCGGCGCAGGCGTGCCGGTGGTGTACGACTCGATTGGCGTCGATACGTTTTTCAAGTCGCTCGATTGCCTATCCCCGCTCGGGATGATGGTCAGCTACGGCAGCGCGTCCGGCCCGGTGCCACCGTTTACGCTCAATGAGCTGGCGTCGCGCGGCTCGCTGTTCGTGACCCGCCCGACCCTGTTCACGCACACCGCCAAACGCGATGATCTGGAAGCGATGGCGGCCGACCTGTTTGCCATGGTCGAGAGCGGCAAGATCAACATCGAGATCAATCAGCGCTACGCGCTGGCCGATGCCGCCCAGGCGCATCGTGACCTCGAAGCCCGCAAGACCACCGGCTCAACCATTCTGATTCCGTGAGGCTGGCATGTCCGAGTCCCCGAAAAAACCAGTGAGCCAGGACGACGGCATGCCAAAATTCGGCCGCCTGCTGATCGTGCTGGCCCTGGCCGTGATGATCGTCGTCGCCGTGACGTTTGGATCGATGGCGTATTTTTCCTGAACGCTTTTTTCTGGCTGGTAATATAAATGGCATAGAATAAAACGACGCGAACCGCTTCCAGTCGCGACCTGTATTTCTTGTCAAGTATTCCAACGTTGCCAATCAAATCACATTCCCATGCCTGACAACCCGGCCGACAAATCGTCCGATGCCGTAAGTTCCGCATCGAGCCGTATCCTGATCCTCGAAAGCCTGGTGCCCCTGGCCGTCGAGCAGGTCGGCGAGCAGGCAACGGCCATGATCGATCGCCTGACCGAGGCCTTGTTCCGGCTGTCGGATCAATCCGTGCGGCCCGCCGAAGCGAATCTCAGTTTCAACGCGTGGAATCACCTGAAGAAGAACGCCACCCAACTGCAGCGTGGCATTGTTGGCAGCCTCGGCTACGCGCTATTGCGCGAAATCGCAGCGCTCGACAAGGGCCAGACACCGGTCCAGGCGATGGACTCGTCGGACCTGTCGCTGGTCAGTCTTGAAGAAATGGAAAACAAGGTCCTGATCGGCAATATTGGTCAAGCCATCGAACTCAACAACTCCGCTGCGCTGGTGGCACTGAACATTCGCATCAGCCGCCTGCTGCAGCGTGAAGAAATCAGCATTTCACAAAATCCGTTTCGTCCCGGTGTGTTTCTGCGGGCGGTATTCGAGGCGTGGTGCAAGTTCGATCCGATTCCCGAATCACATCGCCTTGCGCTGCGGCTGTTGCGTCCCGAAGTATTTCTCGATTTCGAACCGATTCTGGAGCAGCTCAACGGCGCGCTGGTCGCGCGGGGCATCGTGCCCGACCTGGTGGAAGCCTACCGGGCCGGCAAGGTCGATCGGCGCGCGAAGCCGACAGCCGAGTCCGAGCGGCGCGACTTATCACTGCACAACAAGCTGCAGCGCTGGTTGCAGAACGGGCCGGATGGCAAAGGCGGTGGCAGTCAGCGCCCCGACCGGCGTGGTGCAGCGGGGCCGACGACACCGGGTACGATCAACAATGCGCTGCTCGACTATCTGACGGACATCCAGCGCAACGCCGTCAATGCCAGCGGCGATCCGGGCGGACCGGCATTTTCGCAAACGGCGGCCACGCTGCGCCATATTCCGCGCCAGGCGCCGAGCGGGTCGATGTCGGCGATGGACCAGAACACGATTGAACTTCTGGCGCGCATCTTCGACTTCGTTTTCAGCGATCACAATATTCCCGATGAAATCAAAGGCCTGCTCGGACAGTTACAGGTGCCGTTGCTGAAGACCGCACTGATCGACAAGGAATTCTTTTTCAGCGACACCCATCCGGCCCGTCGGCTGCTTGAGCGGCTGGCCCAGTCGGGTCTGGGCCTGCGGCACGACACCGGCGCCGACGATCCGCTCTACAAGATCATCGAACAGATTGTTGATCGGGTGCAGCAGGAATTCGACCAGCATCTGGGGTTGTACAGCGAGGTAGTGGCCGACCTCGAAGCGTTTATCACCGAAGAGGAAAAGACCGCCAGGAGCGCGCTCAAGGCCAGCATTTCCGAAGCACTGCGCGAAGAAAAAATGCGGCAGGCGCAGGAGGCGGCCGAAAATGATGTGGCGGTGCGCATCGAAACCGGCGAGATCGCCGGCTTCGTCGAGATTTTTCTGGAAACGCAGTGGGTGCGCATTCTGACGCTTGCGCACAGCGTGGCCGAGCGCAAGCCGCAAGCGCTCGAAAAGGCCCTCAAGGCGATGGACGATCTGATCTGGACCGTCAAGCCGAAAGTCAGCCCCGAGGAGCGCAAGGAGCTGGTCAACAAATTGCCATCGCTGCTGTCGCTGCTCAATGCGTGGCTGAATGCGATCAAATGGGATGAGCCGGAGCGCGTCGAATTCTTTGCCAACCTGGTCGAGCGCCATGCTGCGATGGTGCGCGTACCGACCGAGTTGACCCCGGGGCACCAGATCGAGATCGCGGTCAACGTCGCGCAAAAAGCCAGCGAGCGGCGACTATCCAAGCGCGCCCGCGAGATGCAGGAAAAACCGATCGATCAGTTCGTGCATGTGGTCGACAGCATCGAGCTCGGCACCTGGGTGGAGTTCGTGCGTAACAACGGTGTGCGCATTGCATTCCGGCTGGCGTGGATCAGTCCGCTGCGCAGCCGCTTCATTTTCAGCAACCGCCAGGGCGACGACCCGTTTTCGTTCACCGCCGGGGAATTCGCCAGCGCCTTGCGCGAGCAGGGTGCTGTCGTGATGCCGCGCGAATCGGTGGTGACGCGGGCGCTCACAGAAGCGCTCAAGGGTGCTGCACCAGACCGGACTGATCCGGCGCAGTACCAGGAATGACGGAAAAACGGCGCCTGGCAAGGCGCCGCGCTCAGTCTTCCATCTTCATTTCGACAGTCCTGGTCGCGCCGCTCTTGCCCGGAAATTCGGCGAAGGCGCTGCGCACCATATAGGGCATGACTGCCGCCAGCGACGAATTCTCGCCCTCGCTGTTCACCTTCACGTCGTACAACGATTTGCCGTCGGCATTGCGGCTGATGCGCACCTGCAGCTGGCGGCGCTGCAGCGCATAACTGCGCTGCTGGTACGCCACCGTGGGCGGACCCCAGAAGAAGGGGTCGTAGGCGCCGCGGTAGAACGGTCTTGGGTAGAACCCGCGACCATAGTAGCCGGAGCCATAAAAATACGGATCGACGAAGACCGGCTCCACGCTGGTGACGTCGACTTCGTTTGCCGCAAACGAAAGCGTGACCTTGAGCGCCGGCTTGCGGTTCGACTGCGCCTCGGTCAAGCCCAGCCGATTGACCTCCGCCCGCACCAGGTTTTCATAGCTGAGATATTCCAGGTTCTGGTTTTGCTCCTGCGTGCGCTCGAAGCCATAACTCTTGTCAGGCAGCTCGGCCGGCCAGTCATTGAATGCGGTGACATTGCTGCGTATCGTGCTGGCGCAACCGGACAGTGCCAGACAGGCCGCGGCGAAGAGAAGGGCGGTGGTGCGTTTCATTGCAAATCTCCTTGGGCGCTTGGACAACATGCTTTTATAGCTTTTCTCAGTCTAAGCAGCCGTCAAGACGAGATTCAAACTGTTACCTTCAGTAACCGAATTCAGTGGGGATTTTCGAAAAAGATGTAGTTCGACCCGAAGTCGCTGATTTCGAAATAGACTTTCTTTTCGCCCGGGTCGACGCGCATGTTTAAATTTTCGTCGAGCACGCCGTAGCCATAGCGATAGGAGCGCGGTGCGCCATCGTCGGTGCCCATCGCAGTGGTGATCTTGTCAATGGCGATGAAGCGGCGCACCAGCTTGTCGCCGGCATAGAACTCCAGCACGCCATTGGTGCCGGTCCAGTTCTGCACCGAACGACTGATCTTGTTCTGCTGCTCCTTGGTACAGCCGACAGCCACAATTGCTGCGAAGCACATCAGAATCATGGACGCAAATTTCATGGATCACCCCGATGCTTGTAAAATGCCATTTTGCGTCAAATCCCTCTTTTATCAAACTCTTATGCGCACTGACAATCCCCAGACCATCTATCGCGAGCATTACACGCCCCCAGGGTTTTTCGTCGAAACCGTCGACATGGGATTCGACCTCGATCCGGTTGATACGCGCGTGGCGACCCGCATCAAGATGGTTCGCAATCCGGCCGCTGGCGACCGCACCATCATTCTGTTTGGCGAAGCGCTGCGACTGATCCAGATCAGCATGAACGGCAAACTGCTGAGCAAGCGCGAATACCGGCTGGTCGGCAATGCGCTGCATATCGCCGACGCGCCCGATCGCGTCACGCTGGATATCGAGACCGCGCTGGCGCCGGTGCGCAACACCTCGCTGATGGGCCTGTATGTGTCGGGTGGGAATTTCTTCACCCAATGCGAAGCCGAAGGCTTTCGCAAGATCACCTACTTTCCCGATCGCCCGGATGTGATGGCCAAATATACCGTGATGCTGCGGGCCGACAAGGCGCGCTACCCGGTGCTGCTGTCGAACGGCAATCTGATCGAGCAGGGCGATCTCGGCGATGGCCGCCATTACGCGCTGTGGGAAGACCCGTTCAAGAAGCCGTCGTACCTGTTCGCGCTGGTGGCCGGCAAACTGGTGTGCCAGGAAGAGACTTTCCGCCTGAAATCCGGCCGCGACGTGCTGCTGCAAGTCTGGGTCGAGCCGGGCAATCTGGACAAGACCCAGCACGCCATGGATTCGCTCAAGAACAGCATTCGCTGGGACGAAGAACGCTTCGGCCTCGAACTGGACCTGGATCGCTTCATGATCGTCGCCGTGGGCGACTTCAACATGGGTGCGATGGAGAACAAGGGCCTGAACATTTTCAACACCAAGTTCGTATTGGCCAATGCCCGCATCGCTACCGATGCCGACTACGCCAACATCGAATCGGTGGTCGGCCACGAGTACTTCCACAACTGGACCGGCAACCGGGTCACCTGCCGCGACTGGTTCCAGTTGTCGCTCAAGGAAGGCCTGACCGTATTTCGTGACCAGGAATTTTCCGCCGACCAGATTGGCTCGGCCACCGGCCGCGCGGTCAAGCGCATTGATGATGTGCGCGTGTTGCGGCAGGCCCAGTTCCCCGAGGATTCCGGTCCGATGGCGCATTCGGTGCGGCCCGATTCGTACCTCGAGATCAATAACTTTTACACGGTCACGATTTACGAAAAGGGTTCCGAAGTCGTGCGCATGTACCAGACCCTGCTGGGTCGCGACGGCTTCCGCAAGGGCATGGATCTGTACTTCGCGCGGCACGACGGCCAGGCCGTCACCTGCGACGACTTCCGCGCCGCAATGGTCGATGCCAACGGCCGCGATCTGGCGCAGTTCGAGCGCTGGTACAGCCAGGCAGGAACGCCGACTGTCGGTGTCCGGACCGAGTACGATGCTGCAGCCAGGACGTATGCGATAACGCTCACCCAAAGCTGCGCACCGACACCCGGTCAGTCCGGCAAATTGCCGTTCCTGATTCCGGTTGCCGTCGGCCTGCTCGACCACGACGGCAAGGACATGGCGCTGGTGCTGCAGGATCGCCCGCACGTTCCGGTCGCCGGCGCCAAACGTAATCAGCCACAGCGCACCATCGTGCTGGAACTGACGGAAGCGGAACAAACCTTTGTCTTTACCGGCGTGGCCGAAAAGCCGGTGCCATCGATCCTGCGCGACTTTTCGGCCCCGGTCGTCCTCAACGTCGACTACAGCGATGAGGAACTGGCATTCCTGATGGCCAACGACAGCGACGCCTTCAACCGCTGGGAAGCGGGCCAGCGCCTCGCCACCCGCCGCCTGCTGTCGATGATCGAATCGTCACGTCCGGAGAACCTCAACGGCAAGACGGCATCGCTGGCGGCCGATGCGACGCTGTTGATCGACTCGCTGCGCGCCACCCTCAACGATAAGAAGCTCGGCGCCGCGTTCCGCGAAGTGGCGCTGACCTTGCCGTCCGAAACCATGCTCTCGGAAGCACTCGCGGTGATTGAGCCGCAAGCGATTCACAATGCGCGCCAGGCACTGCGGCGCGCGCTGGCAGCAGCGTTGCGGCCGGATCTGGAAGCAATCTACGCAGCCCATCAAGTCAAGGGCGCCTACAAGCCTGATGCCGAATCAGCCGGCAAGCGGGCACTGAAAAACATCGCGCTGAGCTATCTGGCCGAACTCGATGACGCCGCCGCGCATGGACTGGCGCAGAAGCAGCTTGAGCGAGCCAACAACATGACGGACCGGCTCGCCGCATTGAGTGCACTGCTCAATTCCAGCGCACCGACGCGGCAGGCAGCCCTGGACAACTTTTACAGTGAATTCGAAGCCGAGCCGCTGGTGGTTGACAAGTGGTTCATGCTGCAAGCCATGGCGCGCCACACCAACGTGGCGACGGTGCGCGAACTGATGCGTCATCCGGCCTTCACGCTGAAGAACCCGAACCGTGCACGCAGCCTGATTTTCAGCTTCTGCAATGGCAATCCGGCGCAATTCCATGCCGCCGACGGCAGCGGCTACGCGTTCTGGGCGGAGCAGGTCATTGCCCTCAACGCCATCAACCCGCAGGTCGCCGCACGATTGGCACGCACGCTGGATCGCTGGCGCAAATATGCGCCGGTCCAGCAGCATTTGATGCAACAGGCGTTGCGCCGCGTGGCTGCCGCACCGGCGCTATCGAACGACGTCCTCGAAGTCATCACCAAAGCCCTGGCCAACTGAATCGAAAGCGAAGAGTCCACCATGAAACGCATCAGCCTCACGCAATATCTGGTCGAAGAACAACGCCACCACAACACCATTCCCGCCGAACTGCGTCTGTTGATCGAAGTGGTCGCGCGCGCCTGCAAGACCATCAGCCATGCCGTCGGCAAGGGTGCGCTGGGCGACGTGCTCGGCAGCGCCAACATTGAAAACGTCCAGGGCGAAGTGCAGAAAAAACTCGACATCATCAGCAACGAGATCCTGCTCGAAGCCAATGAGTGGGGCGGCCATCTGGCAGCCATGGCGTCCGAGGAAATGGAAACCATCCATCCGATCCCGAACCGCTATCCGAAGGGCGAATACATGCTGCTGTTCGATCCGCTGGACGGCTCGAGCAATATCGATGTCAATGTGTCGATCGGGACCATTTTCTCGGTGCTGAAAGCGCCCGAGGGCATGTGCGAACCGACCGAAAAGGATTTCCTGCAGCCGGGCAGCAAGCAAGTCGCCGCCGGTTATGCCGTGTACGGTCCGCAGACCGTGCTGGTGCTCACCACCGGCAACGGCGTGAACTGCTTCACGCTGGACCGCGAGATGGGTTCATGGGTACTGACCCACCGAAACATGCAGATTCCCGCCGAGACCCGCGAATACGCCATCAACGCCTCCAACGCACGCCACTGGCATCCACCGGTGACCAAGTACTTCAACGAGCTGCAAGCCGGCAAAACAGGACCACGCGGCACCGACTTCAACATGCGCTGGATCGCCTCGATGGTCGCCGACGTGCATCGCATCCTCAACCGCGGCGGCATTTTCATGTACCCGGCCGATGCGCGCGAACCGGACAAGCCAGGCAAGCTGCGCCTGATGTACGAAGCCAACCCGATGGCGTTCATCGTCGAGCAGGCTGGTGGCGCCGCGACCGACGGGCAAGGGCGCATCATGGACATCCAGCCGCACAAGCTGCATCAGCGCGTGCCCGTGTTTCTGGGATCAAAAAGCGAAGTCGAACGGGTCACCGGCTACCACCAGCAGTAAATAACATCAGTGGATTGCAGGAAAAATCACACCGCACTGGCTTTTGCGTCTGAAACTTTGCTAGAATGCGGGGCTTCGCTGATGTAGCTCAGTTGGTAGAGCAACTGATTCGTAATCAGTAGGTCGGGTGTTCGATTCGCCTCATCAGCACCAGTATCCATGCGGGTTAGCGGCTAGTTGCCACTAATCCGCATCTTCGGTTACTGCCAATTTTAAGCCAATTTCTTTTTTGGTTATCTTTTCAGTGCTTGTATTGGAGATATCCAATACAGGAATCTTGATTCGCAAAATATTCCCTAGAAACGTCGTTGCCGCTGGTGGCTCACCATTCCGTAAGCTCTGAGGAATAGGCCAACATAAGTGGATGCCTTGGCTGGCCGGCTTGCATCAGCCCAAAGTAAAATAGCCGAATGCCATCTTGCCGTCTTCGCGATAGAACGTCACACGCCATTGTTTTGGCCGTGGCGTAATCGGCTTCTTAAGCTTGAACAAGGTATCAAAGTTCACCGCATTTTCCCTAGTTTGATCGTTTCAGTTCAGTGTAAAAATTCTCGTGCGATCCAATGCTCAACAGCAGCACAGTAACCGGCGATAATTTGCTCGGTTGAAGCTGGTAGGCCAACAAAACCTCTTGTTTGTTGATCTTGAACTTGTGCACAAAAATCCCGGCCAAGTCGCCCTTTTTTTCTTCGCCTATTGCAGGGTTCTTGGCAATTTCTTTCACGGCGCTGTCCACTGCAATCTTGTCTTTGGCGTGCAATTTCTTGATGACTTTAGTAAAGGTCGGAGTAGCAAGGATCGCCAACACTATCAGGCCTCAAACTGGTACTGGGTAAGCAACCCAGCCTTGGCCTCTTGAGCGGCGAGTAGCGTATCCTTAATGAATTGCAGCGGCAGGCCGGGGTTGTCATCGACAGCCTTCCCAAGCCGCGCCCAATACTCGATCTGCTTAGGGACAGAACGATGTTCGGCAGCGGCATGTGGCTTAGCCATTTCGACCAGTTCATCCGACAATTTCAGCGCGATAGACATAATTGAATCCCTGATAAGTTAAGCTACATTATGTTCCATGTTGCCACCTTTTGAAACCGGTAAGTTTGCGCGATTCAGAGCTAGTTGCTGCTGACGACACCCCAAAGCAACAGCCAAACCTCCATGCCGCCTGCATTCCTCGGAAAAGCCGCATCAGACCCAGGGCAGAAACCGGCACAGCGGCAACCTCCCATCGCGCCTCTATGCCTGCTCCATAGTCGATCGACGTTCGTACGCCGAGAGCTAGGGAATCTCTGCATAAGGTCGGCGAAGTCGCCTTCCAACACGTTGACTACCGATGAAACAAATAAGCCTCCCCACCGCCGGATTTGAACTGGCCCCCAAGAAGACGCGCAAGCGCGAATTTCTCGATGAAATGAACCTGGTTGTTCCCTGGGCCGAGTTGGTGTACTTGATTGAACCGTACGCGCCGAAAGGTAAAACGGGCCGGCCGCCGTTTGCCGTGTCGACCATGCTTCGGATTCACTTCATGCAGCAGTGGTTTGGGCTGAGTGACCCGGCAATGGAGGAATCGTTGCACGACGTTCCGCTGTATCGGGAGTTTGCAGAACTGGACGCGGGTATGAGCCGGTTGCCCGACGAATCCACCATTCTGCGGTTTCGCCATCTGCTGGAAAAACATGCGTTGAGTGCGCAACTGCTGGCCACCATCAATGCCACGCTGGCCAAGCGAGGTCTTCTGCTCAAGACCGGAACGGTGGTCGATGCCACGCTGATTGCCGCGCCCAGTTCGACCAAGAACAGCAAGGGCGAACGGGACCCCGAGATGCATCAAGCCAAAAAGGGAAACCAGTGGTACTTCGGCATGAAGGCCCACATTGGGGTTGATGCCGATTCGGGTCTGGTACACACGGTTATCGGCACCGCCGCCAATGTCAACGATGTCACTCAGGGCCACGCACTGTTGCACGGTGAAGAAGTCGAGGTATTCGCGGACGCTGGCTACCAGGGCGCCAACAACCGGCCCGAGGCGACCGGCGTCAAGTGGCACATCGCCATGCGTCCGGGCAAGCGCAAGACGTTGGACAGGGCGACGAAACTGGGTGCCATGCTCGACAACATCGAGAAGCTCAAGGCGAGTGTTCGCGCCAAGGTTGAGCATCCATTCCGGGTCATCAAGCGCCAGTTCGGATTCACAAAAGTTCGCTACCGCGGCCTGGCGAAAAACACGGCCCAACTGGCCACGCTGTTTGCGCTGAGCAATTTGTGGATGGCACGTCGAGCGATTATTGACGGACGGCGGGCATGAGTCCGTCCGCAATCCGGAGAGGGGCCCAGAACCGGCCCGATAGTGTGAAAATTTCCACGCCAAATGCAGTGAATTTGCACGAAAACGCATTCCCATCTTCATTACGCGAATTTCTCTCGTTCAGCTCACGCTGTGGCGGTGGTTATGCAGACCATCCCTAGAGCTTGACTTGAAATAGATCACTTGATACGATAAAATTTGATAAATGATCTAAAAAGCCCAAATGCAAACTGTGACTCCGGAAAAAATCGCCGCCGTTATGGCTTTGGTGCCTGCGCCACATAGCTTTGCCGAACTCGAGGGAATGGTGCGCACGGGCCTGCCAAAATCGGCGCTGCGTACTAGCGTGGCGCATGTTGGCCGCACAGCCGACGAACGCAGGACCATTTTGAACAGCATTATCGCCGAGGCCACCTATAAACGGCGTGATGCGCGCCTCACACCAGGCGAGTCCGAACGCGCCGAGCGATTGGCGCGGGTTTTCGCGACGGCGCAATACGTATGGGACGACGAGGCGCTGGCCCGGGAATTCCTGCACGCTGCGCACCCACTACTGGAGAGCCGGACACCGCTGGATGTGTCCATGAGCGAACTTGGCGCGCGGCGTGTTGAGGCGCTACTGTGGCAACTGTTTTATGGCCTCCCGGTCTAGTGCGGATCTTTCGGATTGCTGATGGGCGTCATCCCCTCTAGGATGGAACGGGTGCCATGCGGTTTGGGGGACGTTGGAACAGTGCTGGAATGCCGGTCATATACGGGGCGACGACCTATGCCGGAGCCATGCTGGAGGTCCTGGTCCACAGCCGTATTGGCAGCGTGCCAAAAACACATATGTTGGTAGTTGGCGAGGTGCCTGACGGCTTGGTCCTAGAGATAGTCACGGCGACGATACTGGGGCCGGGGTGGGCTGAGCCAGAAAGTTCGGTGGCACGAGAGTTCGGTGATTGCTGGCTACGGGAGTGCCGTAGTGCAGTGCTGCTAATTCCGTCAGTGGTCACCGGTGACGACGGCAACGTGATGATCAATCCGGCCCATCCAGATGCGCGTCAGCTTGTTGTGTCGGCACCGCAGCCATTGCTCTGGTGTTCGCGCTGATCGAAATTTGCCCCCCAGGGGGGTCACTTTTCGTTCAGCGGCAACACTTCGGTTCCCAAAGCCGGATATTCAGCCGATTTCTCTCGTAATACTCCAGCAAGGCTTCAGCGTCGTCGAGACGCCGGGGAGTCAAAGTCAACCGCTCAGTTTTCAGGAGAATATTATCGGTCAGCATATTCGTCGATGCTGTGGCACGCTGATCGTCCACTTCTGGCCGATTGTACGCGCGCGAAGTGGAACTTCCGACGCAAAGGAGTCAGTCAATTCAACCTGCCATAGTACGGAGATTCCAGAAATTTGATTAGGCGACTTAGGTTAATCGCCATGGCGGGTTCCTGCGATTCTTGCCCCCCAATACAAACAGATGATGTTCCCCTTCGGATCGACTAGGCGTGCTTCGCTCCACAGCCAAGACTGATCAACCGGAAGCTGTGTAAACGAAAACCCTTTAGTCTGCATTTCAGCAAGCGTTTGATCGAGATGAGCACATTCGAGATAAAGGACCGTTCATGAACTGACTGCCGGTCCTGCTGCGCGGTGGACAGAGGACGTAGCATCTCCGTCTGGACAAGCAAAGCGCGCGTATTGGGGCGAATTAACGATTTGAATGAAGCCCAGACGGCGGTAAAACGAAATCGACTCGGTAACGTCGCTCGTCTCAAGGGTGACCTGGTTTAGATTCATGCGTCGCCCCTCGCTTGTTAACGGATGTTTGATGATGGTCGATTGGACGCATGCGCGAACTGGGGCTATCGACCCCAAGCTGACATTGTGAACTTGTCGTCACGCACCGAGCGTTCTAAAGGCCGGAATGAAGAAGGATAGTCCAACCAAGCCGAGCAAGACCGCCGCATTTATCGCCAGTTTTAACCACGGGAACGGAATGCCGCCGTCCGGATTGCTCCAGCCTCCCGCAACATCATCGTCGATCGTGATGAGGTGTCCCGCAAAAGCCCAGACGGCGAATCCGATGGCGGTATACGAATATGGCACTTTCCAGATCAACGACAAAACTACAGCAGTCAAGCAACACGATGCCAGAGACGTGCCATACCGCTTGAATTCAGAAACACTCAAGTCTTTATCTCCCATGGCATGAACGAATCAATGACCGCTCCTGGTCGTTTCCGGCTCGAATTAACCGCAAATGACGCAGCGCGGCTCACGCTATCGCCAAATCAGTTCGCATTCGACGTTACCGGATCGCCATCCACCGCGATGTGCTCGAAATAACTGCAAATGAAAAAACTGAGAAATACCTATCATTGATATGTACTTTGCATGGTATATGCTACGAATAGGTACCGATAAGGAGATTCAAATGCCATCCACTGCCAAGCTTTTCACCACCGGACGCAGCCAAGCGGTACGGCTACCAATGGAGTTCCGGTTTCAGGGAACGGAGGTCTTCATTCGGCGCAACCCGGCAACGGGGGAAGTCGTGCTGTCTCCTAAACCAACGTCGTGGCAAGAGTTTTTCGAACTTGCAGACCGCACCGACATCCCAGCCGATTTCATGATTGATCGTGACGACCTGCCGGCCGACGAACGGAACCTGTTTTGAGTCGCTTCATGCTTGACACAAACATGGCGAGCTATGTCATCAAGGGCCATCCTCCGGAGGTTCGTCAACGACTGGCTGCGCTGCCGATGGACAGCGTCGTCATCTCGGTTGTCACGCAAGCAGAACTGCTTTACGGCTTGGCTCGCAAGGGTCATCCAGCGGCCTTTACAAGGCTCATACGCGAGTTTTTGCTTCGCGTTGAAGTGTTGTCTTGGGACGGGGAGGCCGCAACCGTCTACTGCGATTTGCGATCATCCTGTTCCGCTTCCGGCATCACGCTTGGCGCGCTCGATATGATGATTGCCGCACACGCGGTAGCGGCTAAAGCGACTCTCGTCACGCACGACAAGGCTTTTTCCTTGGTTCCAGATGGCGTCCTCGCCGTCGAGGACTGGATCATCCAAGCGCGATGATATTGCAGCATTCCGCACTAATATTCCGGATTGGCGTAGCGGCTTGCATTTCAAACCGACCGTGCTCGCAGTTGACACCGATTTCGGTTCAAATTATCTGTGAATGAAAATTGGCTCGTGCTCGCGCAATCTGCAAATGAGCTCGAAACTGAAGATGCCGGCTTGCATTCCATGGTCGCCGGCTCACGCTAATTGCAAATGATTGAAGTCCATAACGGCACGCCCCCTTTTTGCCCCGCGCAAATTCCCGCTGTCGACCCTGAGCCGCTATTCGAGCTAGCGAGACCGCAACGGCGGCTTCCAGCTACAGCCGCCGTTCGCTCGCTTCGCCGGTAAGTCATCGAGGCGGTCATTCTCTTAAGCCTGAGTCCGGCATCCCGTTATGGTCTCCGAGCGGTCTAACGGGCCAGTCCACCCAGCGGTCCGCGCGGATAAGTTCGTGCGCTTGGTTGAGCGGGTAACGAATACGATTGTCGTCGCGCGGACGTTCGCCGATCACCATCAGCCTGACTACGGCCTTCGTGTTATTGATGAAGGTGTGGCAGATTCCAGTTCCTGCCGGAAACGCGACGGAATCGCCTTCAACAAGGGGATGGAGCACCCCGTCGATCCATACATCGGGCTTGCCCTCGAGCACGTACACGAACTCCTGTTCGGTGCTTTCGGCGTGCGGATATGAAGTCCGCCGGCCGGGCAGAAGCCTCACATGATGAATACCAATACGCGTAATGCCTAGTGCGGCGGATAGCGGCGCATCGAGCGCCATTTGCTCGGTATCGCCGCTATAGACATGCGCATCCGGTTCTTCGAGTTCAGTCCAGTGCTTGATGAAATCTGGTCGGCTCATCGATTACTCCCATTTTGGGTGAGCTACCATAGTAGCGGTTCAGCAACGGACGCGAGCCGTGATTTGCGAGCAATCTCGGCAAATAGCGGTCCGTCCAATGTCGCGACTGACATGATCCGCGAACGAAGGTCCGGTGTCTGGTGCAAGCCGATGTCCGAACGTCCGGGCACGTGTAGGCCAACGGCGGCAGTTGGCCGATTGTACGCATGCGCGAACTGGGACTTTCGACCCAGAGCGGCCAGTCAGCTATGCGGAAAGTTGCCCTCGGGCCTTTTACGTGCGCTCGCGGAACGCGTTAGGGCGCCCTGCGTACAGGGTCACTCTGATGCAGGAACTTTGTGTAGAGATCGCGTGGCGGCGCAACGGAAATCGACTTGAGCACTTGTCCGACATTGCCTCGGTGATACCCACCGTGGGTGAGTACGTGAAAAAGAACTTCTTCGCGAGACATTCGGCCGGGGTCTCCGTCGGTAAAAGTAAAGTCGATAATTTCCGCAGCCTCGGCGGCTGTGATCGATGACGCGTACTTCTGATACCAAGCATCGGTGGCCTCGACCTCCTCGCGCAGTTGACAAAGTGACGGAGTTGCCCTTGTGTTCGTGGCGCCGAAGGGCCTAGGTTCCCCACTCAAATGAGCGCGAAAGATTCGGTCAACCACGTAGATATGGTTCAGAGTACGAACACAGATGTTGAGCTCCTCAGCACGCTCCGCTGGAAGCGTGGCCAACAGCGTAAACAATTCCGAATTGGCCCAGGCCTTGTAACCGAACAGCGAAATGAGGGTTGAAGTGGACATGGAAGGCTCCTGGGGAGTTATAAGCATAACTTGTAAGAATCGAAAAATTTCATTCTGACATCGGACGTTAGCCGCTGCTGACCATTTATGTCTGACCCGGCCCGGATGTTGGAATCAGCATAGAATGTTGCTAAACTGGAAAAGTCACTGACTGTCACGAATGGCGGCTCTTGGCCGGCTCCTGCCGACTGTACTCGACGACAACTCGCCTTGGCGCCTGACGCCCCTTTGCAGCCGCTGGCAGCGTTTCACTCGTCATCTAGCCGATGCGGTAGTCGACTTCTTTGGCTATCGCCTCGTTCGCAAGCCAATGTCCGCGCGACAGCGCGACCGACGAATCGGCCACGTTCAAATGTTATGACTGGTCACGATGCCGGAATCACTGGTCACGTTCGTCCGGAATGCCCAGTTAAAACTGGAAATACTGTTTATTTACTTCTTAATTACCGAATCATCTAAGTACCACTATCCTCGTGCGCGTCCAACTGCCGTTTCGGTTCAGCGTCGGGAATTTCTGAGGAGCGCCTGTGCAACCTGCAGTACTTCTGATCGCTTGAAGGAAAGCGAGGTCAATTTCACCCGCCCCTCGAACCCTTTGTAAAAAAGGCGTTGCAGCACCGAGCGCAACATTCGCGATGTTCCAAAGTGCTTCAGCACGTTGTTGGCGTTGCGAAACCGAAGCACCAGATAGGTAGAAGATTGGTGGGCTTCAATGCGCACCGCATCAACTTCTGTCCACGGAATCAGGTGGCCACTCTTACGGTAGTTGGTAATGCCAAAGCGGTCGAACAACAGCACAGGGCCGCTCCAAAAATAATTGACGATGCATTGGCGCATGGTGAAAACATAGGCCAGTGCAACGGGGGCGAACAGGATGATTCCGAACGCTTTTCCCAACACAAAGGAAAGAGCAAAAGTTGTGTAGCCGCAACTGACAATAAAAGGTGTGAACACAAGGAAAACCAGAATCGCATAACCGCGAGATGTGGTGAGTTCTAGCTCTCTGGATGGCAAGTTGGGAGATATTCCATTTGGTTCAGGGGCTGTCAATTACCGGCATTAAGACGCCACCGATATGCGGCGTAATGGCGCCACGAGGACCAATCAAATCAGGGGCTCAAACTGGGTGCGAGGATGCGCGATTTTGGGTGATTTTGCAATAGCATTTTTT